>NZ_LSRW01000073.1:0-87534 GCF_003104955.1 Steroidobacter cummioxidans | reverse complement strand
CAGCGTCAGATGTGTATAAGAGACAGGCATGGGCAGGAGCACTTTAGTCGTCCCGCCCGTTCCAGCGCCGATCTCCAGAATGCGAATCTTGCTCGACGGCTCCGCCTGGCGCCGCTGCCTGATGCACGCACACAGCGATTGTGCCAGCACGTTGTTGTAGTAATCCGAGACGGCGTTGCCCGCGTACACACCCGACACGAGGTGCAACGAAGAATCAGGAAACATCACATCCGCTGCTCGCCGCGTGCCGGACAGAATCTCGGGCAGCGCCTGCAGGCAGGCTTTCAACAGTGCCAGGTGCGCTCGCGTGTTCGCGTTCGCCTGCCATACCGCTTCGTTGGCATCCCACGATGACCAGAGCTCGTCCAATCCGGCGCGTTTCGCCACACCTCGCTGCGTGAGGTAGTCGATACTCGTCTCGAGCCATCGACCGAGCAGCGGGTCGGGCCCTCGCTCGACGGACTGGGGAGTTGCCGCGAGGATCTGCTCGGCAAGATCCATCACGTCTGGCGACAGCACGCTTTCCTTCAGAGCTGCTGGCGGCACGCCCGAGCTGAGGTTCTCTCGTAGTGACAGCAGTACATCGGTCGCAACATTCGGCACATAGCTCACGATCTCGGGCCGGCTGATGCCCTCGATCGCTCGAACCTCGATGGCTTTCACCAGCGCCAGCTGATTCACATCCGAGCTGACGAGTGTGCTCAGCGCATCCATCGCCTCCTGCGCTTCGATGGAGCCGAACCCCATCTGTTGCATGCGCCGGTTATAGAACTCGGCCGCAACAATTCCCACGTTGCCCCAGAAGCCCCAGTTCATGATCTTGATCGGGTAGCTGCGACGTCGGCCCAAGTTGTGCGCGAAGCTGTCTTTGAAAGTGCAACCCGCAGCGTAGTTGGATTGGCCGGGGGCCTTGGTGAACGAGATCAGCGACGAGAAGAACACCATGAAATCCAGATCCAGGCCGCCGAACACGGCGTCCATGTGGACGCTCACGTCGACCTTGGCGGCAAGGCTGCTTCTGAATGTGGCCTCGTCCATGCGCGACAGGCTTTGATCCTGCAGAACGATGGCGGAGTGCACGACGCCATGAATTCGCGGATACGCTTCCCGAATCTTCTCGAGCGTCGCCTGTAACGAATCCAGCCGGGTTGCATCTGCGCTGTAGTAACGCGGTTTCGGACCCAAGCTGGCGAGCGACTGCAGCTTCTCTTCAATCGCAGCGTCGAGCGGACGCCGGCCGATCCACACCAGCTCGGCCTGGTAGTGCTCGACCATGAAGCGACTCCAAACTTCGCCAATGCCGCCAGCCCCACCGATGACGACGTAGACGCCGCCTTGCCTGTAAGCCGGTGGCGACCCAGGCAGAGCGCCGACCCGCGCCAATCCTTCGATAAACCACTCTCCCTGGCGATGCGCGAGGCAATCGCCCTCTTTGTTCGATGGCAGCGTCAGGCATTGCTCGGCACTGACGGTCTGCAGATCGTCGACGTCCAGCAGTTGCAGATCCCACTCTGGATATTCCTTCGCCAGACTGCCCACTAGCCCAGAGATGGCGCCGTGCGTGGGCGAGATTCGCTCGGTCTTCCTGACGTTCTGCGTGTTGCGAGTGATGAGCGTCCAGTGCAAGCCGCGCTCGGCGCGATTCAAGTTCACCAGCGCCTTGGCGATACGGAAGACTGCCAGCACGCCGCTATCCTGGTCGGCGAGGATGCTTGCGGGGCTCATGTCGAGTTCGCTATCCAGCAGCACATCCGGCGCGATCCAGAGCAAATGCTCAAATGCGCGGTGTTCCAGTAGTCCCTGGATGGTTTCGATGCTTGCCTTCGCTGGCAGCCGCAAGAACTCGGCCTGCGGATACGACGCTCGCAACCAGTCAAACGGCGCTTCCTGCTCGCCTACCAGCAGAATGCTCTCCGTCGAACGCGGTTTGTGAGCGTCTTGCTGCTCGCGCAATCGGCTCCAGATCGGGGCCAGGGAGTACAGTTGGCCTGCATCCTGCCGCAATGACGGCACCCTGCTGTCGGCCTCCAGCACACGAGAAACAAATCCCGTCATCTGCACGCAAACGTTGCCGAGCCGATCACAAAGATCGACGTCGAACTTCAGCGAATCCGCAGCGTTCGAACGCCGAACCCACGCGAACATTTCCGTCGCGCATGGCGCAAGTACACGCAACGAGTCCAGCTCAAACGGCAGCAACGGCCCGCGCCCGGCCCCTGGCTCTCCAATCAGGGCCATGCACCCTTGCAGCGCGCAGTCCATCAGACTGGGATGGAGCACATACGCCCGCTGACTCGCCTCGACGACGCTGGGCAGAGTCAACTGCGCAAGCAATTGTCCATCGCCAAGATGAAGACCCGTAATGGCTCGATGCGCTGGGCCATAGTTGATGCCCGACTGCGTGAAGCGGTCATAGAACTCGTGGACCTCCAGCGGGCCCGACGTCATCTGGGCTCTGAGCTGCGGAAGATCGATTGCAGGAGCTGCTTGACTGGCGATCCATCGCGCCTGCCCTTGGCAATGAGCCGCTTCGGCATCGGCGCTATGGATTTCAAAATCGATCTCGGTCGGATCGCTGTCATTCAAATACAGAGCGATGACGACTTCCTTCGGGGAGGCAATCGCGATCGGCTGCAGCCAGGCGGTGTGGCGCAATTCCAGAATCTGCCCCTGCTCCGAGCTTGGAGACGCTCGATCTACTGCCGCACGCGCCATTTCAAGATAAGCGACCGCGGGCAGCACTTTGTGACCTTGAACCTTGTGGTCACGCAGGAAGAACTCGTCGCCGGTGAAGACAGCGGTATAGCTTTGCCGGCTGAGATCGGACGTGTTCGTGTGCAGTAGCGGATGCACTGCCGGCGCCGCTGAAGGCGCAGACGCGCTATCCCACGCCCGCACGCCTGCCACGGCGTCGATCCAATAGCGCTCCTTGTTGAAGGGATACGTCGGCAGCGCCATGCGTCGCGGCCTGTCCACCTCGTAGAGCTTGTCCCACTCCACGTCCAATCCCTTGGTCCACAACTCCAGCAGCTTGGATAATTTTCGTCGCGCCAGCCATCGCTCCAGCGTCGCCAGGAAATCCTCGTCGCCGCCAAACAGGCGCAGGGTTTCTTGGTCGCTCTTGGCTTGACCCTGGTAGACGTCTTCGATGTCTCTCTCACCAGCAAGACAGGCCTGCAGCTTGCCCACCAGTTGCTCGACCGAGCGCACCAGGATGCCCAGTCGCGCCTCCATGGCTTCGCGGCCCACTTGCAGCGTGTAGGCCATGGATCTCAGGTCGATTGCTTGATCTTCCTGGACGAAGCTGAGTAAATCCCGCGCTCTCTGGCGCAGCTGTTCCGGACTGCCAGCTGACAGCAGAATGGCGTGCTGCTGGTCGACGGTTCGGTCTGCCGCAGCAGCGCGAAACTCCTGCACGAGAATGTGTGCATTGGAGCCGCCAGCGCCGAACGACGAGATGCCCGCGATGCGGGGAGCTTCGTTTCCGACCAACCAAGGTGACAAGCGTTGATTGACGCTGAAAGCAGTCTTGGTGAAATCGATATTCGGATTGAGCTCGGCCGCGTGCAGGCTGGGCGCGATTGCCTTGTGCTTCATCTGCAGCAGCACCTTGGTCAGCCCCGCAATTCCCGCGGCCGACTCGAGGTGCCCGATGTTCGATTTGGCGGAACCGATCGCGCATGGCTTTGAGGGATCCGCTCTGGTCGCAAACGTTTGCTGCAACCCGGAGATCTCGATCGGATCGCCCAGCTCCGTGCCGGTACCGTGCGCTTCTATGTAGCTGATGTCGTCTGCTTTGATTCCTGCCTTCTCGATCGCTCGACTGACCAGCTCGGCCTGCGCCTTGGGGCTTGGCACGGTATATCCATTGGCCTTGCCGCCGTGATTCACATGCGTCGCCAGAATGATGCCGTGAATATTGTCGTTGTCGCGCAGAGCACTGGACAGCGACTTCAACAGCACGACGCCGACGCCCTCGCCGGGCACGTAACCATTGCCGCCGGCGCCGAAGCTTCGACACAAGCCGTCGCGAGACAACATCTGCTGGGAGCAAAGCCAGGTGTAGCTCGCAGGATGCAGATAAAGATTGACGCCACCTGCGAAGGCCATCTCGCAGTCGCCGCGATTGATGTGCTCGCAGGCCTCGTGAATCGCCGTCAATGACGACGAGCACATGGTGTCGATCGGCAGGCTGGGACCCGTGATGTCCAGAAAATACGAGACGCGATTGGCCACAGAGCTGAATGACGTGCGCGGGAAGAATCCGTCATCGACGGCTGCCGTGGGCGTCGCGTACAACTCGAATCCCGTTTTGGTGATGCCGGCGAAGACGCCAACCTTGCGCTGCAAGCGATGCTTCAGATCGCTCCGCGTATAGCCGGCATTCTCCAGCGCCCGCCACGCCTCCTGCAGGAACAAGCGCTCCTGCGGGTCCATATTCATGGCCTCGCGGGGCGAGATGTTGAAGAACAATGGCTCGAACTGGGCGAACTGCTCGATGAATCCACCCCACTTGCTATAGCTCTTGCCTGCCGCGACAGCCTGCTCAACGTCTGGAACATAGAAGCCATCGAGCGGCCAGCGCTCTGGCGGAATCTCGCTGACACAGTTCCGACCGCTCGCGAGGTTCTTCCAGAACTCGTCCAGCGTCGCGGCTTGCGGATAAATACCGCTGACACCGATGATCGCGACCGGCTCTCTCCGGTAGGTGCTCGCTGATGGAAGATCCTGCTTGGGAGTCTCGACTCGGCGGGAGGGAGCCGCGGGCACCGGCGCTCGTGCGGGTGCCGTCGAGCCAGTCCATGCGACGCACTCTGCTGCGTGCGCCTGGACGAGATAGGCGGTGAGCTCGGCGAGCGTCCGATGCTCGAAGAACAGCGTTTTCGAGAGGTCGCCAAAACTCTCGGCCAGCTTGCGATTCATCAGGTTGATCAGAATCGAATCGATGCCGTACGAGGAGAAAGGCTCGTGGGCATCGACTTTCGCTGCTGGCAGCTTGAGCGCTTCGCCAAACAGCTGCTTGATCTTCGCCAAGGTCGCTTCGCGCAGTAGATCCGCGCTTGGCGCGGCGGGTGTCGCCGTAACTGTGCTGGTGGGCTGAATTTTGTTCGCGCGTGCCAGCGTGTTCCTCAGCCTTGCTACGTCGCCCTCAAGCACCATCGTTCGTGTATTTCTCGACAGGAGGCTGTCGTGAAATACCCGCACGCCGGTGGCGGTCTGCAGAGGTTCGATTCCAGTCGTTTCGCGCAGCGTCTCCACGCTCTGCGCATCCATCGCCATTCCGCCCTCTCGCCATAGGGGCCAATGGATGGAAAGCGTGTGGCCGCACCTCTGTCCGGCATCGACCAAGTGATTGCGATACGCGGCAAACTGATCCATGAAACCATTGGCGGCCGCATAGTCCGCCTGTCCGACGTTGCCCAGCGCGCTGGCAAAGGACGAGAACAACACCAGGAAGTCGAGCTGCAGATCTTTGCTCGCCTCGTCCAGATTGAGCGTTCCAGCGACCTTGGGCGCAAGGACGCGTTTGAAGCCCTCCGCGGACTTTTTCAAGATGAAGCTGTCCGCGATCATGCCGGCGCAATGGATGATGCCGTCGATGCGTTGGTGCGCGCTGGTGACTGCTTCGATAGCCGCTCGCGTCTGATTCGGATCCGTCGGATCCAACTGCCGATACTCCGGCGCAAATCCGCCCCGCTCCGCTGCCAGGCACGCCAGCTCGTCGAGACGTTGGCGTTGCTCGTCGCTCAGTGCAGAGCGACCGGTCAGCACGATCCGAGACCGAACGGCATGGCGAAGGATTTCCTTCGCGAACAGCATGCCCAATCCGCCCAACCCACCCGTAATGAGGTAGACACCATCGTGCTTGAACGCGAGCAACGATGGCTGTGTCGCAGGGACTTCCTGCCAACGCAGGATTTGCCTCTGCCCTTGCGAGTACTTGATGAGCGTGTCGCTGGATAGCTCCCTCTCACGGCGCAGCTGCGCCGCCAAGGCGTCCGCATCCAGCCCTGCTTCCGTCAGGATGATCTGCCCGATGAACTGTGGATTCTCGCGAGTGGCGGTGCTGAGCAGTCCGGATAGGCCGGTCAGCAACGTCGCTCCCTGCCGCTGAGGGATGACGATTTGGAGCAATACTCGGCCACGAGGTTTTTCGGCGAGTATCCGCTTCACTTCTTCGAAGCAAGCCAGAGCATGATCGACATAGCGTTCGCCGATCTGCTCTGACGGTGAGTCACAGCGCAGATGAGAACAACGATGCGCCTGAGTCAACGCCCGCATCGCTTCGGCATCGACTGCCGGCAGCTCGCACAGCAGGATTCGATGCTCGCGAAAAGCGCCACTGTCCGCATCGTCGCGTGCGGATGACCCGGCCGCCTCCCAAACAGGAGTCACCAACAGATGGCTCGCAGCACGAGCCTGCGTCGGTGCGCTCGCCTCAGTTTCGGACGGCCTGATCCAATGGCTCTCACGAGCGAATGCATAGGTCGGCACACTGATGCGCCGTGGCTCAGCGGCATACAGCCTGCGCCAATCGACATCGGCGCCCGAAGTCCAGAAGGCGCCGAGCTGGCTCAGGTTTCTCTCGGCGAGCGCTCGCTCGACCAGTTGCTGTCCCGCTTCCTCCTGCCACAAGCGAGCGGCACCCGAGTCTCGCGAGTTGACTTCATCCAGCCACGTATCGACTGGACAATCCGACTCGCTCAACCACTGCTGCAACTTGCTACGCAGCTCAACTGCGTCTTTGACTTTTATCGCAAGGCGACGCTTCATAGCGGTGCGGCCGACTTGCCAGGTGTAGATGGCATCTGCCCAGCGGCCGCCAGAATCGTTCGGTTCCAGCCACTCAACGATCTTGCTGGCATAAGCACGAAGGCGTGCTTCATCGGCCGCGGATATCACGAACAGGTAATCAGTCTCAGCGGTGCCTGCGATTTCCTGAGCTTCCGCCACATACTCCTGAACGACACAATGCGCATTCGCGCCGCCGGAACCGAAGCTGCTCACGCCCGCTAGTCGAGGCTGCTTGGAAAGCCAGTCTTGATGGCGCGCGGCGATGTAGAGCGGCGTCTCGCCCAGAGAGATCTTGGGGTTGAGCGTCTCGAACGTCGGTTGTCCCGGCAGCTGCCGATGTTGCATCGACAGCACGACTTTCAGTACACCGGTGATGCCAGCCGCCGATTCCAGGTGACCGAGATTGCTCTTGATCGAGCCTACCGCGCACGTCTTGTCGGCGCTGACGCCGGCCAGGTTGGAGTACGCCGTTTGTATTCCCTGGACTTCAATAGGATCGCCCAGCGACGTGCCAGTACCGTGCGCTTCGATGTAACTCAGCTCGCGCGGCGAAATGCCCGCGCTGTTCCAGGCCGCGATCAGCAATTCGCTCTGCTTCTTCGGATCAGGAACCGTCAGGCCGCCGGTGAGGCCGCCATGATTGACCGCACTGCCCTTGATGACCGCATGAATATTGTCCTGCGCTCGAATGGCTTCGCTCAGCGGCTTGAGCAGCAACATCACGCCGCCTTCGGCCCGCACGTAACCATTTGCGCGGACGTCGAACACCTTGCAACGACCGTCGCGCGCGAGCATGCCGGCCTTGTGATAGGCCACGCTCAAGTCGGGATGGCAAATAAAGTTGACGCCACCGACCAGCGCGCTGTCGCATTCGCCGGCGTGTATGGATTGAATGGCGGTGTGGAGCGCCACCAGTGAGGATGAGCATGCCGTGTCGATCAGCATGCTGGGACCAGACAGGTCGAGAAAGTACGACAGTCGATTGGCGATGATCGCCAGCGAGCTGCCGGTAGCATGGTGAGCCTCGGTTTCGACCCTCGCGGTCTGGATCAATCGGCTGTAATCGCAATTGCTCGCGCCAACGAACACTCCCGTGCGTGTACCTCGCAGATGCGCGGGTAACACGCCAGCGTCTTCCAGACAGGTCCACGCGAGCTCGAGCAAGATCCGTTGCTGCGGATCGGTGATCTGGGCTTCCGTCGGCGACACACGGAAGAACGAGGCGTCGAATGCGTCACCGTCCGTGAGATAACCGCCTTGGTCGATTCCCGGATACTCCGCAACCGAAGGCCAGTTGCCTCTGGTCCTTGGAAAAGAGCCGATGACGCATTTCGCCGCCGACAACACGTCCCACAGATCATCGGGCTTCTCGATGCCACCCGGCAGCCTGCAAGCGATGCCGACGATGGCAATGTCCTTGCACCCACGCGCGCCGATTTCCTGAGTCGGCGCGATCTCTTTCTTGGGCACAGCTGCGCCTGCCGCGAAGTACGCAACCACCTTGTCGACGCAGTTGTGCTCGAAGAAAAATCCTGGCCGAAGCGTGCGACCGAACCGCCGCTCCATCTGCAACTGCAGCTGCAGCAGATCGGCGGAAGTCAGGCCCATTTCCATCAGGGGCCGCGCAGCATCGAGATCGTGCGCATCGCCGATGACCCGTGCGACTTCAGCTCGCACGAAGCGACTTACCTCTTCCCGATCAAATGCAGCGTTCTCCGCCGCCGATCGATCAGCTTGCAGTCGCGTCTGCCGGTGACGAATGTCGTAGGACACCAGCACGCCGTAGCACTGGTTGGCCGCGTCCTCCGGCCGATAATTCGCGATCGAACGGACGACCGTGGCGCCGTGCGAGCAATGTAGCGCCAGTACCGGATCCTGGCGCCCATCCTGGCGCTGGATGTACTCGTCGAAAGCAAGCCCATTCGCGGCGTCGAAGCGCTTGCACAAGGTCACTCCGACGACCCGATCGACGCCTTCGAGCAAACCGCAGCGCTGTAACATGAACTCCAGCAGCTGATCGCCCAGACTCAGATTCTGGACCGCGGGATCGACATTCAGCGCCAGCAATTGCACGATCGAGCCCGACTCATCATGCAACTCGTGCACGTCGGTGGCGCACCGACTCGCCAGGGCATCCACATCTCGAATGCGCTGGCTGTAGACGACGCCCAGCACCTGACCAGAGCGCTCCAGTACGAACTGGCCATCGGGATATCGCTGCAGGCGCGCGTGAAGCTGCTGCTGCGAGCTGCGTGTGTGCTGCCAACAGAGCGCTTCGAGCTCAACCAGACGAGCCAGATCGCTCTCGTCGGCGCGCCGAACGATATAGCCACGCGCGCTCAGCTCCGCCGCGGCGGCGACGACGTGCAAATCATCCATTTCAGCGGTTCCTGGGGATCAACGCGGCTCTTGAGTCGAGCTGAGCAACACCGGCTTGCCGTGTTTGTAGCGGTCCGTCTTCATCACTTCGCGCATCGCCTTGATCTGACCACCGATCACCTCAGGCATCGCGAGGTTCGCCAGCACGTATGGCAGTCCGAGATCCATCTCCGACACGGACTCGACATCCACGCCCCCTTCCACCGGCGTCAGCGTCCAGTTGTTGCTCAAATGAACGATTCGCGGGATGTCGCCTGCCCGCGGAATCCTGTTGGGAGCCGCGTACACATTGATGTGAAACTGCTTTGTCTTCGGGTCCTCGTAGCACTGGTTCAGCAGCACCACCTCGACCTGGCCGAAGGGCTTTGGCAACGTGAGCTTGTAGGTGTCGTAGGCGTAGAACAGCGACGGTGTGGACACCTCCTCGATTCTCTTGATGTCCGTAGCACCGAAGTCCTTGCCGGTGTCCAGATCGGTCAACATGAACAACGCCTCGGACAGATTCGCATCGAAGCGCACGTTGACCTTGTACTTCATCAAGCTGTAGCCGGGCGTCTTCAACGCCGAGACCCGGATGCCGTCCTGATCGCTGACGAGCTGCCATTCGTTGGAACCGGAGTTGGTCCACGCGATGTGAGCACCGAACAGCGCAACCAGCACGACGCCCAACGCGATGCCCGCGCGCTTGAGTGCTCTGGCGCCCCTGCCAGGCGCACGCGATGTTGAATCGATCATTTTCCAGCTCCCTTAGAGTGATTCCTGCAGACTGGATGTAAGTGCAGGCGCGGCGCTGCCCGGCTCCTCGACCGAGATGAGCCGCGCCGCTTGATATTTCTCCGTCAGCACCAGCGTCTTGTGATAGCTCAAGTCCTTGAACAAATACTCGGGCATGGACAAGTTGGCGAGCGGATAGAACAGCCCCATGTCCACATCCAGCGTGATCTCCCAATCGATCAGTCCGTTGGGCAGCGGCGTGAGACGAAAGATGTTGTTGAGATGCGTGACGCGTGAAGTGTTCGGGCTTGGCGGCGTGCGACCCGGCGCGGCCTGCACGTTGATCTCGACCTTCTTGGTCGCCTTGTCCTGCGCATAGTTGAGCATCACGACCATTTCCTTGGTTCGAAAAGGCGGCGGCATGGGATGCTTGGCCGAATAGCAGGCCATGAACAGCTGCGGCGTCTCGATCCGCTCGACGACAGTGAAGTCCTTGCCGCCGAAGTCATCGGACGTGGACTCGTCACCACGCAACAGGAATACAGCGCTGGTGAGACTGGTCGCCACCTGCATGTCCGCTTTGACTTTCAGCAACGTGGATCCCGGCGTCTTCATGGTGTAGACGCGGACGCCGTTCTCGTCCTTCTTGAGCTCCCACTCACTCGAGCCCGAGTACTTCCAGGCGAAGTGAGCGAACACCGCAACGACGGTCAGCGCCGCGACCGTGGGCAGGAACATCTTGCGTAGGACGAGACCCAGTTTGGCAAATCGTGCTTTCATGGCGAGTTCTTCCAGTTGAAACTGCGGCTTGAACGTCAGCTCGCGCGCGCCACGACTTTGAGTGCCGGCGCAGATCGAGCTTGCGAGGGTTGCAGGGAGGCCGAGAGGTGCTTGGCGAGGCGCTTGGCCAGACAGATGAGCGTGAATGTCGGGGTTATCATCACATCCGACATCAGTGAGTGATCGCAGACATACAGATGGCTGATATCCGTCTGCAGGTTCTCATCGACATGCTCCTTGATCCTGATCGTGCCGCCGGGAATGCCCGCCATCAGCTTGGTGCGGAAAATGTTCCGCGCACCGGCGTTCTTCAGAATTTCAATGGCGATCTGCTCCGCGTCCTGCAGCTTCTGCAGCTCCGCCGCCGTCAACTGCTTGCGGAAGCTGCCGTCCTTACCGACCTCGCCGCCCATGGAGTCATAGATCAGGATCCCCATCGACAGCATCTTCGAGAACGAGAACAGATAGCGCCACTTGAGGTTGGCCAGCATGACCAGCTTGAACAACAGCGAGCTCATCGCGCCGTCGCCCAGAGAAAAGCCCTTGCCGAGCTCGATATCCTGATTGCCGACGAAGGTGTCTGTCGCCTGCAACCCAGGCACCGTGCCGCAAACCATGTACGCCGGCTTGCAGAAGAAACCGCGATCGCCGATGTTTTTGATTCCGCAGTCAATGAGCAACTTTGGCGTGGCCAGCGCGCCGGTGCTCAACACGATGCGCTTGCCTCGCGCCGTACACAGCTTCGTGCGCATGAAGCCTTGCTTGTGCTTGTACTCGACACCAACGGCACGGCCATCCTCGATGAGCACTCTCGTCACGGCGGCCTGCGTGATGAGCGTGGCACCGAAGTCGACTGCCTCCTCGACATAGCTCTTCGCTTTCCAACGCGCGTCATACTCGTAGCGCCCGGAGTCGCACTTGGATTGATCGACGAGCATGAGGTTCTTCTTGAACTTGTATCCCAGCTCAGCGGCGCTCTTGCGCAACACGAGGGACTGCGGTGACAAGAATTGGTCGGGCAACTCCGCAACGGGCAATTCCCTTTTGGCCTCCGCGACCTCCGCGGACAGATCGATGCCAAGGCTCGCGTACGTCTCGGCGGTCGGCAATTTGCAGACGCCGAAGTACAAGCTGGTCGAG
Organism: Steroidobacter cummioxidans; assembly: GCF_003104955.1. Classification (NCBI taxonomy): domain Bacteria; kingdom Pseudomonadati; phylum Pseudomonadota; class Gammaproteobacteria; order Steroidobacterales; family Steroidobacteraceae; genus Steroidobacter; species Steroidobacter cummioxidans. The sequence continues at coordinate 75,726 of NZ_LSRW01000073.1, read as the reverse complement.
CCGCCAACGGTGACTGCGGTCGCCGCCTTCAAGTCCTTGCCGACGGAGTACTCCTTGGTGACGGCAGCCATGGACGAGAAGGTCTCGCGCAGCGTGTGGTCCTGGCCCTGCTCGAGGATCAGTACCTTCTTGTGCCGACGCGCCAGCTCTCGCGCGAGCGTAGCCCCGCAGGTGCCTGAGCCCACGACAATGACGTCATATTCTCGATCCGTGACGCGATCAGTCATGTTCGTTTCCAGAGTTAGGTTACAGGTCTCGGGCTTTGATCCACGCGACGGTATCGCGCAAGGTTTCAGTCAGCGGTCGCGGCTGCCAGCCCAGCTCGGAGCGAATCTTCTCGTCGCAATACAAGTACGGCTGCCCGACCAGCTCGACCGGCATGCCGGCCTTCTCGGCCAGTTGTTTCGCCTCGTCGACCGTCAGCGTGCGCTCGGGCAGCACCATGTCGGGCTCGATCTCCTTGAGCGCGCTCATCAGATCGCGAATGTTCGTTCCCGTCACCAGATAGCGCCCCGATGCGCGCTTGCTCTCGAAGGCGCGGATGTGCGCGTCTGCGACGTCTCGCACATCGACCACCGAGAACTGCATGGGCAGTCGGAACGGCACCTGATTGTTGATGCACGCGCCGACGTTGATGGTGCTCGGCGTATGTTTGTAGAAGTTCGGGCCCAACACGACGCTAGGACAGAGCGCGATCAGATCGAGCCCCTGCGTTTTCGCATAGCTCCAGGCCGCCTGCTCGCTTTCGAGCTTGGAGCGACAGTACGGATCGGCCGGATCGCTCCAACTCGTCTCGGTCAGCGGCTGCTCCTGCGTGCCGCCGAAGCCGACCGCGGCAATACTGCTGGTAAACACAACACGCTCGACGCCGCATGCGCTGGCAGCCCGCAGAACTGCCTGACTGCCCGCGGTATTGTTCGCAACGATCCCTTCGCCGAGGCTCTGTTCATCGTAGTTGTAGAGTGCCGCCACCTGGAACACGCCGCTGACGCCTTGCATGGCCTTGGCGATGGCCGCTTCATTTCTGATGTCGGCTTGATACAGCTCGATGGAGTAGCCGGCGAAAATTTCAGCCGACCGAACCTCTTCGGGGTTGCGCACGGTGACGCGCACGTCATAGCCGCGCTCGCACAGCGTTTTGGCCAGAGTGTTGCCCACATGACCGTTGCCGCCCGTGATCAGAACTTTCTTAGGCTTCATTGACTTTCCCCAGCAGCACTTCTTCCTGCGCGGCGCCCGGCACCGCTTTGCCCTTGGCATCCATCTGCGTCCAGCGCCGGTAATCGGCGATTCTCGCCATGAATCCGCAATCCTCCCGATTCCAGCGAGCAAAGTACGAGTCGATCAACGCGCCCCACTCGGGCAACGCCAGCCCCAGCACTTGCAACGAGCGCCGGAAATTGTCCTGGGCGAACGGGAAGATCACGGAGAAGTACGCATCCATCATCTTGCGGGCGCGCACCGAGCCTTCGGCATCGCGCAGCACGCACTCGAGCACGAACCCATTCACGGGATTGATGGAATGAATGAACCGGACGAAGTCGTAGCAGCGCGACAGGTAAGCCGCGCGAGTCACCGGAGTGAATTGCAGCCCGTGGCTCTGCGCCCGGCGATACATGTTGGCGAAGCTGTACGGCTTCAGATGAGTCGCATGCAGGATGGTGTTCCACAGTTCCGGCTTGCCGCCGGTGTTCACTATCAGCCGGGCGGCGAAGTCGACGGGCAACATGTCAAGCACATCGTTCGACACCTTCTCTCGACATCCCACCGCCAGCCTCATCTGCAGCAGGCGATGCACGATGTCATCGGTCTGCCCAAGCCCGGTAAGCGCCGAACCGGAAAGCTCGCCGAACCTGTAGATCACATAGGGAACGCCGCGCTCGGCGGCGCGCCTGAGCAGCGTTTCCTGCACCCATTTCGACTGGCCATAGCCGCCGTACACTTGCGCCCCGGCTTCGACGAAGGCCTCTTTCTCGAAGATCGAGAACTCCTCGCCGATCTTCAAGGCACAGCCGGCGATGCTTGAGACGAACTGAATCAGCTTCACCCGATCGGTACTGGCGAGCCGAATGATCTCCTTCATCCCGAGCGTGGAATCGCGGAACGTGGCGTATCCCTCGATATGGTTCACACGCGCGGAGGCATGCACAATCTGCTGCGTCTCGCGGGCGCACAGTTCCCAATCCTCCGCAGACAGCCCCAGCTTCGGTTGAGCGATGTCACCGCACACCACCGTGATGCGCGTCCCGTCGATAGGCAGCTCGAACTTTTCCGCCTGCTTCAGGATGCGTTGCAGCCCCTGCTCATTGCTCGCAGCGCGCACCAGACAATAGGCCGTCGCATCTGGGTCGGCGCCAAGAAACTCCGCCAGCACATGGCTGCCAAGAAACCCCGTGGCGCCGGTAAGGAACAATCGCCGTATCTTTCCTTGGTGCGCGGGCGCGAGCGCCTCCAGGTTGCCGACCGCTAGCTCCGAGTCCGCGTCGTGCAGGTGCAGCGACACGGACTGCGCCGGCTCGACCCTCTTTCTCAGTGGCACGACCGTTTCATGCTCGTCGACGGTCAGCCGAGTGACGGTTAGCTTCTCGAAGGCCGACGCATATCGCTGCGCCAGCAGCGCTGCGAACGACCGGATGGTCGTGCACTCGAAGAACACGATCGGTGAGAAGTCCTCCTCGACCCGGAGCTTGATCGATTGGGTCATCTCCGCCATGTCCAGCGAGGTGATGCCCGTCTCCATCAGATGGCGAGCGTCGTCAACCTCCTCGATGCCGGTGCGCAGTTGAGTGGCGATCAGCTGCCGCACGAACAGCCGGACCTTCTCCTCGAGGCCCAGATTGATAGTTCCCGCCGCCAGAGACTCCGTGCTACCGAAGGAGAAGTGATACTTCTCCGCCCGCTTGCTCTTCGGAGTGGGCGCGGCAACGACCTGCACAGGCTTCACCGCCAACTCGGCCGGCGCTTTGTGTTTCTTTAGCCAGTAGCGCTCGCCTGCAAAGGGATACGTGGGCAGTGAGACCTTCCTGCCGGTTTGCGCGAAACCCGAGTCTCGCCAATCCGCTATCACGCCATCGCACCACAGTCGCGCCAGTCTGCGAGGATCGCCGCTACGAACCAGCAGCTCGATGAACTCCTGCTTTTCAGTGGAGTTCAGCAGCCCAGTCACACCGGCGGCATTCTTCGCGTAGCCGTTCATCACGGAGTCGTCGGAGCGTCCCTGCAGGTGCGCGCTGAGCTTTGCCGCCAGTTCATCGAGCGAGCCAGCGATCACGGCGAGGCGGTAGTCGAATGACTTCCGGCCTTTCTGCAAGGTGTGCGCTACATCGTCCGCTGAATAGCTGGGATGACTGGCTAGAAAATCATGCAAGCGCTCGACGGCTTCGCGCAGCTGAGCCTCGCTGTCGGCGGATATCGGAAAGATTCTGTCCTTGCGGTCGCACGACTGATCGGGTCGCGGCCCCCGTTCGTGTTCCTCAATAATGACGTGAGCATTCGTTCCGCCCGCGCCGATCGCGCTGATCCCCGCGCGTCGCGGGAACTGCGCGCCATCCACCTCTCTCGGCGTCCACTCCTCGACCCGCTGTTGTACATAGAACTGCGAGCCTGCGAAGTCGATGCCTTCGTTCAGCTCAGACGAGTGCAGCGACGGCACCAACGTCCGGTGCTTCATCTGCAGCAGAACTTTCTGCACACCGACGATGCCGGACGCCGCTTCCAAATGCCCGATGTTGGTTTTGACCGAGCCGATGGGACAGCTCTGCTTTTCGACACCGTATTCCTGATATGCGCGAGTCAGACCCGCAATCTCGATGGCGTCGCCTAAATCCGTAGCTGTCCCGTGCGCCTCGATGTAACCGATGGTGCGCGCATCGATATCGGCGCTTTGCAGGGCTTTCAGGATCAACTTGCTCTGCGACTGCGGCCCAGGAACGGTGTAACCGCTAGTACGGCCACTGTGGGTTACGGCAACGCTCTTGATAACGCCGTGAATGTTGTCGCCATCTGCGATCGCCTGATCCAGCCGCTTCAGCAACACTGCTCCGACGCCTTCGCCGGAGACATAGCCGTTCGCACCTTTGCCGAACGAACGGCAGACCCCGTCGCGCGAGAAGGATCCGCCCGCGGAGTTGAGGTCGAGCTTGGCCTGATGCAAATCGAGATTGACGCCGCCAACGAGCGCGGCAAAGCATTCGCCCCGCCTGATTGCCTCGCAAGCGAGATGCAGCGCAGTCAAGCTTGCGGAACAGGCTGTATCGACGGTCAGGCTCGGGCCCGAGAAGTTCATCCAGTGCGAAACGCGATTGGCGATGCTCCAGAAGAAGGAGCTGGGATTGACGACACTGCCGCCGATGCGCTCTTCGAGACCGAGCATTTGATACATCGACCACACCGCGCCGACGAACACCCCCACTTCGCGGCTGTTGTCGCAGCTCAAAGACTCCGGGTAGTAGCCGGCATCTTCGAGCGTCTCATAGGCCACTTCGAGAAACAGACGTTCCTGGGGATCCAGGACTTCCGCCTCGCGCGCCGAAATGTTGAAGAAGCGCGCATCGAACTTGTCGACGTCGGCGATGAATCCACCCCGATACTTCTCGCTGCCACGGGAGCGCAGCGCCAGACGCGCCTCGGAGATGGGTTCGATACAGTCCTTACCTGATACGAGGCTCTGCCACAGCTCCTGCAGGTTGTTCGCCTGAGGATAGCGCCCCGCCATGCCGATGATGGCGATGTCGCTGGATTGAATCTCGTGCGATGGCGATGGCAGCGCGCGCTCTGCTGGCCGCGAAACGACCTCGCCCTTGGATGTCTGGCTAACGATGCGTCCTGACGCATTGTGATACTGGATGAGTCTGTATCGACCGTGGATATCACCCACGGACTCGACGGACTCCTGCACCGGCACGAGCTCGGGAATATTCTTGCGCTGAGCGAACAGTCCCTGGAGCCGATCGATGATCGAGTCGACCTGCTCTTCCGTGAGCCCCAACGGAATCGCCAGGCGCACCAGATCATTGATGACTGTATTCCTTTGCATGCCGGCGTTGTGAGCGCCGCCGCGAATACCGGTGTTGAGGAACATCCAGGCCAGAAACGAAGCGACCGGACACTTGAAGTCCTTGAACTCGAGCACCTGTTTCACATCGATCAGGATGCAATGCGCCCCAGCAGGCTGCACCACAGGTACGCCGTGCGCTTTCAATGCATCCCAAATCCGCCGTACGGACTGTCTGCGACGCGATGTCCGACTTTCGATGTACTCCCGCTTCTGGAGGGCTAGAGCGAGCAGCTTCCGGTCGACGCCACTCAAACCGCAACCCTGCGCCCGGATACGCTCCTGCAACTGCTGGAACAACTTAGAATCGTTGACGGCGATCAATCCGCCGGTGACACAGAAGTCCTTACCGAAGCTCAACAGAGCAACGTCCGCAAATCCCAGGATTTCGCGGACCACGCTCCAAACCGTTTTGCCCGCATAGCCGGGTTCGTTCTCGATGACGAACTGAGCGTTCTCCACGATCCGAGTGCCATCCAGCACCAGCGGAATGGATGCCTTGCTCAGCAGTTGCTTGACTCGCTTCAGGTGCTCGATCGAGACCGGGTGCCCGCCCGTCGCGTTGTCACTGACTTCGATGCACACAAAGGCAATGGACGCCGGATCTCGCGCGACTTCTCTCTGCAGCCCCGCCCAGTCCATCTCGCCTTTGTACGAGTGCGTCGAGTCGAGCCGGAAAACCTCTGCGTGAGGCAGCTCCGTCGGTACCAGAGCATTGTCCATCTGGTGAAAGATGGTTGTGGGGAACAGCAAGTTCTGCAGAACGACGCCTTTGCGCGGCCACACGCTGCAGAACACGCTCTCCGCAGTCCGCCCTGACGTCGTCAACGCGAAATGCGAGAAGGGAAACAGACTCGTCAGTGTCGCGCTCAGGTCCACACGCTGATGCAACTGCGCGCTTAGCAGCCTGCGCTGGTTCTCGATCGCCGGTAGCCGCAGCTGCGCCCACGAATCCGTCTTCAGATCGAACTCGACTTGGTGCGGCAGCAGATTGAGCGGATTGAACCCGCACTGGAGCAGATCGGCGGATCGCGCCTCACCTTCGATGATCGCCTCGGCCACTTGATCCCCGGCGCGTACGACCTCTTGATTCTCGGCATCCGACGTCTGCATCTTCATCGGATCCGCGATCATCATGATGATGTCGAGCACCTCATCGGCGTTCGATTGACCGCGTGGCCGGCACAGGAAGATGGGCTTGTTGAGCGGACGGAACTTGTTCTTGAACTGCAGATTGCCTTCATCGTTGAAGATGTTCTGCATGCGCAGATCGTCGAGAATCTTCTCGACGGCTGGGTCTGGGATGGTTGAGTCGCCCAGCTTGCAGCCGTAAGTGCCACCCAGGCTCAACACATCGCAGCCTTCGGCGACCAGCTGTTCGATGATCTTGACGATCGTGAACTCCAGTCCGCCCAGCGGCATGCTGTCCGGGTAGAACTCCAGATCCATCAGGTAGCCGTTCTGCTCGGCCGCCAATGGCGAGATGAGAATGGCGTTCTGGAGCACATCGTCCAGATAGGTCACGAAGATGCGGTGCTGGGGATCGAGGGTGCCGGCGAGGATCTCGTCCTTTACGATGTGAATGAGCGGATTGACCATGGTCCGCGCCGCGCACCACAGGTCGATGATTCCAGCAATGGCGCGAGCGACTTCGGGATCCGCCCCGCAGCGAAACTCTTCGGTACGACAGTTGCCGGCCTTCTCGAACTTCGACACCTGATAGCGCAGTCGACGCATGCTCTTGCCGTCGAGCGTGAATTGCTGCAGGTTCAGAACTCTTTGCAAAGCGCCGAACGGCGTCGACGAGAACGGGATGCCACAGATCGATGGCGTCTCCTCGTCGTACACGATATTGACGCTGAGCTTGCGGCTGGCACAGTGCTCGTAGAGCTCCTTCGCGAGCGTCGGGAAGTAATCTCTGGGGCCGGTGTACGTGTAGGCCAGGATGATGTCGGTGCTACGGCTGTAGTGGAAAAAGCCGTGGCGCTCGCTGCCGATGAACAGGTTGGGCGCGATGTTCCTCGTCCCACGCGACACCGAGCCTTCGTTCTTATATTGCTCGAAGATACTCCGAAGCACAGAGCCGAACTCCGGATGCGCGTAAGCCTCGCGCTCCGCCATAAGAATGGGGCGCGCCGCAGGACGAAGCTGCACCACTTGCTTTACGACAGCCTCGGAAACATGCGAGACAGCGCTCTTCGTGCTCGCCTCCGCGGACTCCGAGGACAGCCGCGCGCGCAACGTCTGCTCATGCTTGGCAATGAAATACTGCGCCAAGTCGGCGACGTTGAAGTTCTCGAACAGCAGGGTTTTCGGCAAGCGGCCGAAATCCGCTTCCAGCGCCTTGATGATTTTCAAGACGCGAAACGAATCGACGCCCAGCTCCCCGAACGGCGCCGACGCAGCGAAATCCGCGCTCATCGAGCCGACTGCCGCGCGCACCAGCGACTTCAGATAGGACTCGGTCAGCTCGACCAGCCGCTCGTTGTCGATCATCTGGATTCTCTACTTGGTTACTTTGGACTCGATGAGTCGGGCGAACGTGATGTCCGCCCGCACCCACTGGATGAGCTCCAGCTTGTCTGCGCCGACCTGATCGGCGAGCGCGCCGACATCCAGGGCGCAGTGATCGGGCAGGCTCCTCAGCAGCCGCAGCACACGACCGTAGTCATGCGCCGCGGCCTCGATTTCGTCATCAATCTGCATATCCATGACGTGATCCCCAAGTGAATGGCCTTGCCCGCGCCTGTAGCGGTCAGCTACATCGACGGCGCCAGCAGATATGTTTCCTCGCCGGTGGTTCTGAGCGTGTGTGTCTCGATATCGTCCAGTGACGTGCCGAGCGATTGCAGGCGCGCACGTAAGTAGCGCACTTCCTGGAGCAGTCGCGGCATGTCTTGCCTGGCGTTGACGATGAACTCGTGGTCCGCTTCGCTCGCGCCGACCAGCTCGATCGATTTGAATGTGCCGAGCTCGTTGCACAAGCCCAGCTCGATGACGCTGACGTTGGTTGCAAGCTCCGCGTCCGCGCTGTCGGGAAGCCACGGCCCGACGGTTGCCGCGGCCACGCGACGCTCCATCAGATCCAGTTCCGCCTCGCTCAACTCATCGCACGTATGCATGCTCATAACTCCTCCTCCGGCAATCTTGAGATCGCACCACCTTGGTTCGCAGCAATAAAAATAATTGCGCTGCTCGCGATCGCGAGCGCGCATGGTCTGCAACGAATCAGTACGCAATGGTGTAAGGGCGACATCCCTGTGATTGGCGCAGGCTCCGCCCCGTCACGTCCTGGTAACGGTTCTTCTACGTGAGGAAAAGGTAGCCGAACTGGCTCGGGAAGCCGCCTGCAAAGAATGACAGTAGCTGCATCGTGCCACGATCCTGTGTACTGCCATTCGTGGGGAGTTCGCGATGCCGAAGCGCAAAGTCGTTTTCATGTTCTCGGGCCAGGGCTCGCATTACTTTCGAATGGGTCAGGACCTGTTCGAGCACGACCCGATCTTTCGCGAATGGATGTTGCGCCTGGACGAGCTGGCACGAAGCCTGTCCGGCGAGCGGGTCGTCGATGCGATCTACTCTGTCCCCGAGCGCGAGACCTTCGATCGTACGTTGCAGACTCATCCGGCGATATTCATGGTCGAGTACGCGCTGGCGCAGAGCCTGCTTCACGCTGGCATCACTCCCGATATCACGCTTGGCGCAAGCTTGGGCTCCTTCGCGGCTGCCACGGTGGCAGGCCATACGCGCGTGGAAGATGCACTCGCTGCTGTAATTCAGCAGGCTGCGGCGTTTGAGGCTTGCTGCGATCGTGGCGGCATGATTGCGGTGCTGGGCGATCAGACCTTGTACGCGGAGCCCTTTCTTCGTGAGCGCAGCGAGCTAGCCGCCGTCAACTTCTCTTCACACATCGTGGTCTCGGCGCCGCAAAGCAATCTGGCGCAGATCGAGGCATCGCTCAGCGAGCACGATGTGGTTTATCAGCGCCTGCCGGTTTCATACGCATTTCACTCGCAATGGATCGACGATGCGCAAGCGCCCTTCGAGTCATTCATGAGCTCGATTCCTCGCACGTCAGGCACGCTGCCGTTGGCATGCTGTCGACAAGCGACATTGTCTACCGAGCTGTCGAATGATTTTTTCTGGCGCGTGGTGCGCGAGCCGATCCGCTTCAAAGAGACGATCGCCGCGCTGGAGCAGCTCGGTGCTTACCGTTATATCGATGTCGGACCGGCTGGCACGCTGGCCACGTTCACCAAATACTGCCTGCCCGCAGACTCACAATCGACGGCCCACGCCATCATGAGCCCGTTCGGGAATGAGCGTCGGAGCATGGCGGCGCTGTTGCGGGGCTGACGCTACGGCGGGGCTGCGTATGCGCCGCCAGACACGAGACTACGCTAAGGACCACGAGTGTGAATGCAACACACTCGAGCACAGTGGGTAGCCGCTGCTCCCACAGAAATCCGTAGATCAGTGCAAATAGGGTCTCGAACAGAATCATCTGCCCCACCAGCGTGAGCGGCAGCAGCTTGCTCATCCGGTTCCACAAGGAGTTGCCGACCATCGATGCCAGGATGGCGACGCCCGCCGCAACACCCGCGAGCTTTGTCCAGGCCAGCGCAGCGTGAGATTCGGTGGCAAGAACCAATGCAACAGGAATAAGCAGGATTGCCTGGATGCAAGTCACCACGCCGGTCAGCAGATTCCACTCATGCGCCGACACGTGATCGAGCCGTACCAGCCAGCGGCTGTTGCCTACTGCATAGCATGTCCACGACACCAACGCTCCCACTGCGCACAGCAATCCGGCCGCTTGTTTCAAAATGGACGTAGCCGCGGGCGCAGCGAGTGCCTGCCATCCGATGCACACAGCGCCAAGAGCGCTGAGCGCAAGTGACGGCACGAGCCGGCGCAATGGCACCGCGCCCTGATCGCGGCTGCCGACGATGGTCACCGCGACGGGAAGAAAGCCAATGACTAGAGACGTCATTGCGATTCCGCCGAGACGAACGGCGCTCGACAGCAGGATGTAGTAGAGAACGTTGCCGGTGAGCGCCAGCCAACCCAATGCGATCCACTCGCGTCGGCCAAGCAGTGGCACGAGCTTGTGCCAGATCGGCGCGATCAGGCACGCGGAGAACAGACCGTAGAAGAGATAGCGGCCGATGGTCAGCTGCAACGGGCCGAACTCGGGCACGAGCTCCGGCGCCAGGAACACCAAACCCCACAGCGCGCCCGCACCGATGCCGTATGCGACGCCCGCAATTGTCCGCCCATCATTCCGCATGCATGCCTCCGCGACACGCATAGGGTATGTCTACGGCAGCCACGGGTCTTGGCCCAGACTCTCGCGTTTTAGTCCCGGACTCTTGCCTGGCGTCGATAAGCAGCTGGCGTCAGTCCTGTCGCCTTGCGCATGGCGCGAGTCAGCGCACTCTGATCCGCGTAGCCCATGCGAAAGGCCAACTCGGCGATCGGCAGATCCGTGCTGGTCAGCAGGCGGCACACTCGTTCCAAGCGCATATCGGTGAGCCACACGCGAGGCGATTTGCCGAGCGTTTCTTGAAAAATCGCATGGAGCCGACTGGCGCTGACGCCCACCTTCTCTGCCATGTTCTCCACGGTCCAGGGCCTGGAGAGATCCGCCTCGACCGCCGCGAGCAAGCTCGCCAATCGCGATGGCAATTGCGGCTCATCGCCCAGCAACGCGTCGACCAGCAGCGGCACCCACAGCTGCAGTTTGTGAGAAGCCATGCGCTCTGTCGCCAGTTGCGCGCCCATGTAGTCGATCAGGTTGTTCGCTTCCGGCGTCAGCGAAAGGAACGGACGCGACGCCAGACGATCGGCGGTACGCGTATCGAGATCCCGGGGATGCAGATCCAGAATCAACGAACGATTGTCGCTATCGCTCACCTGATCGTGTCGGCAGCCCGCCTCGACATAGGCGGCAATGGATCGATCGACAATCGCCTGACGTCCCGCAATGTCCATCGACAGCTCACCCGCCAGTGGCAATACGAGCTGTGAGAAATCGTGAGTATCGACAGTGCTGTGCGTTCCGTAGGAACGCACAGCGATTGAATAGGAAGTGGCAGCAGTGACCATGTCGCGGCATTGTGCAACTGGGCTGGCTGCGGTCGCAACCGCTTGCAGAGTGCAACCGGTCAACCCCTAGGAGCCCGTCGGGCAAAGTCTCAGGGGAGTCCTCGGATGTGAACGCGGGCTCTCCTCAGCCTTGACGCCGCGGCAAGTACCACGAGACGACGGCAACCGGCGCACCGACGGTGAGCCAGGCAAGGACGTCGCCAGCTGAGTCCGAAACCAGCGCAGAAATCAGCCCCACTGCGGTCAGTACACCCAGCACGATGGGTGCAGTCCACACACGGATGGGAGCTTTCGCGCTCATGGCGTAGCTCCTTCGGCGGCGAGCGCACCGAGTCGCGCTTCAATGGGAACGTTGCGTTTCTTGATCCATAGATACACGCCGCTGCCGAGCACGACGATCGCGAGCACATCGAGCAGCGCCCAAAGAATCTTCAGCACCATGCCGCCGTAGTCGCCGAAATGCAGCGGCTGCGACAGCAGCAATGCCTTGACGTACCAGGGCAGCGATCGACTATCCACGACGTCGCCGTTGCTCGCATCGATCAGCACCGGCGTCAGCAACTTGGATGTGAGCGGCGTCGCTCCATGCATGAACGCGACATAGTGATGCGGACTGGAGAACGCCGTGCCCGGAAACGCCATGAAGCTCAGCTCGGTGCCGGGCACCGTCGCGAGCGCCTGCTTGACCGCATCGTCGGCCGAGCTGAGGTGCTCTACCGCCGGCTCGTTCCTGTATTTCGCGGTCATCTCACTCATCTCGGTCTGTTGCCACAGACCGAGAATCGGAATCGCCAGGGTGTTGATGACGCCGGTCACACCCACCGTCAGCAACCAGATCAAGGTCGCGATACCGAGCAGGTTGTGCAGATCGAGCCACTTCAGTCGCGACGACCGCCCGTGGCGCACCGTGCCGAACGGCAGCTTGCGCATGAAAGGTCCGTAGACGACGGTGCCCGACACCAGCGAGGCGGCCAGCAGCAGTCCCATCAAGCCAAGGAACAGCGTGCCCGGTAGCCCCGTGAACATGTCGTAGTGCAGGCGGAACATGAAATTCATGAAGCCCTGGTTCAACGGGTAGTCGAGCAGGAAATCGCCGGTGCGCGCATCGAACATATAAAACGCCGAAGCCTCGGGCGAGTTCGGCTGCTCGGCCATGGATACGAACCAAGCGTTCGGCTCGTCGGGATCGCGCGAGACGAATGTCACGACATCCTGCGGCCGCTTGGCACTCGCGGCTGAAACGATTTCGTCGAGACTGATTCTGCTGGTAACGCCCGGCAGCTCCGGCGGCTCGACCGCGTTGCCGACCGCATGATCGATCTCGTGATAGAAAATCAGCGGCAGACCGGTGATGCACAACATCAGCAGAAACAGCGTGGACACCAGACTGGTCCACTTGTGCACCCAATACCAACGGCGAATCGCGGACGAGCTCAGCATGACGACCATCCCGGGAAGGAGCGCTCGTTATACCGCCATCCGAGCCTGAATGCGAACGATTCCCGCTTGAGAATAGTTCACGTCTGCAATGCAAACGATTATCATTGGGCCCTCAGCCATGACCGATGGGGTCTAGCCAAGAAAAAATCCATTGGGGATAACTCCTTGATTTGGAAAAAAACTTTGCTAGCGGCTGCGATGGCCACGGCATGCATGCAGGCGCGCGCCGCCGAGCCCACCGAAACGCCGGAAGCCCGCCCCACCCCGCCTCCGCCAGGGCGGGACAAGCCGCAGCAGATGGCGACGGTGCGAGTCGAAGCCGATTCCGAAGAAGAAAGCCTCAAGGCTGAACGCCAGAGCAGCTCGAGCAAACTGGAACTGACATTGCGCGAAACGCCGCAGTCGGTCTCAGTCATCACCCAAGAATCGCTGCGTGCACGCCAGGTCATCGACTTCGGTCAGGCGCTCGAAATGTCCGCAGGCGTGAATCAGTTCACTGGCACCGGTCCGTTCGGCGGCATCCCCGGCTTCGGCTTCAATTCCATCACGATCCGCGGCATCGAAGTCGATTCCGTGCACGACGTGCGTGAAGACGGCTTCATCAACACCACGTATTTCGCCATTCCCGACATGGCGATCTACGAGCGCATCGATGTGATCAAAGGGCCGAGCTCGGTGGCTTACGGTCGCGGCAGCGCCGGCGGCGTCGTCAACCGCATTCGCAAGAAACCGCTCGCCGAAGCCCGCGGCGAAGTCGCAGTGAGTTTCGGATCGTTCGATACGTATCGCGCCGACCTCGATCTCACCGGTCCCCTCAACGAGGCCGGAAGCGTGCGCGGCCGCGTGATCGCGGCGTACAGCGATGAAGGCTCGTTCGTGGATGGCGTGGAGACCAATCGAACGCTGCTCGCGCCGAGCATCGATTTCGATCTCACCGACACCACGCGTTTGCTGCTGGAAGGTTTGTATCAGCGCGAAGACTTCATTCCCAACACCGGGTTTCCGCTCGCGCCGGTCGGCGATGGCTACTATGAGGCGCCGAACGTGCGCCGCTCGCTGTACTTCGGCGTGCCGACGCGCAAGGACAACCAGTGGGATATCTACTCCGGCAAAGTCCAGCTCGAACAAGCGATCGGCGATCAATGGTTCGCGACGCTGCGCTTGAACGCCAACAAGACCAAGAGTCCAATCCAGGCGGATCGTTACGCTTACGGCTTCGATAACGGCAGCACCGCGCTGGTCCGCAATGACTTCGTCATCGACCGCGACATCTGGGCCGGCGAGTTGCAGATCACCGGCGATCTCGAACTCGGCGGCATGCCGGTGAAGATCGCCGGTGGCATCGAATACAGCGACAACGACTATCACCGCCGCGGCGCCTACGCCTATCTCGGCTTCGCCAACATCTACACCGGAGAGTTCGCCGCTTTGCCGGACGCGCCCCTTACGCCTGGCTTCGAATACACCACGCGGAACAAGGCGAGCAGCGCCTATCTGCAGGCGCAAGTGCGTCCGATCGAACGGCTCGCCGTGTTGCTCGGCTTGCGTTACGACGACGCAGACGCCGAGTACAACGCCCTCACGACTGCGACGGTGTCGCGCAAGAAGGATGACGCCGTCACCGGCCGCATCGGTCTCACCTACGACGTCACTGACAACGTTGCGGTGTACGGCATGTATGGCAAGTCCTTCCTGCCCACCATCTTCGACGTGGACGCAAACGGTCAGATCCTCGATCCGGAAACTGGCAAGATCTATGAGGCCGGCATCAAGACCGAGTGGCTGGATCGGCGGCTCGCGATCAACGCCGCGGTCTATCGCATCGACCGCGACAATGTTGGCATTTCGGTGGAGGGCGCGCCGGGCACTTTCTTCTCGATCCCGAGCGGCTTGCAACGTTCGGAAGGCTTCGAGCTGGAGATCAATGGCGAGCCCCTGCCCGGCTGGAAATTGAGCGTGGCCTACAATCAGCTCGACTCGAGCTTCACAGATCCGCGCGATCCGTTCTTCGGCGCGACACCGGGCGGCGCGGCCGACTGGCAAGTGGGCTTGTTCACCAGCTACGAATTGCAGTCCGGACCGCTGCAAGGCTTCGGCGTCGGCGCCACGGTATTTGCCATCGACGATCGCGGTCTGAGCACGTTCTCTCGCGGCATGCTCGACGGGTATGAGCGCGTCGATCTGAACCTGTTCTACAAAGGACTGCCTGACTGGGAGTTCGCGCTGCTGATCCGAAACGTGCTCGATGAGCGCTATGTCGAAGGCGCGGACCGCCCCGGCGCCATTGCACAGTTCGGCACGCCGACCGCGGCACTGCTGACGGTTCGTCGCAGCTTCGGATTCCGCTAGTCATCGTGTCGACCGACATGCTCGCTTCGCTGCAGTCAGCCCTGAATCGCGATGGGCTGACTGCGGCGATTCGAGTTTGCGAACAACATCTCGCTACCGCTCCATCGGACCCAGATGCTCATCGTCATCTGGGGCAGTTGCAGGCGATGCGCGGGGCACGAATCCCGGCACTGACTTCCGCTAAACGCGCATGCGAGCTCGCTCCGGCAGATCCGCGCAGTTGGTCCGATCTCGGGCGCGTTTATGCGATGTTCGGCGAGCTGCCGATGGCCGTGAATCAGTTTGCCGAGGCCATCAAGGCCGACCAGGGTCACGCCGACAGCTGGCACAATCTCGGCACGGCGTTGAAGAAGCTGGGCGATCATCGAGCGGCGTTCTCGGCTTTGAAAACAGCGCTGCAACTGGAGCCGACGCGCGCTGAGAGCTATGTGAATCTGGGCAATCTGCTGATCGAAGCCGGCCAGCTCGAAGACGCCGTCGAATGTTTCGAGCGTGCAGCTCAGCACGATCCGCAGCTGGCCGCGGCCCGCAGCCACCTGGCCGAACAGCTCTCCCAACGAGGCGATGTGCACAAGGCCGAGACGTTGTTTCGGCAAGCCGTCGGACTCGATCCCGATCAGGTGCAAGGCTGGTTCGGCCTCGGTCGCACGTTGGAAGACCTCGGCGATGCGGACAATGCCCTCGCCTGCTATCGACAAGTCTTGCAGCGGCGCCCCGATCATCCCCAAGCGCTCGGTCAATATCTCGCGCTCATTCGTGAAGCAGCCGCCGACGAGGCGCTCGAATACGCACGCTCGACCTTGAGCAAAGCATCCGTTGCCGATGAAGCCAAGGCGCTGATCGGTTATGGCCTCGCTAAATATCACGATCGTCGCAATGAGTTCGCAGCAGCGGCTGCTGCGGGCATTACAGCGAACGAAGCGCGCCGCCGGGCGGCAGGTCCGTTGAATCGCGAGCGGTTGCAAGCGCGGATCGATGGTTTGATCGCGACTTACGACGCTGAGTTCTTCGCGACGCGACGGCGTTTCGGCGCGGGCACGGATCAACCGATATTCATCGTCGGATTGCCGCGATCGGGCACGACTTTGTGCGAGCAGATCCTGTCATCTCATCCCCAGATCCACGGGGCCGGCGAACTGCCGGATCTGGCGCGACTAGCGGCGCGAACCGTGGAAGGCACCGAGTTGCCGCCGTGGCAGGCAGCTCTGCAACTGACGGAATCGAAAAGCCTCGACTTTGCCACTCAATATTCGAAGGCACTGCGTAACGGCGCGCCCAAGGGCTGCGCCCGCATCAGCGACAAGTCGCCGCTGAACTTCTTCCAACTCGCCTTTGCCGCGCTTTTGTTTCCAAACGCGCGCGTCATCCACTGCAAGCGCGACGCGCGAGACAATGCATTCTCGATCTGGTTGGAGAACTTCAATCCCGATCAGGGTTACGCGACGGACTTCCACGACCTCGCGTTCTTCCATGCCGAATACCAACGATTGATGGCGCACTGGCAGCGCGCATTGCCGCTGCCCATTCTCGAAGTACAGTACGAAGGTACGGTGAGCAATGTCGAAGCGCAGGCACGCCGACTGCTCGAATTCGTCGACCTGCCCTGGGATGACCGCTGCCTCGACTTCCACCGCAACGAACGCGCTGTGCAGACCCCCAGCCGTTGGCAGGTTCGCCAGCCCATCTATTCAAAGTCGGTCGGGAAGTGGCGCCACTATGCGCCACACCTCACCGAGCTACTCGCTGCGTTTCGGGACTGACTTCGGCTTCGGGGCGGGCTTGGGCTTCTTCTGCTTCGCCTCGCGCTTCGCTTCCTGCGGGCTGGTCATGACTGGGCTGGAATGCGTGACATCCTGAGACTTGTCAGTGCGCTCCTGCGTCGGCGCATCCTTTCTCAATATGTCTTTCGCTACTTCCTGGCACTCGGCCTTCACCTCGCCCGTGGCCGACTCGCATTGCTTCAACAAGCGGCTCTTCGCGGGATCTTCCGCGGCACCGGCGGATACGAACAAACCACAACCTACCAGCACCGACAGCACTACCTTCGAATTCACAATGTATCCCTCACCACTGCCTATGAGTACTACGTCCGTGCATCAAGGGCAGTTTCGAGGGCGCGCGGATCCGACCGCTTTTATTCGACGGAATCGTGAATGGCGCATGTACGTCGCGCGGAAGCTGTCATTCATGCATGCCGTTCACGACGGCTGTCACCCGTTTGCGACGAAGGCGTGCCCCTTGAGCACCGGCCGCGTCTCGGGATGCGTGCCGCCGAGCGCTGTGATGCTGTTCTTGAATTCGACTTGGACGCGATCGTTATCGAAGCGGCAAGTTACGACATCGTGATGGGGCGTGCCGTAGAAGCGCCATTGCATCTGGAAAGTGTTCGGGTCTGTCCACGCGCCGGCGGCGCCTACCTTCGCCGCAGATTGCGCTCCCACCGGCGGCCCGATCATCTCGCTGATTTCCGGCGGCGTGCCCGGCATCGACGTCGCACCGTCCACCCAGCGGCCAATCCCACAATTGATGTCGAAGCGGCCCGCAGCCGTCGTCAACTCGAACTTGCATGAGTCGCCCGCGAACCGTACCGCGACGCTCTTCGCACCGAGACTGTTCGACTCCAGCTCGAAGGTACGGCCGTTGATTCGCGCGCTCGTCGGCGATGTTGGAGAGCCCGAAGGCAACGGCAACGTCAACGCGGCAAGCTGCTCCTGCAATTGCGAGCTCGCGGAGGCATCCGCCGAGAGCGGCTTGTCTTGCAGCCCAGGTAACAGATGCTCCCAGACCAGATTCAAGAGCGCCTGCATATTCGGGGTGGCGCTGGTGATTGCGATCACTGCATCCTGCTTCGGCAACACGATGCAGTACTGACCGAAAGCACCGTCGCCGCGGAATGCATCGTGCCGGCAGCGCCAGAACTGATAGGCGTAGCCTTGGTGCCAATCGCTGCTCTGTTTCAGCTGCGCGAGATCGGTGCCAGGTGTGGTCGCGGGCTGCTGGATCTTGGCAGTCGTCGCCTCCTGCACCCAAGCTCGCGGCACCAGCTGTTTGCCGTTCCACTGCCCCTGCTGCAAATACAGTTGGCCGAACTTTGCGAGCGTCTCGGTGGTTGCACTCAATCCCCAGCCGCCTGTGTCGATGCCGCGCGGACACGTCGCCCATCGCATCCCGCTCACCTGCAGCGGGTCGAACAGACGCGGACGCAAGTAATCGATCAGCTTTTCGCCGGTGACTTTCTGCAAGATGGCCGACAACATGTACGTTGCGCCGCTGTTGTAGACGAATGCACTGCCCGGTGCATTTTCGATGGGGAACGCGAGAAACGCTCTTACCCAATCCTCTTCGCGAGTGATGGCCGCCGTCGGGTCTTTCGCATGCCCCACCGCCATGGTCAACAGGTGTTGAACGCGCAGCGCATTCAAGTTGTCACTGACGCTGCTCGGCTTGCGTTCGGGGAAAAAATCGACGACTCGATCGGTCACCTTGAGCTTGCCTTCGGTCACCGCCAATCCCACCGCGGTCGAGGTGAAGCTCTTGCTCAGGGAATACAGACTTTGCGGAGTGTCGGCGCGATAGGGTCGCCACCATCCCTGCACGATCGGCTGGCCATGCCGCATGATCATGAGACTGTGCATCTCATGCGTCGAGCCAGCGACCGCCGCCAGGAAGGCGCGAATCGCCTGTGACGATACCCCCGCCGCCTCCGGTGTAGTGCGTGCGTCCGCCAAGACACGCCACGGTGTGGCACCCATTCCAAGTGCCGCCGTTGCGAACCCTGCCTGCTGCAAAAACGATCGACGATCGAAGGTCCGCATCGCTGCTCTAGCCCTTACAGTAAATGATTCACGGTAAGGTACACCGAACGCGGCGAGTTGGGCTAACGGCTCACTTCAGCTTGCGCTCGTCCAGCCCGAGATTGCGGCCAATGATTTCCTTCATGATCTCCGAGCTGCCGGCGAAGATTCGCGACACGCGCGCCTCGGTGTACAGGCGACTGATGCGATATTCGTCCATATAGCCGGCCCCGCCGTGCAGCTGCACACAAGCATCGACGACGCGTCCCTCAACATCGGAGGCAACCAGCTTTGCGCCAGCAACCTCGTCCGCTGTGAGCCGATCCGCATTGAATTCGAGCACGCATTGATCGACGAAGGTCTGTGCGGAATCGATCTCGGCGCGCAGCCCCGCCATCACGAAGCGACTGTTCTGAAACGTGCCGACGGGCCGGCCGAAGGCACGGCGGTTCTGAATGAATTCGAGCGTGATATCGAACGCCGTCTGCGCCGCTGCCATCGAATCGATCGCGGCGATCAACCGCTCGCCGACCAGAAAGCGCTGCAGGTAAGAGAAGCCTTGCGTGGCGTCGCCGAGCACATTGCGCTTGGGAACCACAACGTTGTCGAAGAACAGCTCGGACGTGTCCTGCGCGTGCAAGCCCATCTTGTGGAGCCGATTGCCGCGCCTGAAACCCGGCATGTCGGCTTCGACCACGAACAAGCCGATGCCGTAACGCTGCTCGGGCACGGTACGCGCCGCCACCACGATCAGATCGGCGAGCTGGCCATTCGAGATATAGGTCTTCGAGCCATTCAGCAGCCAGTGATCGCCCCGATCGACCGCGGTGGATTTCATTCCTGCAAGATCGCTGCCGGAACCCGGCTCGGTCATCGCAACGGCGAGAATGTGCTCACCGCTCGCGCACTTCGGCAGCCAGCGCTGCTTCTGCTCCTCGTCGCCGAGCTCACCGAGATACGGCGCCACCAGGCCCGAATGCAGATTGATATAGAACCCCGGCTCGCCGTGCCGGATGTTTTCCTCATACACGATCTGCTCGTAGCGGAAGTCATCGACACCGGCACCGCCATAGCGCTCGTCGGCCCACATCAGCAGATAGCCTTGCTCGCCGGCCTTGGTGTACGCCCAGCGATCGACATGCCCTTGCTCGCGCCAGCGCGCAGCGTGCGGCCCGATCTCGTTGCGAAAGAAGCGGCGGACGGTGGCGCGAAACGCGTCGTGATCCGCATCGAAGATCAGTCGACGCATTGCTCAGGCCGCAGCCGTGCGCGGCACGGCCGCTTGGTAGAAATTCTCGCCCTGTTCGGCCCGAGCGCGGAGCCAGTCGGATGGCGCGAATCGCTTGCCGTACTTCGCAGCCATGCGCTCCGCGTTCTCGACAAACTTCTCGAGTCCCACCGTTTCGATGAACGATAGCGGCCCGCCAGTCCACGCCGGGAATCCCCAGCCCAGCAACGCGCCAATATCCGCGTCGGCCGGATGGGTCAGGACGCCCTCTTCCAAACAGCGCGCCGTCTCGATGGCCTGGACGTAGAGCAGGCGATCGCGAACCTCGTCGATTTCCGGTTGCCGGCGCGCCGGCGGGAATGCGGCCGACAAGCCCGGCCACAAATGCTTGGGCGCAGCGGCCGGATACTCATAAAAGCCGCCACCCGAGCGACGACCGGGCCGCTTGATCTCGTACAGCATGCGACGCATGACGTCGTAAGCGCACGGCCGCACGTAGTTGGCACCGAGCGCCGCTTCCGCCTCCTGCACGATCTTCCACGGCAACTCGATCGTCACCTCGTCGAGCAGTGCCAGTGGACCGACGGGAAAGCCAGCTGCAATGGCTGCGTTCTCAATGCGTGCCGGCTCGATCCCCTCTTCCAGCATTCGCATGCCTTCATGGATGAAGGTCTGGAACACCCGGCTGGTGTAGAAGCCGCGAGAGTCGTTGACCACGATGGGTGTCATGCGCAGCTGCGCAATGAAATCCAGCGACTTTGCCAGAGTTTCCTGGCTGGTGCTCTTGCCCATGATGACTTCGACCAGCGGCATCCGGTCGACCGGGGAGAAGAAATGCAAGCCGATGAACTGCGCCGGGCGCGACGACGCTTCGGCCAGTTTGGTAATGGGTAGGGTCGATGTGTTGCTCGCAAAAATCGCCGAGGGAGGCAACATAGCTTCAGCGTGCTTGGTCACCTCCGCCTTGATAGCAACGTCCTCGAAGACGGCTTCGACCACTAGCTCGCAACCTGCGAGCGCAGCGTACTCCGTGGTGGGGTTGATGCGCGCGAGGATGGTATCGGCAGCTTCCTTCGTTTGCTTGCCCCGCTCCACCGCTTTGGCGAGCAACTTCACCGAGTATTGCTTGCCCTTCTCCGCTTGCTCCTGCGTGCTATCCAGCAACACCACATCGATGCCGGCCAGCGCCGAGACGTAAGCGATTCCGGAGCCCATCATACCGGCCCCAAGCACGCCGACTCGCGTGACCTTCGACTTCGCGATGTCCTGCGGACGACGCGCCAGCTTGGTCGCTTCACCCCGATTTACGAAGCTGGTGCGAATCAGATTTCTTGCTACGGGATCGCAGAGCAAGCGGGCGAAGTGCTTGGACTCCACTTGCAGCGCCTTGTCGAACGGCAACAGCGTGCCCTGAAACAAACAATCCAGAATGGCAATCGGCGCCGGATAGTTGCGACGAGTGCTGGCGGCCAATTGCGCCGGCCGCTCACTCATCACTTTGACGATCGTGGGATTCAGCAGACCACTGCTGCCGCGATACCCTTTGACATCCCAGGCACGCACGGCGTTTGGCGATTTCAACAACCACTCGCGAGCGGCGCTCAGCAACTGGGCAGCTGGCACGACCTGATCCACCATGCCGAGCTGCAATGCTTCGCCCGGTGGCACCTGACGACCGTCGAGCAACAGCGCCGCCGCCTTCTCGACGCCCACCATGCGAGCGAGTCGTTGCGTGCCACCCGAGCCAGGCAACAGACCCACGGTGACTTCGGGCAATCCCACGACTGCTTTGGGATCGTCGACGATCACTCGGTGATGACACGCCAGCGCCAGCTCATAGCCACCGCCCAATGCGAGCCCATTGATCGCAGCGACAAACGGCTTGCCGCAGGTCTCCATGCGCCGATGCATTTGCACCGAGGGCTTCTGACTGAACGCGTACGCCTGCTTCAGCGTCAACCCGCCGCCCGCGATCCCCAGAATGTATTTGAGATCCGCGCCGGCCATGAATGCCGGCTTGCCGGAGGTGATGATCGCGCCTTTGATGGCCGCGTCGCCGGCAACGCGCTCGATCGCGGCAATCATGTCGTCGATGAACTGTGGCGACACCACGTTCATCGGCTTGTCGGCAGCATCCAAAGTAATCAGCGCGATGCCATCGGCATCCACATCCAGCCGTAACGTCTTCATCCGGTCAAACCCTTTCGATAATGGTGGCGGTGCCCAGCCCATTACCCGCGCACAGCGTTATCAAAGCGGTATTCAGATCCCGCCGCTCCAGTTCATCCAGCACGATGCCGAGGATGATCGCGCCCGTGGCCCCGAGCGGATGACCCATCGCGATCGCGCCACCGTTGACATTCACTTGCTGCGGATCGAGATCCAGCGCCCGCATATAACGCAGCACCACCGCGGCAAATGCCTCATTGATCTCGAACAGATCGATGTCCTTCAGCGACATGCCGCAACGCTTGAGCAGCTTGTGCGTAACCGCCGCGGGTGCAGTGAGCATGATGGTCGGCTCGCTGCCGATGGACGTGAATGCTTTGATACGCGCGCGCGGTTTCAAACCGGTGCGCTCGCCGAACCCTTTGTTTCCAACCAGCACCGCCCCGGCACCATCGACGATGCCGCTGGAGTTACCGCCGTGATGAACGTGCCGCACAGCTTCGATCTGCGGGTACTTCTGCATGGCCACGGCATCGAAGCCCATCTGCCCCAGCCCTACGAAAGACGGCTTGAGCTTGGCGAGCGCCTCGCGAGTCGTATCGGGCCGCATGTGCTCGTCGTGATCGAGCAAGACTTCGCCAATGAGGTCGCGGACCGGAACGATGGCCTTGTGAAACCGTCCTTGCTGCCAAGCCGTCGCCGCGCGGCGCTGACTCTCCACGGCGTAGTCATCCACGTCCTCGCGCGTAAATCCATCGAGCGTGGCGATCACGTCGGCGCCGATACCTTGAGGCGCGAAGTAGTTGTGATAAGCAAACCAGGGATCAGCGGACCAGGCGCCGCTGTCGGCACCCATCACGGTGCGCGACATCGATTCGACGCCACCGCCGATGGCGGCGTCGGCTGCGCCCGTCATCACTTGCGCGGCTGCTGCGTTCACCGCTTCCAACGCGGAGGCACAGAATCGATGCACCTGTTGGCCGGCGACGCTCTGCGCATACTCTGCTGCCAGCACCGCCGCCCTGCCGATGTTGCCACCCTGCTCGCCGACCGGCTGCGCGCAACCGAGCACGACATCATCTATCAAGGCGGTGTCGAGCTGGTTGCGCTCGGCCAAGCCTCGTAGCACCTGTGCGGCCAGCTGCACGGAAGTGATTTCGTGCAGCGAGCCATCGGGCCGCCCTTTGCCGCGAGGCGTCCGGGCGTGATCGAAAATGTACGCGTCAGTCATAGTGTCCGTCAGAAGTCGTAGCCGATGCGCACGCCCCAGGTGAGTGGCGCGCCGATGAATCGATTGGCGCCGAGCGCGCCCAGCGTGGACCCCCAGATGGAATATTCTTCCTTGGTGAGATTCTTACCGAACACCGACACCTTCCACTTCCGATTCAGTGTCTCGTAATCGACACTGGCATCCACCAGCGTGTACGCCGGGCCGGAGACGGTGTTGGCGTCGTTGAAATATTCCTTGTCGGTGTAGGTCACGCCACCGCGCAACGACAGCGTGCCGAGCTGCTCCAGATTGAAGCTGTAGGTGGCGCTCGCAGCCGCGGTGTTCTCTGGCACGCGCACGAAGGCCAGATTGGTGTCGAAACCCGCGACGGCAGTGTCGTAACTGGCGTCGGTATAGCCATAACCCGCGGTCAGCACGAGATGATCGGTGACTTGCGCCACCACATCGAGCTCGATGCCTTGAATGGTGGCGTCGGCGACGTTGAACGTCGACTGCACCACGCCGAACACCGGATCGACACCCAACACCGTGCGCTGCAGATCTTTGTACTTGTTGACATAGGCGGAAGCGTTCAAGCGCACCAGGCCGCCCATCAGCCCGCCTTTGTAGCCCACCTCGAACGCAGTCACCTCTTCGGCGTCGAACGGCTCGAAGATGGGATTGCCGCGCAGACTGTAGCCGCCGCTACGGAAGCCCCGAGTCGCGCTCGCATACATCATATGTCCGTCGATTGGCTTGAAGCCGAGCACGACCTTCGGCGAGAAGTCGGTCCAGGTATGTTCGTCGCTCGGCCCATACGGGAACACACAATCGTCGAAGCCGTAGATCGAACCGTCAGCGCACACGGTCGCGGTCGGCGTGAACGGTACGCTCTTGGCTTGCTTGGTCTCTTCGGTGTAGCGGCCGCCGAGCGTCAAGGTCCAGCGATCCGCGAGCTTGATATCGGCTTCGCCGAACGCCGCATAGGATTTTTGATCCAGATTCGCGCGCGTCAAAGTCAGCGTCGCGTGGCGATTCAGATCGCGGCCTTCGGTATGCGTATATTCCTGCGTGAAGTAGTACAGGCCGGCCGTGAAATTCACGCGACCGTCATAGTCGGAGGAATACAGCAGCTCCTGACTGAACTGGTGCTGATCGAACAGGATGGACTGATTGAAGTAGCTGAACTGCGAGCCGTCGAAATCGGTGGTGTTGTCCACGGCAACGTCGCGATAGCCGGTGATCGACGTGAACTTGCCGGCCAGCACTTCCCAGTTCAGCTCCAGCACGCCCATGTTGACTTCGATCTTGGAGTAGCCGGGATTGTCCAGCTGCACGCTCCACCAGTCGCGCGGCTGACGGAAGCCATCGTTGTACGGACCGTTGCCCGGCGTCTCCCAGCCGACCGCCGCGGTGGAATCGCCATCCTGCTTGTAGTGTTCCAGGATCAGCGAAGCTTCGAAGTTGTCGGTGGGCGTCGCGAGCAGCGTGCCGCGCACCAGCCTCGAGTCGTTCTCGCCGAAGTCCTTGCCGGTGGCGAGATTGTGATAGTAGCCGTCCAGATTGCGATCCAGCACCGACAGCTTGACCGCGAGCTTGTCCTGGATCAGCGGAGCTTCGATCTTGCCCGACAGGTCGAAGCGGCCGTAGTTGCCAACGACGGTCTGCGCCGCGAATCCGAAGTCTCCCGTGGGCCGCGCTGAGCGCACCAGTACCGCGCCGCCCGTGACGTTGCGGCCGAACAATGTTCCCTGCGGGCCGCGCAGAATTTCGATGGATTCCACGTCGAACGTGTCGAGCATCGCGCCATAGTTCGAGCCCCAGTAAACGCCGTCCTGCACGATGCCGACCGCGGGCTCGTCCGACGGCGTCGTGCCCGAGACGCCCATGCCGCGAATCGTGAAGTTCTGTCCGCCCACCTGGCTGGTAGGTTTCAGGCCCACACTCGGCGCGAGCTTGCCGATGTCATCGAGCGTGTCCGCGAACACCGCATCCAGCTGTTGCGCGCCGAACGCGGAAATGGCGATCGGCGTGTCTTCGGCCGCTTCGTTGGTTGCACGCTTGCGCGCGCTCACCATCACGGTTTCCAGCAGTGCCGAGGTCGTATTGACGGATTCGCCGTTATTCTGAGCATGCGTCTGCGACACCGGCACGACGGAAGCAGCAAAACCAAGCGTCGCAAACTGCAGGGCGGCGGCGCTGATTCGCTTCTTGTAATGTCTCATCCCCCTCACCTCGGTCTGTGGTTATCTGGAATCGTTCGGCAATCAAACTAGGCGCTGACGTGCGTGAGCAAACCTACCCAAAGATAGGCCAGGATAGATTCGATACTCACGCGACCTCCCGGCTGTGCTCCAGCGCGCGTCGATAGTGCGGCAGCGACGAGAACAGCAGTAGCGCTGCGCCCGCAGCGCTGGTCGCGCAGACGACAGCGAGCGACACACCGACTTTGGAGGCATCGCCGAACACGCGATCGGTGACGAGCGCGACGACCGTTGGCGCCGCACCGAGCCCGATGACGGACAGCACGAACAAATACAACGAAGCGACGATGCCTCGCATGCGATTGGGCGTGGCGAGTTGCAGCGCCGCCGCCGACATCGCTTGCGGCAGGCTATAAAAGAACGTGCCGCCAGCCGCCGCCACGAGCGCACCGTAAAAGCCCGGCATCAGAGGCAACACCGCGGTGAACACCGTCAGCGCGATGCTGGCGATGGCGGCAGTACGAATCGAGCTGTCGGTGTGACCTCGTCGCGCCAGCCAGCGATCCACGAACGGACCGCTGAGCACGCCGGCAGACCCCATGATCAACACGAGCACGCCGTATTGCAGCCCCACCGTGGTCGGATTCGCTCCGTGCGCACGCATCAGGAATGCCGGTATCCACGCCGGCAACGCGTACAGGACGATCACGATCAACGCCATGCCCAGATAGAAGCGAACGTAGAACGCACGCCCCTGCCACAGGAACGTCATCACTTCCCGAATCGAGAACTTGCGATCCTGCGAGCCCGCCGCATTCTGCGTGCCTCGCTCCGGCTCACGTATCGTCAGCAACACCAGCGCCAGGATCACGCCCGGCATCCCGATAATCACGAAGGTCAGCTGCCACGGCTCCATGCCCGCGAGCATCGGCAGCGTTTCGACCAATCCACTCATGGAACCGATGACCATGCCGCCGGCAATCATGGCCAGGCCGCCACCGATGTACGGTCCCATCAAATAGATACTCATGGCTCGCGGCAGCCGCTCGCGATTGAAGTAGTCCGCGATCAACGACCACGCGGCTGGCGCGAGCGAGGCTTCAGCTGCACCGACCGCCACACGCGCCAGGAACAATTGCCAGTAGTTCTCCGCCAGACCGCAAGCCGCCGAGAACACGCTCCACGTTGCGATCCCTGCAACCAGGATGTTGCGGCGATTGGCGACATCGGCCCAGCGGCCGAACAGCGGCGAGAACACGATGTACGAGCCCATGAAGGCGATACCCTGCAACAGGCTCAGCTGCGTGTCGGTCAACAGCAGGTCGCGCTTGATGTCCTCCACCAACAGGTTGAGCACCTGCCGGTCGATGAATGCGACGGTGTACGCGAACGTGAGCAGGAACAGCACATACCACGCGTAGTTGCCGCTTTGGGCGTGCGCCGGAGTACGCGAGCTGACGGCGCTGTCAGCAATGCTGTCGGATGGGGTCACGGAGCTCAATGCAACGATCCTGCTGTCCCGATGTGCCGACACTGCCGTCCGACAGCGTCGCGGTCTTCTATCTTTCGATAGGCAACAGCGACCCGGGGCTGGGGCATGGTTGCTGCATGCCACAGCCGGTAACCATTCACTTTGCCGACCAGGCGCTGAGCGATCTGCTCGCGCGGCTGGCGGGCACGCGCTGGCCCGACCAGCCCGAGGCTGCGGACGGCTGGCGGCAAGGCACCGACCTCGGTTACCTGAAATCGCTGGTCGACTACTGGCGCGACGGCTACGACTGGCGCAATCGCGAACGAGCATTGAACCAGCTGCATCATTTCAGCGTGCCGCTCGCCGGCATCGATGTGCACTACATCCATGAGCAGGGAGTCGGCCCGGCGCCCATGCCGTTGCTGCTGCTACATGGCTGGCCCGGCTCCATTCTGGAATTCACACGCATCGCGCCCATGCTGACCGATCCGGCTCGCTTTGGCGGCGATGCTCGCGACGCTTTCAGCGTCGTCATTCCGTCCCTGCCGGGCTATGGATTGTCATTCCGTCCCGGTCAGCCTCGCTGCGATCTCGCCGCCATCGCAGACATCATGGCGACGTTGATGCACCGAGTGCTCGGCTATTCTTGCTTTGGTACGCACGGCGGTGACTGGGGCGCACATGTCGCGACTCGACTTGCACACGCTCACGCCGAGTTGCTGACGGGGATTCATCTGACGATGCTCATCCTGCCCCGCCCTTCTGAGCCTTTTAGCGATCAGGAGCGCGAATACGCCAACGAGATCGCACGCTGGAATCGTGACGATGCAGGCTACGCGATCATTCAAGGAACGCGGCCGCAGACGCTCGCGTATGGCTTGAGTGATTCGCCCGTAGGATTGGCGGCGTGGCTCACGGAAAAATTTCGTGAGTGGAGCGACTGTGACGGCAACGTCGAGCGACGCTTCGACCGCGACAGTCTGCTCGACAACATCACCTGGTACTGGTTGACCGACTGCATCAACGGCTCCTTCGGCTTGTACCACTCCTTGCGTCAGGGCCATACGGCGCTGCCCAAGGGTGCGCGGGTCGACGTGCCGACCGGGCATGCTCGATTTCCTGCGGGTTCGATTCATGCGCCCCGCTCGCTTGCTGAGCGCACCTACAACATTCATCGTTGGACGGTTATGGACACCGGCGGTCACTTTCCCGCCTGGGAAGAGCCCGAAGCCCTGGTCGCCGACCTCCGCGAATTCTTCCGGCCCTTGCGCACGTGATCACACAGCAGTTTCAGGGACATGGTTTGCAGATGACCGCCGATGTCGGCGGCGATCCGGGCGCGCGCGCCGTCGTGTTACTTCATGGCGGCGGTCAGACCCGACATGCGTGGGGTTCCACCGCCCGCGCACTCGTCGCGGCCGGATTCTACGTTGTGTCGCTGGACCTGCGCGGTCACGGCGACAGCGATTGGGATGCGCAAGGCGACTATTCCCTCGACTTGCAAGTCGAGGATCTCCGCTCGGTGCTGCGCCAGATTCCAGGCAAGCCCGCAATCGTCGGCGCCTCGCTCGGCGGCTTCCTCGCATTGCTAACCATTGGCGAAACGCCCGAGCCAATCGCGCGTCAACTGGTGCTCGTCGATGTCACCCCGATGGTCGATCCGGCGGGCGAACAGCGCATCTTCGCTTTCATGCAAGGTTATCCGCATGGATTTGCCAGCGTGGATGAAGCAGCCGATGCCGTCGCCGCCTATCTGCCACATCGACCGCGCCCCGCCAGCACTGCGGGACTGCAGCGGAATCTTCGCTTGCGCGAGGACGGACGCTACTACTGGCATTGGGATCCGAGACTGTTTGACAAACTCCACGCCAGCCCACAGCTGCAGTTGCAACGCTACGAGACGGCGGCCCGGAACGTGCGGGTTCCAACCTTGCTGGTTCGAGGTCAACGCAGCGAGCTGGTGACGCCGGAGAACGTTCGCCACTTCCTTGGACTGATTCCCAGCGCGAAATACGTCGACGTTGCGGGCGCTGGACACATGGTTGCGGGTGATCGCAACGATGCCTTCAGCGCCGCGGTGCTGTCGTTCCTGGAACATTCATGACCACAGAAAACTCCGCCGAACGCAGCGTCGGTCAGATCAAGATCGTTGCGCACGATGCGGTCACGCTGCTGCAGATCGATCGCGTCGAAAAACACAATGCGCTGACGGCCGCCTTCTGGGGCGACTTGCGCCGCGTACTCGATGAGCTGTGCGTCGACCAACGCACGCGTGCCATCGTGCTCACCGGTGCTGGTGACAAAGCATTCTGCGCCGGCGGTGACATCGCGGGCTTCGCGACGCTGACCACGCTCGAGAGCAAGCGCGCCTATCAGATCGATGCGATGAACGGCTTCGCCGCGCTCGAAACGTGTCCGCTGCCGGTGATCGCGGCCGTCAACGGTTTGGCTCTCGGCGGCGGCTGTGAGTTGACGCTCGCGTGTGACGTTGTGCTTGCATCGGACCACGCCGTGTTCGGCATGCCTGAAGCCGCGCTCGGACTGGTGCCGGGCTACGGAGTGCTACGGGGTCCGCATGTCATTGGGCGGCAGATGACGAAGTTGATGGTGATGTCCGGCGAACGGCTCGATGCGCAGCAGGCGCTGCAAGCCGGTCTGGTTCAGCGGGTCGTGCCCCATGAACAGTTGCTGCCAACGGCTCTGGAGCTAGCGCACAGAGTTGCGTCGAACCCTTCCCTCGCCCTCGCCGTCGGCAAGGGCTTGATCAATCGCGGCATCGACCGCGCCGAGTTCGATTACTCCGTCGAGGCCCTGACGGTGCTGCAAGCTTCGGCCGAAACCTCCGAGCGCGTGCAAAGCTTCATAGATCGAAAACGAAGATAGCCGGCACACAGCCTCCGACCGGAGGTCCGGCGAGTCAGTCGACATAAGAGCCCCCTTGCTCGTTCCGATGACCTGTTAGATTGACGCTGCCAGCGATACGGCACTATCTTGATCGCCGGCCGGCGCCGGCTGCGGTCGAATTTCTGCGTGAAATGCGCGATAAGTGCCAGAGATCGGACGAAAGCGATAGGCAGAGCTGGGCTGATTCGGGGATACACCGCACTTTTGCGGCGTGCAGAAATGCGGCGCGGTGGGGAGTGCCGCACTTCGGCGGTCTATATAAGAGTTATGCGGTGAAAGAATAATGAACCGACTAGAGAAGGCAATAGTCTTCAGTGCGCTGGTGGCTCAATGCGTGGTCATCGCGCTTGGTGTGTTTGGCCTGAGTTCGGAGCCGCCTCGTCCATCCAGTGCACCGCGATCAGCACTTGCACTTACGCTGCTTCTCAGTATTGCGGCGATCGTCCTTCTCCTTCGTGACCTCTACAAGCGGGAGTTTCCCAATCCCAACTCCAAACTTACTTGGTTGTTGGTAATGGCGTTTACTGGAGGTATCGGGATACTGATCTACGCTTTTCGTCATGCCGTACATCCGAGAACGAAGCTGGCACATGCATAACAAGGGAATCGAGTCCGCGTGCCGCGCGTGCCCGACTCGCAAAGGCGAAGCGCCTTTGGCGGCTCATTCGCGGCGTTGGGCATCAGAGATGAAATCGTAATGAGAGACGTGTCTCCGGTCGATTGGTATGTCGGAACGTATCAGCTTCGGTTTGTCGAGTTGGGGGACAAAGGAAACGAGGATCCGACACGTCGATTCTTGACGTGGGAAAATACCGTACTCGTCAAGGCTAAAAGCTTGAGCGAAGCACATCGCAAGATCACCAGAATCGGCAAGAGCACGCGCCCATACAAAGGCGGCCCGGACGCAGTCGAGGTGCAGTGGGTGTTCGAAGGTGTCGTGGAACTACTTCCGGTTTACGACGAGATCGAAGACGGCGTGGAAATCATGTGGGGTGAGCTACGCCGAAGTCTCAAGAAGATTCGTTCGCTAGCGAAGCGCGCGAGCGAGTTCAAACAGCACAAGACCAGCCCAACAAGCCGTTCAACCAGATCGCGCGCGAAAGCGCGCACTCCGGGTTAACGGCGGCGTTGGGTGTGCGGTGATGATGCCTAACAAAGCGATCGAGATCAGATGGAGTAAACAGTAATCATGCACAAGAGCAGGCTCGGCAACATCACTATCGACTGCCAAACCGACGACTTGTTGTCGGCGGCACAATTTTGGAGTTCTGCACTGGGTTACCCGCTGCCGGAAGATCACGATGCGAGCAGTGGGTTTATCAAGCTCGTAACTCCGCCTGGCGATGTACAGGTCATTATTCAGCGGGTTGACCATCAATCGAGGGCACATCTTGACATTGAGACGGATTCGATAGACTCGGAAGTTGCGCGTCTTGAGCGATTTGGCGCAACAGTCGTATCCCGCAAGGATGGCTGGGTGGTAATGCAAGCTCCAAGTGGACATCGGTTCTGTGTTGGAAGTCCATATCGTGATGGATTCGATCAGGGTGCCAGCACTTGGGGCTGATGCCTTACCTGGGCTCACGCGGGACGTTTCGCTTAGGAGATAACAGAATCATGGGATGCCTCGGGGTTCACTTCGCCATCTCGGCTGACGATGTGCAGCGGCTAAAGTCCATTGCCGATGAACAGGAGCGTTTGAATCATCTCAAGGAGGAGATTGAAGAGTCCTATTTCGAGAAATCTCCGCAATTTTTCGCCGAGAGCGACAAAGCGTGGGATGCGATGCACAGGGCACTCTCGGATGGAAAGCTATCTTGGAACGGAGGAGCGTATCCGCTCAATCACACCGTTCTTGGCGGCGAACTGCTCTACACCGACAGCGACTACATCATGAGCCTAAAGTCGCCGGAGCAGGTTCGAGAAATAGCCGGCGCTCTTGCAGCCATCGACGAGGCACAGTTCCGCAGTCGCTACTTCGCCATCGACGCCGCCGACTATGACTTCGACTTGTCGGAAGAAGATTTTGGATATACCTGGGAGTGGTTCAAGAATGTCCGAGAGCTCTTCACCAGAGCGGCGGCAGAGGAACGCTATGTTCTGTTCACAGCAGACCAGTAGGAGCCCAACAATGCTATCAACGCGATGTGCGAAGACGCACGCGTTGTAGTGGACGTTACAAGTGCAGAGCGAGCAACAAGAGGCCGTCATGAACCGAGTCTTTACCTGGAAAGTATTGGGCGTCGCCGTCGGACTAGCTCTGTGCGCCGGAGTCATTTGCCTAGTCACCGGCAATACGGGCATGGCGTCAGCGCTGTTCGTTGTCGCCGTGCTTGAAGGAATGGTCGGTGCAGGTGTAGTTGGAGTTGTTCGCGCTCGGCATAAAGGAAAGCATCCTGCTACGCTTTGAGCGTTCAGTTCCCCCGTGCCGCGCACTTATAACGATCCGCTGGTACCGGCGGCCAAATCGCTGCGCACTTTGACCGTGGCACAGCGTCGGCGTTGGGCTGGATAGCAATGTTGCCTCCTCCCGAGGTATTACCCACGTATGAAGCTTCGCTTCGGGAGCTGCCCATCCTCGCGCTCTCCATGCCTGCGAGTACATGGAGCGAAGATCTGGTTCGGTATGTCGCCAGCCTCATCGCGCTCTTGCATGGGCAGTCGACGCTTGCTGAGGCTTACCAAGACTTTACAGCTGGGGAAGCCGATCGATGGCTCAAAGCCTACTATGACCAGCCAATGTAACGCCCAACGAAGCCATGCACGCAACGTGCGAAACGCACGCGCGTGATGCTGGCGTTGGCCCAGAAGCGTGCGATGGGCCTCGCACTTTGAGGCGCGCTCCAGTCCGCATGTGCCAGCGCGCGCAAACTCTGTCACTCCAAGCCGCGCGGGTCCAAGATCGGAACGGAATTTAACATTCGGCACTCCAGCAGGAGGATGCAGCTTGGAGAGTCGAGCCCGCCCTTCTTCTCCGATTGCCAGAATCCAAAGGCCGTCCACCTGCAGCCCTGATCCTCGCGCTTGGGCCACAGCGAAACCTGTTGCGCCACCTTTCCGGTCGAGGATAGCAGCCCTTAATAGCTCCGATAGGAACACTTTTCCGGTTTTAGCGCCCCGTATAGAGCGCTTATTGACCTTAGGAACGCTTGAATCCATAATCGTTCCCATGGGAGCTACAATCGCTTCTTAGCATCTCCATGAGAGTCTTTAACATGCAGCCCCCGCTCTCCCCGCCCATCGCTCGTGCGATTGCGAAGCTGGGCCACGATCTGTCGTTGGCCCGGCGCCGGCGACACATTTCCCAAGCCTCCTTGGCCGAGCGCATGGAGGCGTCGCTGTCGACAGTGCGCCGCATGGAGAAAGGCGACCCCAGGGTGCCACTGCACTTTCTTGCCCGGGCCCTCCAAGTTCTGGGTGAACTGCCTGCGCTAACCAATCTGCTGGATACGGCGCGTGACGATGTGGGCCTGTCATTGATGGATGAGCAGTTACCCAAGCGGGTACGACGCAAGACGAACGTCACGGGAGCGCGATGAGCGCCGTTACCTCACGTCGCGAAGTAGAAGTCTGTCTCGGCCAAGCGGGCCTCAAGCTCGGCACGTTGGTCTATACCCGCCACGGACAGCGACAGAACAGCGCCTTCGCCTATGACCAAGGCTGGTTGCACGACCCGGAGCGCTTCAATGTCTCGGCCGATTTAGATCTGCGTCCGGACTATCAGTACCGCCGCGCTCGCTCGCCGCATGATTCGGTATTCCATGGCGCCATCGCCGATACTGCGCCCGATGCCTGGGGCCGACGCGTCATCGCACGCGACCATGCCAAGCGCAGGCGCGAAGATCCCCGTCTTTCGGCACTGACTGAAATGGACTATCTGCTTGCTGTGGACGACTTCAGCCGCGTTGGCGCGCTGCGCTTGCGCGACGACGAGAACCACTATCACCGTACGGTCGGGGAAGGACGGCGCAGTACGCCGCCGCTGATCGAACTGGAGCGAATCTATCACGCCAGCCGCGCAGTCGAACGCGGCCTGGAGACCGCAGATGACCTGCGCTATCTGCGCGGCAAAGGCACGTCGCTTGGCGGCATGCGTCCCAAATGTACGATCCTCGATGAGGACGGCACGCTCGCAATTGGCAAATTTCCCAGCGTGCTGGACACACGCAGCGTAACGCGCGGCGAGGTGCTCGCGCTGAAACTGGCACACCGAGCCGGCATCGATGCCGCGCCAGCACGCATCGTACAGTTGGACGACATTCCCATCGCCGTCATCACCCGCTTCGATCGGGACGCGGAGCACGCTCGCATCCCGTATCAATCAGCGGCGTCCGTGCTCCAGGCATCGCGAGAGGAAGATCGCAGCTATACCGAGATCGCACTTGCCCTCCGCAGCATCGGCTACACCCCCATTCCGGATATCCAGCAACTCTGGCGCCGACTGCTCTTCAACCTGTTGATCACCAACGTCGACGACCACCTGCAAAATCTCGGCTTTCTGCACATGACCCATGGCCAGTGGCGGCTGGCACCGGCGTTCGATGTCAATCCATTCCCGGACAAGGACCGCGAATCCAAGACCTGGCTGAGCGAAGATGACGGCCCGATCACCGACATCGGCATGTTGCTGGCACGCAGTGGAGATTTCGCACTGAACCAGCAGCAGGCGCTGGCGACCCTGGCACAGGTCCATGCGGCCGTGTCGGACTGGCGCGCCCTCGCCCGCTCCGAGACCGTGGGCCTG
Organism: Steroidobacter cummioxidans; assembly: GCF_003104955.1. Classification (NCBI taxonomy): domain Bacteria; kingdom Pseudomonadati; phylum Pseudomonadota; class Gammaproteobacteria; order Steroidobacterales; family Steroidobacteraceae; genus Steroidobacter; species Steroidobacter cummioxidans. The sequence goes on along the minus strand of NZ_LSRW01000073.1, from coordinate 41,052 downwards.
CGGGCCGGGGAATTAGATGATTTCGCGCCGGCGTTCGAGCACGAACAGATGGACGCCGCAGCCGACGCGCTCCGTTGACATATCTACCCCGTTCATTTCGGGAGGTGGGCGTCCGCCAGCCCAAGGTCCACGAATTGTTAGTGGGCCCCAAGAGCAGAGGCGGCTCGAGGTCCGGCGAGTCAGTCGACTAAGCGCCCCCTTGCTCATTGCGATGACCTGCGAGATTGACGCTGCCCGCGATACGGCACTATCTTGATCGCCGGATGGAGGGCGGCGCAGGTCAAGGGAAGAGCAATGCAGTCTGACAGCGCCCGCAAGGCGAGAGGCCGCAAAACACGGCGGCCTTGGTCCCACTATTGGCTACTTTGGCCAATCCTGTTGGATGCGGACAAAGAAAAGCGCAACGGCCGACTGTTGACGCCGCGCGAATGGTTCGGCTGGGGAATGGTCGGGCTGGTCATTGTTCTAGCTGTAATCTTCACGTAGAGCATAAATGCGGCCGACAGCAAAAGCGCGCCCAACAATGTGCTGCATGCGACGAGCGAAGACGCACGCAAGCACGGACGTTGGGCCTAGCATGCGAGAGTTCGTTCCGGTGGCTCGCGCTCTTTGGTACCTGCTTACCGGCGTCATGCCTGCAACCATGCCGCTATTCCTAGCGATGGCGTTTCTCGATTGGTACGCGAAGCTGTTGGCTCTTGCCGGCTTCCTTGGCTTGATCGCAGCAGCCCTGGCACACCCTGATCGCGAGCATCCCCGCGTTACGAGCGTTATAGTGCTGATGCTGTTGTGTGGCGTGCTCCTGGCAGGCCCGAATGCTTACCGAGTTGTTCAACATTTCGGTGAGAGCTCGATTAGCGCACTCGATGTGATGATTCTGGCGGCCGTCATTTCAGCAGCTTCATACCTGGTGGAGACCTGCCTGGCGATGTTGCGTCCCAAGCGGGGGACCAATCCGCCCAACAGTAGCCTGGAGGGCGAAGGAACGCAGCGGAAGATCTCATGAAACCTCCTACCTTGAACCAAAAGCGCCTGGTCGCAGGTCTCTGGTTTGTCGTGTTCCTGTTCGCTGTCGGCAATGAATATTTGGCGTGGGGCTTCTTTGGTGATTCAGCCAAACTCTTCCGTGTTGCCGTGATGTGGGCTGGGGTATTGGCTCTCGTCCGGTTCGTACCAAAAATGGCCGAGGAAATCGATGCCGAAAATGCCGCGAAGCGAGCACTGGAAGAGGCCGCTGAACGCGCACGCGACAAATCCAATGACGCAGCCGAGACTGATCGCCTTCGGCGCTCCATTGGAATGCCGCTTAACTCCTCACGAGAACCTGCCGCCCAACGATCCGCTACAGCCGATCGCCGCGAGAATGCAGCGCCGGACTGAGCGGTAACGCAGGCGCAGCCGCGGATCCAAGGTCAGAGCGGAATTTAACATTCGGCACTCCAGCTGGAGGATGCAGCCGGAGCGTCGAGTCCGCCCCTCCTTCTGCGATTGCCAGAACCCAAAGGCCGTCCACCTGCCGCCGATTCGCACGCCTGAACCCGCTTTACTCTCGCCGCTTGGGCAACAGCGAAACCTGCTCAGCCGCCTTTCCCGTCGAGGATGGACGAACCCAGTGATTTCGGAAATCGCCGAGAACTGTCCGAACGGGTTCCTCTCGACCCGGCATCTCGGCTACATTGACGACTATGGCGTTGAGAACACCAGTAACGCCGCAGGGAACGACTCACTGTCGACCAAGCTGGCCGACACACTAATGCCTACAGCAGCCAGCGTACGCGCGCGTTGCACGCCCGACTCAGCTGGGAGCGCTAGCCAGGAGAGAACAACAATGAGCTACGACATCTATCTCTATCACCCCTCCGTACGGGAAGAATCCGAGCATGGTCGAGAGCTGGATGAATTCTCTCACCCATCACTGCACAAATCCGCCGTTACTCAATTCCTTCGCGGACTGGAGCAATACGGTTATGAACTGCAGTCGCAGACTGCTGAACGCAAGACCTTCACCAAGCCCGTGGGCGAAGCTCAGATCGATGTATCGGTCTATGACACTGAGATCGCCTTCACTGTTGCCGCAGGAGATGCAGACGGCATTTTCGAAGCGCTTCAAGATGCTTCGGAGTTGTGCGACTCAGAGCATATGGTGCTGTTCGATCCGCAGACTGGCGAATGGCAAGATGGTTAACAGGCCTGCATAAGCCTACCGGCGCGTGCAAAGCTAGAGCCTATACAACTGACAAATGCAAAACTCGGGAAGAGCAACGCTAGCCTTCGGGTCAGCGTGAAAAGGACACGAGAGGCTGGAATGATCGGACATCGTCGGAGAGATCGCCGGTGGCGCATTGAAGTTCATCGGCCGCCTCTTCCTTGAGGTCGTCTTCGAATTTCTGATCAAGGGTTCCGGCTTTATTCTATGCAGCCCCTTTAGTCGCAGAAAGTTGGACCCAGATAGCGGGCTTGTTGTGGTCGTAGGTCTGGTGTTCTGGGTTGCAGTTGGAGTGGGGATCTATGCAATCAGACGCCAGCTGTAGTTTGCGGAACCAGTGGGGGCGTTCGGCATCATACGATGGATAGGTACACTGCCCTGCTTTTCGTGTTGGTTCTCGTCGCGGCTGCGATCGCCGCCCTGACATATCGACGGGCTGGCGAGCCTCGCAAACGAAAGACACGGTCCGTGGGCGGATTTGCCTGGGCTTTGATGTTTCTTGGTGGTGGACGCATGCCGCCGCCTCCACCTCAGTCGCAGATTGAGCAAGAGGCCGGCGAGAGAAAGAACCGAGAGATTGGCCGTAATGGAGACAGTCAATGAGCTCAAGGTCGGAGTGCGCTCATTCATGGCCACGCGTTCGGAGCCGAACAACGTGCTGCACGGGACGTTAGCCGGTATACAGATCGAACCAGCCACCTCGCGGGAGTGCCGGGCTATCGCGGAGGTACACGTTGAGTCGTGGCAGCATGCGTACAAGGGCCTCATTCCTGACCAATACCTCGCATCTCTATCGGTGCCCGAGCGTGAAGCCATGTGGCTTCGCATGCAGGAGCAGCAACCGTCTCATCTGCTCATTGCCCGCGATGCAGGCCAGGTTGTCGGGTTCGTTGCCTTTGGCGCGTCGCGCGACTCGGGAGCACCTGAGGATCAAGGCGAGATCTGGGCGATCTACGTCAAGCCCGCGTTTTGGTCTGCTGGTGTCGGACGGCTCCTCTGTCTGGCAGCGTTGCAGCAGCTTGATGTCGAAGGCTACGGCGCAGTCAGTCTGTGGGTGATTGTTGGCAATCAGCGCGCCATCCGCTTCTATGAGCACGCCGGCTTCGTCCTTGCGCCGGCGTCGCGCAAGCAGTTCGAGCTCGGCGGCGCAATGTTGGAGGAAGTTCGCTATGTCAAGGCACATGCCAGCTGACCCTTCGCTGCACCCGAAGCGCTACAGCGCCCTTCCATAATGCTTCGCTACGAGGGACGCTGTCGATCTGTACTCGCGGTTTGGTTTTCAGCCACTGAGACGGCCAGAGGAAATGATGGGGTGTTACAAGTGAGAACATGCCCAACAAGCGTTTCGCAGGCTCGTGGCAGAGGCTAACGAATTCGGCTCTTGACTGCGGACGGGCATGAAGTGATCTCGGAGATCGCCGAGAACTGGCCGAACGAGTTCATCTCGACCCGCCTTCACTTCGCTTCGGCAACGACGCAACTCAGATCGAACGTCGGGCGGCATGGGAAAGACAGATGTATTACGGAAGTACCACGGAAGCGACAGACTTTGCCCCGCAAGACAGAACGACACGGCTTGTCCGTGGTGTGCTGTGCTTCGTGCCCCGTGCCAATCCCGATTTCGAGCCACTCCTCTCACGGGTGCGGAGGTGGCTTGTTGAGATCGACGAGTCCGGCCGAGCACAGCGAGAGGTTGCGATTGGGGATGACGGCGCGCCATTGTTTGCGGCGCCTGACGAGCGCAATACTGGTTTCTGGACTGACTCAGACAGAGCGTTCGCGGAGTCTGAGCTGGTGCCTTTGTCCGCGCTGGAGTTCGAGCAGCTGTGGTCGCATTCCCAACAATGCGTTGACAAGGCGACGCCCGAAACGCGCGCGCGGAGCTCAGCCGGCGAATAGTGATTGGGGAAAGCGTGCTGTGCTAACCGATCCAGATGGCTACCAAATAGAGTTAGTCGAAGCATGACAACCTGCGTTGTCTGCTTCTGTCCTCTCAGTCGCAAGCGTGCTCTTGCGTGTCAGCCGAAAAGGCCCGACGCAGAGCCGAATCGACTTTAAAATCGATGTGCAGTGTTGCATCTGTGGCTATTATTTTGCGGAAAGCGGTGACTCTCTGGTGTACGCGTACGGTCCGGACGAAGATGGACTATTCCGAACGACCATCTGCAGCCGCACAAGGGCGGCCACGGAAGCGGTGAAGGACATCGAGGTGCTCGATACTCTCGTAGCACCGCCATCAATCTCTAAAGGATGAGCACCATGGCCAAGTACCTGATCTCCTTCCCCAGCGCAGCAATGGTCGTGCCCGAAGGCGAGTGGGAGGCGGTGGGCCGCGATGCGCATGCTGTGATCGACCAAGCAAAGGCCGCCGGCGTCTACGTCTTCGGCGGCGGCATCGACGAAGGCGTGCCGCCCGTGCTCGTCTCGGCTGACGGCGCGGTCGCTGAAGGCGGCTATCCCTGGGCGCCCGCGCTCAACGGCGGCTTCACCGTGTTGGAACTGCCCTCGCGCGACGAGGCGGTTGCGTGGGCCGCGCGCATCGCCAAGGCCTGTCGTTGTGACCAGGAGCTGCGCGTCTTCCAGTTCGACCCGCAGTCCTGAGGGCGGCGCCGAAATGGTTTGCTCGCAGCTCAGCCCGAGCATTGGGCTCAAAGAACCAACAAGGATTATCCAGCGGTGAGCCTGTCATTTCATATCGACTTCAACGGCCAATGCGAGGAGGCATTCCGCTTCTATACCGAGCACCTTGGCGGAAAGATCGGAACCATGCTTCGGGTCAAGGACTCTCCGATCCCGGCATCGTCAGAGTCACATGGACAGAAGATTGTTCACGCAAACATTTGCATAGACGGTGTTGCGCTGGCTGGCGCCGACGTAGAACCGGACAGGTATGAGAGTCCGAAGGGATTCTATGTGCTGCTTGGCGTCGATTCCGAAGAGAAGGTCAGATCTTTTTTCAATGCGTTGCAGACAGATGGACAAGTTGTGCTTGCACCTCAAAGGACATTTTGGTCGCCTTGCTACGCAATTGTGGTTGACCGTTTTGGGGTCCCGTGGAAGCTCAACTATGGGGCCGGCCAATGAGTGTTTTGGCACCATGACCTTCCGGCTCTGCGTGTTTGCACTGACCGCTCTGCCATTGCTGGCGAGTGCTGGCGAATGTTCGCAGGACGCACTGAACGAAGGCCGGGCCAAGTGGGCGGCAGCAAAGGTCAAGTCCTATCGATTCATACTCTGGGAATGGGCGGATGCTGCATCCACGTTCGATCGATCACCCGTGAGAGTGACAGTATCGGACGGCAAGGTGATCTCCTCACGATTTCTTCACTACGCTTCTCAGCGGAGCACTGAGCTCGAGTTCGACATCACCGAGCTCGAAGCAGCCGACATCGCGGAACGCGACACGATTCCAAACCTGTTTACCCTCATCGAGAGACATCTGGAGCAGACGGATTTGAGACAGTCCTGCACTTTGCATCCTGACCTCGGCTTTCCGCTGACCTTTAATTACAGTCACATCAACCGGTCTCATGGCGCATACAGGTTCAGCGTTTCTGACTTCGAGGTTCTGGAGTGATCTGCCTATGGCCGCTTTGAGCTTCGTCGGTAAGAAAACAGACCCTGCATTCCTACCGGCGCTCATCGCCCTGCTGCTATCGATAGCGCTTCCTCTGCAAATCCTGGTCGTTGGCTCGCCAATCAGTCATCCCGATCCCGAACGGTTTGCGCAGCTTCATCTGCACGACGGCTTCTGGTGGCGCGCAATACTCACCTTCGCCTATTTCCCGGCCGTGCTCCTGCTTCACCTGCTCGCACAGCCGGCGGACCGACACTTTCGGACCCTATTTCTAGCGGGCTTCGGCCTGTTTCTGCTCGGCAACGGCATCGATCTCTTGTTCCGCTCCGTCCAATTCCTGGTGGCCCACGGCATCTGGGCACCGCAAATGTTGGATACCGCGGACGTTACGGGGCGCGAAGCGGCTCGCTCCAAAATACTTGCCTTCAACGAGATCGCGCCGGCCGTCGGGTTCTGCTTCTCTTTCCTGTTTGCAGTCGGCCGCGGGTTGATGGGGGCGGCGCTGCTGCTCGAAAGAAGCAAGTTGCGGCGCCTTGCCGGTCTGGCGCTTGTCACGACCGGTCTTCTCAACCTGATCATCGCGCTGACGGCAGTTCCAATGTTTTCACATCTGGCGGCTGTAGGGCCTTTCTACCTTTGGATCTGGCCGATCGGTCTGATCCTGGTGGCTATGGCGGCATGGGGACAGGGAGTCAACAAAACACGCGATGAATCTCAGTGAAGGCACGCTGTACGCGTTGATTATCGGCTGCGAGATTGCCTTCTGGGTGGCGCTGCTCTCAGGACTTGCTTTCCGGTACCTGTTGCAGTGGAACCGCGCCAGCTCCCTCCTCCTCTGGTGTGTACCTTTGATCGATGTCGTACTGCTGGCGTTCACTGTGCTGGATCTGCGCGGCGGCACGATCGCGACATTCGCGCACGGCCTGGCAACTGCTTACGTTGGGTTTACCGTAGCTTTCGGTCCGCTCGTCATAAAGTGGGCAGACCAGCGATTCGCGCACAGGTTCGGCGGCGGTCCAGCGCCGCCTGCGCCTCCGTCTCGGGGCTGGGCCGCTGTGTTCTATGAACTCAAACTCTGGGCTCATTGCCTCCTCGCGGTAGGCATCATCTACGTGCTGCTGTCTGCCGTCATCGCGGTCGTCGATCGGCCAAGCACGACACAAGCGCTGGAAATCTGGTACCGAATCCCTCTAGGGGCAGCGTTCTTCTGGTTTATCTTTGGACCGCTTTGGCAACTGGTCTTCTTCAAACGTAAGTCCAATGCAATCTAGCGCTTGCTTACCGCGCCGGGCGCGCGCCAGCGAGTCAGTCGACATAAGCGCCCCCGCCTTTCACCCCGATGACCTGCGAGATTGACGCTGCCAACGATACGGCACTATCTTGTTCGCCGGACGGAGCCGACTGCGTCCGTACCAAGCAAAACAGAAAGAAGCGGGAGAAGCGGAGCGTGCGCGTGAAGAAAATGGGATTGTTCGTGGCCCTTGCCTGGCTGTCCTCGGTGCCCGTGTCAAATGCGGGCCCTTATAGCGATGACCTGAGCAAGTGCCTGGTTTCGTCGACAACACCTTCCGACAAAGGCACCTTGGTCAAGTGGGTTTTCGCGATGGCCGCGCTGCATCCGGAAGTCAAGGGAACATCGGCCCTCACGGCCGAACAGCGTACCGAGCTGTCCAAGAACACCGCAGCCCTGTTCACCGACCTCATCGCCAAACGCTGCAAAGATAAAGCCCAGGAGGCCGTGAAGTACGAAGGCCCGAGCACGCTGGAGGCGAGTTTCTCCGTCCTGGGCCAAGCCGCGATGATGGAGTTGTTCTCCAATTCAGATGTCGCCGCAGGTCTGGCAGAACTGGGGAAATTCTTGGACACGCCCGAACTCGAGGCTGCTTTCGGACCAACAGAGTCCAATTGATAACAAGCCGCTCGCCCGACGTTGTCGGATCCTCGCGAGCCAGAACGTCTTCATCCAGAGGGACTTCCTCGGCAGCAGATTGGAGCAACCATGCCAGCACTCAAGCGACTGCAGTGGTCGGTAGACATCGCCGCACCGGCCGCCAAGGTCTACCAAATGTTGGTCGGCCCCGAGAGCTACACGCAGTGGACGTCGGCCTTCGGCGATGGCTTGTACTTTGCAGGCTCGTGGCAGGAGGGCCAACGAATCCGATTCCTGACTTCGAGCGGGCATGGGGTGACCTCGGAGATCGCCGAGAACAGGCCGAACGAGTTCCTCTCAGTCCGACATCTCGGCTACATTGACGACGATGGAGTTGAGGACACCAGCAGCGAAGCTATCCTTGCTTGGGCACCAGCCTATGAGAACTACACCTTTACGGCCACACCGCAGGGAACCAGGCTCACTGTGGACCAAGACATCACAGAGGACTTCGAGAGCATGCCGGAGGCCTGGCCGAAGGCGCTGGCGAAGCTGAAGGCACTGTGCGAGGACCGCGCTCACGGGAAATGAGGGGGGAACAGTGGTTGACGGACAGAAGATCGAGCTCGAGACCAACTACCGAATGAGCTGGGCGAACATCCTGCTCCTCTCTTCCATCGGTCTGGTCTTGGGCGTTTTCATGCTCCACGAGGCACGGACGAACACCCAGCGGCTCACCATCAACGGAGTGATCGAACTGTCCGTTGGCCATGCAACTGTGTTCTTCTGGGCTATGTCACTGTTCATGTTCGGCCTCGTGCTCCTTGCCATACTGGCCATAGTCCAGCGCCTGAGAGGCACCAACCGCATCACCATTACAACGGAGGGCTTGTGGATTCCTGGGCCGGCGTGGTCGCCGGCGCAAAGGTTCCATCCTTTCTCATCGATAGAGAGCCTGAAAGTCGTGGCAGTGTATAAATCAAGAATCCTTCAGGGCAAAACCACGCATTCCAGATTCGGCATAGCGAGTCAGAACCTCTCTTCCGCCGAAGAATTCGAAAGGATCGTCGCGCTGATACAGCAGCTGGCAAACCGCCGTGCGTCCTAATACACCCACAACAATCCGCTTCAGCCAATCGTCGCGAGAACACGGCACCAGTTGAGCGGCGCCACGGGCCCCATACCAGGAGCATTGAGTGATTGAATACTACAGGTACCTGGAACGACTAGACCAGCTCGTCTCCTTTGAGGTGGTTCCGAAGCTCGCAATATTCGACTACTTCACGGTTCACGCGAAGAAGGCGGGGGAGATTCCCGATGAGGTCGAGCCGCTACAGTGGTACTTGATATCAGCCCTCTACTCCGATATTACCTTTTCAATATTCAGACTTTTCGACACAGGCGGCGGCAGAAATATCTATCACTTCTTGAGTCACGCTCGGGACAACTTAGAATCAATTGCCTGGACAGAGCCGTTAACACCTGCCGACATCGATCGACATGATAAGATTCTTGAAGATGTTTTCGGGGCAAAAGAAAATCTGAGAAAGCGCAGGAATAAGTTCTTTGGTCACTATGACAAAGACTATTTCTATGAGCCTGACCTGATCAACGAATCATTTCCATTCAGCAACGATGACGCCAAGGCTCTTGTCAGGGCCCTTCAAACCATAATTTCTGATCATAAGCGCGCCCTTACTGGCACAGGCAGCATCAGCATTGATGGCTTTGTGTATGTGGCCGCCGAAAAGCTATACAAGAAGCTCGGGCGATCAATCGACGAAGCTTGACATTCACTTCAAGCCAACCCGAAGACGCACGCGCGCGTGATCACTGGTGTTGGCCGGGAACTCTGAGAATCAAAACAATGGGAGATCGTGGGATGAATATTGAAGGCGCCGAGCGGTCATTGTCACTTCTGGGTAAGTTCATGCTGGTGGGATACATTGGACTCCCGCTCTCGCTGGTCCTGATCGCATGGTTGGGTTCTCCGTCCGGCCAGAAAGGTCCATTCGACTCGCTAATCGCGCTGCTAGCCTTCGTGTCGCTAGTAGCGCTACTGCTTTGTCCTATTCTGATTGGCATCGTAGCGGCAAGAATCGGCAAGAGCGCAGTTGTCTGGGGCGGACTATCGTTCTTGCTCTCACCGTTCGGGCAACTCATCGGATACTTCAAGATTAAATCGGCTGTTGATGAGGCTAGTTCGATAGCGTCCAGAGCGCAGTACGAGCAGGCAATCGCCGGGTAAGCGGGCCCCGCTATCGCCGCGAGATCGCGGCACCGGTTGAATGCAGACGTTAGAGCGGAAAATGAAAATACAGCTCGAATCCGGCGTCCTATCGGGCACGGACGTTTTTCGCTTGGTGTGGCGCGGTTGGTTTTTTGGCGTCATGGCGATCTTCCTTCCACTCTTTTTGGCTTTCGGCATATTGATCGTGCTGCCCGGCTATACGAAACAGAGTCCAGCTGAGTACTTTCTGTCTCTGTTCTTACTCCCCCTGATTGCGGCCGGCCAAGGTGCGGGTGCATTTGTCCTGTTTGGCCTACGGGTTCGCCCTCCGCGCGTCAGACCAGACCTGGCCAATGGCAGTGGATCTAACAAAGCAATGGAGCCAACACAGTGAAAGCCTGGCGCGCTTCGGGAGGGAATTACGAGATGACTCGCGTATTGCTTAGCGTGGCAGCGGTAGCGCTTCTTTGTTGCACGCAGGCGATGGCATCCGAAGGTGAGCAATTGGCCTGGGCGCTATTTTTCAGGCCGATGTGTGACAAGCACATCGACGGATTTTCTTCCAAGTCAAAGCAAGCATATGAGCGACTGCGACTGCGGCACGCCGAAGCCTTTGCCGGCTACGAGGCGAACCACGACGCAGGGAGCGCGCCACCCGCGGATGCCAAGCCGGAGGGGCAAGCGCTGGAACAGCTGCAGTCCGTCTGCGAGAGCGCCCTCGATTTCGTGCTCAACGACGGGAATCCTCCTGATTCACGCTTGGCAACACCTGCTCAGACGTGGAATCTGTTCATGAGCGCGTTACGCTCGGGAGACAAAGACACGCTGGCGATCTGCTTCAGCCCTGACGCTCGCCCGAAGTACATGCAGCCACTTCGGGCAATGACCCCGGCGCAGTTGGCCGCTATGGCTAACGATTTCCTGACCTTCGATCTAACGAGCCTGTCCATGGAGGATTTTCAAGAGGGCGTCGTGAGAACGGCCGATGGTACGGCCGGAACCGTCCTGTTCGTCAGGTCGTCTCGCGGTTGGCGGATTTCTCAGCTGTAGTCGGCACACTCGCGTGCTGGGCGGCACGTTAACCTGTGAAGGATCGGACTTGTACTTACATCAGATCGCGCGGGTACTCGGACTTGGAGCCGCGCTTGCTTCGATCGCTCTATTATCGCCGGGTTTGGTGCGAGTCACATCACGCTTGCACCACTGAGCCGGGATCCCTGGGAGATCTTGAAAGCCAATGAACCGGTTCGTGTTTACTACCTGCAGCGTTACCCGAACATTGCAGTCCTGCATCGAGGGCCTGACTGGATAATGTCGATTGGGTTGGCGTTCCTGGCAACGGTCCTTCATGTCGTTGCCAGGCGCATAGCCCCTTGGGAGCGTCCACCCGACATCGCGCCGAAGAGGCGACGCACGAAACGCGCGCGACCTTAACCCAAGCGTTGGGCTCGAGAACGGAACACAGAATGTCGCCTACAATTCAAACCAAGTTCAGTCCGCTGCTCTTGCTGGGCTTGGTGGCACCCCTGATTATCTCGACCCTGGCGTGGTTTGTTCAGTTGTTCGCGAGCTTCCCTCCGCGGTCTGTTGGCGCATCGTTTACGGTGGTTGCCTTCCTTGCGTCGCCACTGCTCGAAATCCTGGCGGTGCCCATGGCGGTCACGGCCCTCTTCCGTCGCCCCGAGCTACGGACAGCAGGGAACTTATCCTTGACCATCTTTTGTTCTTCGGTTCTATTGGCTGCTGCTATTTTGGTAGCCCTTATCTTCAGGTCATGAGCACAGAAGAATCAGCACTTGAGATCGAAGCCAGACGGGCGACGGAGATGTTGCGCGGGAAAGTAGTCGCGGTTGTGTGGCGTCATCGTGAAGGAGAGATTGGCATAGAGTTCACGGATGGGACGCGGTTGTTTGTGGATCGCACCTCTGCTGGCGTGGAGTTATCGATCACGGAGGGCGAAATGCAGCCTTCGACGCAGCCATGTCGAGATAGATGACTGACGTGACCCTGAAAAGAGGCAGCCCGCACGCCATGTCGCCATCTGCAAGTTCAATGCATTGCTCGCAAGCATTACCGTGAACATCTGGAAGGAACGCTTCGACCCGGAGCGGCATGTAGACAAGATGGACCCCCGCAGACACGCTGACTACGCGGCCGATCCTCACAGAGCGCTCCGTGCGCATTGGGTTTACTTCGCCGAAGTGTCGGGCTTTACTTTCGAGTTCATGTCACTCGACCAAGTTCGTGAGTGCCTGACCTATTTCGAGCGACGTTTGCACCCGAGCTCTCGAATCGATCTCGGGGCAGCCGATCACTGGGAGGTGCAGCGGTGGTACGAGCGCATTCCGGGCCATCTCAAGTCCGACCGCAATCGCCCGGAGGTTGTGCGCATTCTCAAAGCCCTCCTGCACGCTGGCGAGAGCTGCCCAACAAGACAAGCCAGCAATGCGGGACTGAAGCGGCATCCATGAGGCACGCCGGCCTGTGTCTCGGGGCGATCGTTCTTCTTCATGCCGTTTACGCCGCACTGTGGCACGTCTGGTTCTGGAATTACGCACCTGACGGAGGCCCGGGCGGCAATTGGATGATCAGCCCAGCGATCTACTGGATACCGCTGTTTTCCTTGATCTATATCTGGTGCAGAGTCGACTCGAACCAGCGAAAGGTACGACTTCCTTTCGGCCGAGCAATGTTCGTCACCTTTTTATTTCCCATCGGCGTACCCTACTATTTCTTCCGAACCCACGCTCGACGGGAAGCACTGGTTCGTACCTGCCGGTTTCTCATTTTTGTGGCCGCCTGCCTCACTGCCTCTTGGCTGGGAGGCGAGCTCACCCATCAATACTACATAGCGCTGGCAAGCAAAGAACCATGAAAGCAGCACCAGCAGCAAAGAATGAGCCTGCTCGAAGGCATTGTAAGGGGTTGACGATGGAGCTCGAGGTAAGAAGATCCGCTCGTTTGTTTATCGTGGACAGCAATGGCAGATTGTTGCTGTTCAAGTATCACGATGAACATCAGTCGCCCTTCTGGGCGACTGCAGGTGGAGAGCTGAAGCCTGAAGAAAGCTACTTGGACGCGGCACGACGTGAGCTGCGTGAAGAGACCGGATTGGATGTTGCAATTGGCGAGTTGCTGAAAGAGCGGGATGCTGTATACGCCGTGGCCAGATCCACTCCGGCGAGGTGGCTCGAGCAGTATTTTTCCGTCAGGTGTCCAGCCCAGTCAGTCGTGCACAACCATGGCTGGACGGACGAAGAGAAATGCACGATTCAGACCTGGAAGTGGTGGAGCCTGGACGAAATGAGCGAGCAGCCAGATTCGGTGTTCAAGCCAGAGTGGCTCCCCGCCTTGCTCGAGTCAGTATTGACGTCGCCCTGATTGACGCTGGCAACCTACACGTCGTGCGCACTGCCAGCGCCGGTTAGCGTCATGAACATCAGGCTCGCCCCACCATCCACCATCAAATTCACGCCGCTGATAAAGCTCGCCCTCGGCCCGAGCAGGAACGCAATCGCCTGCGCGGCCTCCTCCGGCTGGGCGATGCGATGTAACGCGATCGCGCGCTCACGCTTGGCCCTTTCGGCGGCATTCGCGTAGACATTCGCCGTCATCGGCGTCAGCGTCGAACCGGGCGACACGCAGTTGCATCGGATGCCATCGGCACCCCACTCCACTGCCATCTGCTGAATCATCATCACCAGCGCCGCCTTGCTCGCGCTGTACATACCGAGCGGCGGCGTGGGCATTTCGCTCGCCAGCGATGAAGTCGCAACGATCGAGCCTCTCGATTCACGCAGCAGTGGATATGCAGCCTGAGCCAGCAGGAAGGTCGCACGTGTGTTCACCGAGAACACGAGCTCATAGTCCGTCACCGTCAGTGACGATAACGGCCCGACCTTGATCATGCCCGCATTGCTGACCAGCCCATCGAGCCCACCGAACGTCGCCTCAGCTCGTCGCACCACACGAGCGGGCGCTGCCTCATCCGACAAGTCGGCAACCTCAGTGATGACTTCAGCACCCAACTCACGCAGTTCAGCGGCCGCAGCGTCCAGTGCCGTGACATTCCGCCCAACGAGCAACAACTGCGCCGGCCCGCCCCACGGCTCGGCGGTCAACAACTTTGCCGTCGCGAGTCCGATGCCACTGGCGCCGCCGGTGATGATGACTCGCATGGATCAACCGCCGTTCGAGCGCAGCTGCTCGCGGAGCTTGAACTTCTGGATCTTCGTGGCCGACATGGGCCACTGCGTCACGAAGCGCACTTCACGCGGCACCTTGAAGCTCGCGAGGCGGCCCTTGCAGAACGCAATCAGCTCGGCGGCATCCGCTTGCTCGCCGGGCATCAGCTCGACGAACGCCACCACTACTTCGCCGTAGTATTCATCGGGCTTGCCAACTACCTGGGTCATTTTCACCGCCGGATGACGGCCCAGATACGCCTCGATTTCCGCGGCCGCGACGTTCTCGCCGCCCACCTTCAACATGTCCTTGATGCGCCCGTGGAAGTACACGTAGCCGTCGGCATCAAGGCTGCCGCAATCGCCGGTGCGAACCCAACCGCCGTCGAGAATGGTTGCGCGAGTCGCTGCCTCGTCCTTGTAATAAGAGTGGAACGAGTTCGGCCCGCGGAACTGAATCTCTCCCTGGGCGCCGGGAGCCGCGATCTCACCGGCCTCATCGATGATGCGAACATCGACACCGGTGATGGGCTTGCCATTGGTCCGCAGTCGCTGCTCCTCATCGGATTCTGCCGGCGTGAAGCTCACGTACCCGCTGGCTTCCGACATGCCGAACAACTGCAACGTCAGAATGCCCGGTGGCAGAAACTCCTGCATCAGCTTGTGAGTCTCGAATGGCGCCACCGCAACCATGCTGCGCACCTTCGCGAACGCCGCCTTGTCATAGTCGGGCTCGCGTAACACCGGCAGAATCAGCGTGAAGAATCCCGGATACAAATGTTCGATCTGGTGATTTCGGATCAAGCGCAGTGCCGCTGCGGCCTGGTGATGAATGGACGTCGCAAACGCAGCGCCTCGCGACACCGCCGTGGCCGTCAACCCGATCCCGCCGACGTGAAAACACGGCATGGGCACCCAGACTTTCTCGCCCGGCTGCAGATTTACTGCATCCGGATAGGTATGCACCCAGGTTTGATAAATACCTCGATGCGTGAGCTGACACGCCTTCGGTGCCGCAGTGGTGCCTGAGGTGAACAGCATGACCGAGATGTCGTCGATCGTCACCGGCGCGCCACATTGCTCCAACTCGGCCTCGGACACTGCCGAGCCCGCCGTGGCGAAGTCGACCATCGACACGAAGGGCGCGCGCTCACTGTTGCCGACCAGCACGATGTTCTCCAGATAGGGAGCATCGTCCAGTTGCAACCGTCCAGTGCTCCGTCCTGACGCCAGCGCCGGCAACGTCTGCCAGAGCAGATCGCCGAAGTTGACGTGCTCATCGATGCGGTCGGTGGTGAACAGCAGCCGAATGTCCGAAAACTTCAGCGCATACTGCAGCTCATAGCTCTTGTAGCGCGCATTGATGGTCACGGTGATCGCACCGAGCAACTGGATCGCGAAGTGCACGACGAAGAACTCGGGACAGTTCGGCATCAGCACGCCAACCCGGTCGCCGCGCCGGATGCCCTGCGCATACATGCCCTTGGCCAGCGCCGTGGCCCGTCGCAGCAGCTCGTTGTAACTCAGCGTCTCGTCATCGACGATGATGCAGGTTCGCTCGCCATGCACCCTCGCCTGCTGGCGGAGCAGCTCGCCATGCGGAGCGATGGATTCATACACACTCACGCTCGAACTCCCGACTGCCGCCATGCTTACAGCCCACCATTCACATCGATCGTCGTGCCCGTGATGTAGCTCGCCTCGTCGCTCGCCAGGAACGCGACCACGTTGGCGATTTCACTCGACCGTGCCGCACGTTTCAGCGGCGTCGTTTGCAGATACTTTTCTTTCACCGCCGGCGGCAAAACTTTACCCATGCCGGCATCGATCAATGCCGGCGCGATCGCATTCACGCGGATATTGTGCTCGGCCAGCAATCGACCCAGCGTGCCAGTGAGATTGATCACGCCTGCCTTCGACGCGCCGTAATCGATTTGCGAGGTGCCGCCGCGGCCGGCAATGGACGCCATGTTCACGATGACGCCACCGCCTGCCTCGCGCATCTGTTTTGCGACCTGCTGGCACGAATACATCACAGCGGTCACGTTGACGGCCATGCTGCGCTGGATCTGCTCGGGGGTCAGCTCCCAAAACGAAATCGGGTTGTAGTACGCCGCGTTGTTCACCAGCAGTTGAATCGGACCGAGTTCGCGGCGAATCTGTTCGAGCGTCGCGCCGAGCGCAGCGATATCGGTGAGATCGCAGTCATAGTGCGAATACTTGCCCGCATTCGCCGGCGGTCGCAGATCGAGCCCCACGACTTGATAACCCTCGCTAGCCAGGCGCTCGGCTATGGCCGCCCCCAGCTCGCCGCCTGTGCCGGTCACCAACGCAACTCGTTTCTGCTTCATTTTTCCCCCTCGCTCGCGGCCGCCAGCTTCACCAGCAAGCTGCCTCGAGCGGTCACATCGCCTTTCGCAACCAAGACTGCTTCCACGGTGCCGGCGCGTGGCGCGATGACCGGCAGCTCCATCTTCATCGCTTCCAGAATGACGAGCACCGCGCCCTTGGCGACGACCTCGCCCGCTTGCACGCACACGGCAACCACGGCGCCGCCAATCGGCGCCACCGGTTCGGATTCCGGCTTCTTCTGTTCCGTGACTCGAGAGTGGCCGCTCGCTGCACGCACCTGCCGCTGTTCGCGACGCGTGCCGAAGACGGCGACCTCGATCGTTCCTTGAGAAGTAGTGAGATGCACCCGACGCTCGCTGCTGGTTGCAGCGGCGCCAGCATGACTGGACGCTGACAATTCGCTGACTGGCGGTGCCTGCCCGATCAGCTCCGGCTGCCAGCTGCGTTCGACCGAGCCGGTATCGTGCCTGACGGCGATGAAGTCCGGCTGAGCCAGCACCGCTCGTAAATACGGTGCGGTCGTCGGCAATCCTACAACGTTCAGCTCATCGAGGGCGGTTCGCAGACGCAGTCGTGCGCTGTCGCGATCAGGCCCCTGCGCTTGCAGCTTGCCGAACATCGAATCGTAAAAGCCGCTGATGCTGTCGCCCGACTCGACGCCGAAGTCTGCTCGCAGCCACGGCCCGAGCGGCACACGCAGCGATTCGATCGTTCCCGGCTGCGGTTGGAACCCCTGCCAGGGATCTTCGGCCGCGATGCGCGCCTGCATGGCATGGCCGACGATGCGCACCTGCTCTTGGCTGAAGCCAAGCGAGGCTCCACCGGCAACTCGCAGTTGCGCGGCAACGATATCCACGCCCGTCACCATCTCGGTGACTCCGTGCTCGACCTGCAGGCGCGTATTCATTTCCAGGAAATAGAATTCGCCCGCGGCAACGTCGACCAGGAATTCGACCGTGCCAGCACTGTGATATCCCACATCTTGTGCAAGTCGAACCGCTGCCGTGGCAATGGCGCTACGTAACGCGGCGGGTAACGCCGGCGCCGGCGCTTCTTCGATCATCTTTTGGTGCCGCCGTTGCACCGAGCAATCGCGATCGCCCAAGTGAACGACGTTGCCGTGCTGGTCCCCCAACACCTGCACCTCGACGTGCCGACCGTTGGAGACATAGCGCTCCAAGTAGACATCTGCGCGGCCAAACGCGGCGTTGGACTCACGAGCGGCCTCTTCCAACGCGCTCGCAAGCTCATCGGCACTGCGCACGATGCGCATGCCACGACCGCCGCCTCCAAAGCACGCTTTGACGACCAGCGGGAACCCGATGCGCGCCGCGCTCTCTGTCGCGGCGGAAACATTCGCGACTGTGCCCGACGATCCTGGCAACAAGGGCACGCCGCTGCGTCGAGCAGCCTCGCGTGCGGCGACCTTGTCTCCCATCTGCGCAATCACATCCGGCGCAGGGCCCACGAAGATCAAACCGGCATCGATGACGGCCCGAGCAAAGTCGGCGTTCTCGCTGAGCAGACCGTAACCGGGATGCACCGCTTCGGCGCCGCTCGCGCGCGCGACGGCGATGATTCTCTCGATGTTCAGATACGACTCGCGTGCCGGTGCGCCGCCGAGGCGATGCGCCTCATCGGCGAGACGCACGTGCAGAGCGCCCTCATCCGCGTCGCTGTAAACAGCGATGGCTCGAATGCCGAGCTCACGACACGCTCGAATGACGCGAACCGCGACCTCACCGCGATTGGCGATCAATACCGAGGTAAATTTTCGGGCTGCCGCGCTCAAAACAGACTCTCCAGCGCCTGCGCCGAGTACGGGCGCAGCTCATCGAAGCGCTGCTCACGAANACTTTTTTTGCGCGGCCATTTTCAGGATCGGCGAGCAGCGCGCGCCCTGACTTGCGACCAAAGTCAAAACTCTCCCCGCCTCAAAGTCGTTTCCAGTAGCGGATCGATGTTTGGCGACTTTCGGCGCGTTTTGCCCCAAACGACTCCGCACCCCCGCGTTAAATCAGCTCCTTGGACAGACCAACGCTGCCCACCGTCATGGTCGCTTTGCCAGTGAGCTGCTTGGCCCACCCCGCTAGATTGAGTGACGACCCGGCGAACTCCGGCTCCCAGTAACGTCGCTGCGAACAATCGAACGCATCGACACCTGCGTCCGCCAATTTTTGCAACAGCTGTTGCAATTCCAGGGGCGTGCGCGCCAGCTTCGCGGTGTAGTCCTGCTCCTTCCACTGCGAAATGCGGAACATGATGGGAAAATCGTTGCCGACCTCGCGACGGATCGCGTGCAAGGTCTCGACCGCGAAGCGCGTGCGCCCCGCCACGTCGCCGCCATACTCGTCATCGCGCTGATTGATCGAGGCCCAGAAAAATTGATCGAACAGATAACCATGCGCACCGTGGATGGCCACGCCGTCGAAGCCGAGCTCGCGTGCCGCCCGGGCTGCGCTGGCGAATGCGTCGATGACCGTTTTGATTTCCCCCTGCGTGGCGGGTGGCGCCACCGGTCGCTTGTCAGGCAGAAACAGTCCCGATGGGCTCAGGCTCGGCAAATGTTTGTTCGGATAGTCCATGGCAGGATGGCGCGACACGCCGACGTGCCAGAGCTGCGGCATGATCCTGCCGCCGGCGTCATGCACCTGCTCGACCACCTTGCGCCACGCGGGCAGCGAGGCGCCGTAGAAGTTCGGTACCCGCACTGAATACGAGGCGACGGGATGATCGACGGTCGTGCCTTCGGTGATGATCAGGCCGCAATCGTTCTCCGCGCGGCGCCGATAATAGGCCGCGACATCCGGGCCGGGCACGCCGTCGGGCGAGCGCCAGCGCGTCATCGGCGCCATCACGATTCGATTCGGCAGATGCAGTCCGTTCAAGGTGAACGGCTGAAACAATGCATCGACGGAGCGTGTCATCACCACTGTCCTGTCACTCGCATTGGTCGATCGCCCCACGCGATATCGATCGCCTGCGCGATTACATCGCGCGTCTGCGCAGGCTCGATCACGTCATCGAGCGACAAATGCGCCGCCGCCTCCCATGGCTCGGATTCGGTCACCCATTCTTGTATCAATTGCGCGGCGAGCTCGGCGGCCGCGGCATCGCCCTGCTCTCTCGCCACTCGATCGAGACGGCGTCGATACACCGTTTGCACGCCAGCCTCGGGCGCCATGAAGCCCATCTCCGCCGACGGCCATGCAAATTGAAAACTGGGATGCGTCGGTCGCCCGCCCATCGCGAAATGACCGCCGCCATAGGCTTTGCGAATCACCACGCCGATCTTCGGCACTTTGGCGTCAGCAATGCGCGACACGAGTTTTTCATACGCGTGCAGGATGCCGTTGCGCTCGGCATCGGTACCGATCAATAAGCCGGGCACATCATGCAGGAACACCAGCGGCACATTGAAGGTGTCGCACAGATGCACGAAATCGTGTTCTTTTCGCAAAGCGTGCGGATCGAGCGCGCCTGCGCCGACCAAGGGTTGATTCGCGACGATACCGACGGGATGACCCTCGATGCGTGCCAGCGAGCAGATCAGGCTCGGTCCCCACTCGGCACCCCAGGGCAGAATGCTCGCTTCATCCGCGATGGCTTCGATAACCTCATTCATGTCATAGGCGGACTTCGCGCCGCTGGGCACGAGTTGCTCCAGCTCGGCAACCGGACGCGCCGGTGCACGAGCCGGTGCGGATGGCGCCGGCAGCGAAGCGTTCGCTGGCAAATAGGAAAGGAAGGCTGCGATCGCATCCATCGCTTCGCGTTCGTTGTCGACTGCCAGCAACGCATTGCCCACCGACAGCGCAGCCGCCGGTCCACCCAGCTCCTGATCGCTCACCTCCTGCGCAATCGCCGCGGATACCACTGAAGGCCCGGACAGCGCGACTGAGCCAGTGCGCACCATGACGACGAAATGCGCCGTCGACGCATGCAGCGCCGAGTCGCCATACGAGGGTCCGAGGATGGCCGCCGCACGCGGCACCGGTGCCTGCCCTTCCGGCGATTTCACGAACGTCTTGAAATCCAGCGGCAAATGACTGAACCGCCAGCCCATCACATCCGGAATGCGTCCGCCGTCGGCATCACACAGCAACACCAACGGAAAGCCGAAGCGCTGTGCCATCTCGATCAGCTTGCCCTGCTTGCGCATGCTGGTCGGTGCGGTCGTGCCGGCCAGCACACTGGAGTCGATGCCGACGACACCGATGCGACGCCCGTCGAGCCGCGCGAATCCCGTGACGACCGCGTCGCCGGGAACATGCCGTTCAGTACGTCGCTCCGGGAGTCCGAGCGCGCCGATCTCGAACCAGGAGCCGTCGTCGACGAGCAACGCCACTCGTTCACGCACCGGCAGCCGCCCCGACTCGCGATGACGTCGCAGTCCTTCTGGCCCGCCCATTTCCCGCGCGCGCTGCTGTCGTGCGCGCAGATCGGCAATTTTGGCTTGCATGCCGCTGGTCTGCGGCGATTTGGCAGTGTCTTCGGCCCTGTTCATGGGCTGGACGCTACCCGCAGGCGCGCGCCCGCCGGGCCTATCGTTCGATAGGTGTTGCGAACCGGCCCGGCCCGCAGGCTCGATCTACAACGTGGCGGACGACTGTCCGTCGGAGCCGACCAACAAGCAGGGGGACTGATGAGCTGTCCGATCACCATGCGGGCGTTGGAGAACGCCGATCCGTTTCCGGCCTACGAGACCTTGCGACAACAAGGCACAGTGGTCTGGGACGACTCGCTCAAAGGCTGGCTGGTGCTCGACGCCGAGCTGTGCCGGCACGTCGAGCTCAATGAGCCGGCGCTGTTCCGGAACATGTATGCCGACGCCGATCCGCTGATCGTCGAGCTCAAGGGCGGCCTCGCCAACATCACCGTCTCGCAAGGCGAGCAGCACTCGCGCATGCGGCGCTTCCACCAGACCCTGCTCTCGCCCAGAGCGCTCGCTTCGTATCGCGAGCAGATTATCGTGCCCATCATCCAGGCAATGCTGGATCGGGTGCTGGCAAAGGGCGGCCGCGCGGACCTCGCCGCCGATTTCGGCGACGAGATTCCACCTCGCGTCATCTGCGCCCTGCTCGGCATGCCCTGGCAAGACGATGAGCTGATCCGCAAGACGCTGCAGCTCAATGAAGAGATCATGAAGTGGATCGGGCGCGGCTACTACGACGAGGAAGGCGTGCGCGATGCGCGTGCCGCATCTGCCGCCATCAACGACATCCTCCTGCCGTTCATTCGGGAGCGACGCGAACGGCCGCAGGACGATTTCATCAGTCGCGTCTGGAAAGAGGCGCCCCACGAATACGGCGAGTTGTCCGAAGCGGACGCGCTGGCGATCTGTCGCGAGCTCTATCTGGGCGGCGCCGACACGACGGTGCACGGCATCGCCAATTCCCTCTACCTGTTGCTGTGGAATCCGGAGATCCGAAGCGCCGTGGCGAACGACCGCGAGCAACTGGCCAACGTCATCGAGGAAGCGCAGCGCTTGTATGGCTCGCCGCAATGGCGCTATCGACGCGCCAATCAGGATTGCAATCTGGGTGGCGTCGATGTCGCGAAGGATCAAGTGCTCATCCTGCTGCACGGTGCGGCCAATCGCGATCCAAAGCGCTTCGGGCAGTGTCCGTCGCATCCTGATCTGGCACGCCCTCGCATGCGCGATCACCTCACGTTCGGATACGGCCCGCGCAGTTGCGTCGGAATGGGCCTGGCGCGAATGGAAATGCGCGATGCCTTGAACGGCGTGCTCGATCGGCTACCGAACGTCCGGCCCGATCTGGACGCCGAGCCACCGCGCTTCGCCAATCTGTTCATGCGCTCCTACCGTCCGCTGCACGTTCTTTTCGACGCTTGAGACCCCCATGAATAAATTCGTGGCGCTGATGCGCCGCTATGTGTGCGATTACACCAACCGTCATGACTTCAGCGTGTGCGACGAAATCATGGTGCCCAACTACACGTTGCACATGGGCACCTATAATCTCAGCGGCCGCGACACGCAATACAAGCCCGCGACCAACAAGCAATTCCAGCAATTCCCCGGCCTGGGGCTCACGGTCAATCAGATCGTCACCAACGGTTCGCGCCTGTGCATGCGTTTCTCCGAGCATGGCGCCTCCATGCGCCATGACGGGGCACTGGCCTCGTGGGGCGGCATTGGTTTGTATAAATGGGATGGCGAACGATTGACGGAAAACTTTGTCGAACAGGATTACTACTCGCGACGGGAGCAGCTCGCGAGCGGACGACCCAAACCGGTCGAAACGCCAGCGCTGGCGCCGTGGGACACGGTCGCCGAGCCGGCGAACAATCAAGCAGAGACTGTTGTTCGCGACGTGCTACAACATCGAGACCTGACCGAGATCGAAAACGTCGTATGCGACGACGCGTGGACTGGCAGCCCACTGCAACGAGTGCTGCGCCCGCAGGGCGCCACCATCGACGATCTGTTCTCGGCAGGTGAACAGGTCGCGTTCCGTATCAAGCAGACCGGCACGTTGCTGGAAGACTTCGCGGGCGCCGAGCCGCGCTGGGCGAACAGGCCAGTATTTCTTCACATGACAGGGCTGGTCACGGTGCGCGATGGCCGCATCGTCGCCGGCCGTGTGATTCGCGATCGCCTCGGCTTGTTGCGCAGACTACAAGCTGCATGAAGTCGAGGCTATGATCTGACCGGTATCCGGGGGGAGCCGCTGTGGGAATCATTCGAACGCGGTTGACGCCGCCGAGCGAAGCCGCCAGTCTCATCGACAGACCGCGGCTATTGAATCGACTCGCCGAAGCCGAGCATGCCGGGCTCACGGTGGTGCTGGCACCGGCCGGTTACGGCAAGACCAGCTTGTTGTCGCAATGGTATCGGACCTTGCGCTCCTCGGGCCGCGCCTGCGGCTGGCTGACTGCGGATGCTTCGGACAACGATGCAGTCAGCTTGTTGTGGTACATCGCCGCCGCGTTGTCCGACGCGGGCGTGTCGTTCGAGCCGAGACTGGATCGAGTCCTGCGCACTGACGCGTTCGCGTCCAGTGAATTTCTGACTCACGTCATCATAGAAGCCCTGCAACGGAATGGCGGCGCGGTCTATTTGTTCATCGATGACGCCCACGTGCTCGCGCCCGAGCCTATCCATGCATTGGGCCGGTTGATCGAGCAAGCGCCCGTCGGCACTGCTTTCATCACCGCGTCGCGCGCCCTGCCGGACTTGCACCTCGCTCGCGCCCGTGCGCGCGGCCAACTCCATGAAGTGCAGGCGGAAGATCTGAAGTTCACACCCGATGAGACGCGGACTTTCATCGCCGGCGCCGCCAACTCCGCATTGGACGAGCAGGATCTGTCTACTCTGCAACAGCGCACCGAAGGCTGGATCGCAGGTTTGAAGCTCGCCACCCTGGCCTTGCGCCGAGGCACGGCGCCCAAGGAAATGTTGGCCAGCTTCAGCGGCAGCAATCGCTCGGTCTCCGACTTCTTTGCCGAGGAAGTGTTCTCGGCGCAGCCGCAGCCGGTGCGCGAATTCCTGTTGAAGACCTCGATCCTGGATCGCTTCTGTCCGTCGCTGTGCGAGGCGGTCACCGGGCAGCCCGACGCGACCCGGCGCTTGTATGAAATCGAAGAGCGCGGCCTGTTCCTGCTGCAACTGGATCAGGAACGTCATTGGCATCGCTACCATCATCTGTTTGCGACGTTCCTGCAGCGACGCATGGATGAATACGACTCGCAGGCCAGCCGCGAGCTGCATCTACGTGCCAGCGATTGGTTTTGGGAAGCCGGCTTGCCGGTGGATGCCATCGAGCACGCGCTCAAGGCCAGCGCACCGGTTCGCGCCGCGGATTTCCTGGAACGGCGTTGCCAGGAGCTGACGTACGTCGGCAAGGTCCGCTTGGTCAGCAAGTTTGCCGAGCAGATTCCCGAAGCCATTCTGCACCGCTATCCCGGCGTGCTCTTGACGCTGGCGTGGCGCCAAACGCGCGCCCTGCACTTCGAGCAGGCTGCCGAGCTGATCCGCATCGCCGGCCAGCGCCTGGATGCGATGGCCGCAGCCAACGAAGTGCCGACGGCCGAGCTGCGACGGCTGCGCTATCTGTATTTGCATCGTGAGATGGTGCTCACCGCGGCTCATGATCAGATGCCCGACGTGGAGCGCCGCTGTCAGCACCTGCTCGATGAGTATCCCGAAGAGCAACATCCCTATCTCAAAGGCACAATTTACGGCCACCTGCTCGCCGCGCGCCGCGAGCAATACAAACTCGCAGATTTCGAGAAGCTGTTCGCGACCGCACACGGCATCATGAAACGCTCGGTCTACAGTTTCGCGGCCGTGGGTCTGCAAGCGAGCATCGGACCGTTTCAGTTTCTTGCTGGCAAGACGTTGGCAGCGCGCGCCGTTCTCGAGCAGGGGCGCGATGAAGGCGTCAAGTACAGCGGCCGTCATTCCTCTGCTACCGCCGTGTGCTCCTTGCCGCTGGCGGAATTGGTCTACGAGAGCAACGAACTCGATCTTGCCGCGCAACTGATCGACGAAGCCATGCCCTCGGCGGTGGGCTTCGGGTTCGTCGATCAACTGGTTTCAGCGTTCACCACGCAAGCCAAGCTGCATCACGCACGCCGGGACATCGCCGCCGCCTTACAAACCTTGGACGATGGCATGGCCATCGCCGTCGAGCGCGACCTGGAGCGGCTCAAGCTCGCACTGATTGCGGAGCGCGTGCGTATATTGATCGAGACCGGGCGAGCGGATGACGCGATTCGTTACGCGGCTGCGCAAGGCATCGTAGTGACCGATCGCGCGCCAACGCCGGGCGAGGCGGTGACGACCAGAGATGAATATCGCGCGATCACCTGGGTGCGCATTGCCCAGGCCTCCGATCATTTGTTCGAAGCGACCACCGTCGCTCGTCAGTGGCGGAGCTTTTGTGCCGCGCGCGGCGCCATCCTGTCACTGATCCGTTGGGACATTCTGCTCGCCTGCATTCATTTCACCAGCGGTAACAAGCTGGCAGCCCAACGCGCGCTACGCGAGGCGCTCACGCACGGCGTAAACGTGCGCTGCTTGCGCAGCTTCATCGATGAAGGCGCGATCATGCGCACGCTGCTCGAATCGGTCGAAGTCACCGAATCCGCGCATCCGACCGATGCTTTTGCGGCCGAGCTGCTGAATGTGCTGGACGGCGGCGATCGCTCTGCTCGTGCCACGACGGACGACCCAGTCAACGACGAAGGCTTGTACGGTCGCTTCAGCGAGCGTGAACGTGAAATTCTCACGCTGGTCGCTTCGGGCTTGCGCAACAAGGAAGTCGCCGAGCGACTCGGCATGACCGAAGGAACCATCAAGTGGTACCTGCAGCAGGTCTACGACAAGATTGGCACCCGCCGCCGACAGCGAGCGGTTGAACGTGCCCGGCAGTTTGGCTTGATTGCTTCTTAACCGGCGGCCGCGTACACGCAGCGACCGCTCGCGAGCAATTTGTCGCTCGCACTGAGGATGCGCACGTCGGCCGTCGCGATTCGCGAGCCGGCGCGAATCACGTGCGCGTCGATGTTGAAATCCGCATCGAAGGCATTGGCGTGAAAATCGACCCGCATGTCGATGGTCGGACCCGTCTGCCCTTTCACAGACAGAATCGCTGCAAACGCCGACGCATCGATGACGCACGCGAAGATGCCACCGTGAGTCATCCCCTTGCCGCCTTCCAACTCCGCGCGCCATGGCATGCGCAACTCCACATGACCGGGCGCCACGATGCGCATCGCTTCGATCTGTAACCAGCGATTGAACGGACTCCTGGTGAGTCGTTCATTGAGGGCCTGCAGGCTCGGCGCGGATTGATCCATGCCAGCAGTCTAAGGGCTGCTCGCCTGTGCTGCGCTATCTTTCGATAGGTGCTGCGCCCCTCCCCCGAATTCGACACTGCAACCATCGCAAAACGCTGGCTCGGGAGAAGCGCGTTGAATTTCGAACTATCGGAAGAGCATCAAAGCTTCCGCGATATGGTCCGCAAGTGGGTGGACCGGGAAGCGCCCAAGAGCTGGGCCCGCAAGCTGGAACAGGACGAGCACAATTATCCGTTCGAGTTGTGGGAGAAATTCACCGAAGCCGGCTTTCATGGCATCGGCATCGATGAGCGCTACGGCGGCGCCGGTGGCGATCTGGTCATGCAGATGGTGCTGGCGCGCGAGCTGGCACGGTCGCTGGGCGGTCTCGCCTGGATCTGGGGCATCACCTCGTTCGCCGGCGGCAAGTCCATCGGCGTGTACGGCACGGCCGCGCAGAAAGAAAAATTCCTGCCGGAGATCGCCGCCGGAAAATTGCGCGCGGCCATCGCATTCACCGAGCCCGGCGGCGGCACTGACGTGTTGGGCGCATTGCGCACCGAGGCAGTCCGCGGTGACGGCGGCTGGATCATCAACGGTGAGAAGATCTGGAGCTCATCGGCGCACGTCGCCGACTATCTGCTACTGCTCGCTCGCACCGACAAGAATGTCCAGAAGCGCCACCACGGCGTGAGCTTGTTCTGGATTCCCACGAAGACGCCCGGCGTGAAGGTCACGCCGCTGCCGAAGCTCGGCATGCGCTCCATGGGCTCCTGCACCGTGCATCTCCAAGATGTGTTCGTTCCGGACGAGCTGGTGCTCGGCGAGCCCGGCAACGCCTGGTACATGCTGCTGCCCACACTCAACAACGAGCGCATCATGGTCGCGGCGTTCTGTCTGGGTGTGCTCGATGGTGTGCTCGAAGATGCGCTCGACTACGCCAAGCAACGCAAGGCGTTCGGCAAGATCATCGGCGAGTTCCAGTCCCTACAACACTACATCGCCGACATCGCCACGTGGCGTCATCAAGTCGAGCTGATGCTGTTGCACTGTGCATGGCTGCAAATGAATGGACGCAACGCGCACATGGAATCGAGCATGTTGAAGATCACCGCGTCGGAGTACGCCAATCGAGCTGCGGACCTGGGCATTCAGATTCTTGGCGGCATGGGCTATTCCGCCGAAACCGACATGCAACGTTACTGGCGCGACTCGCGACTGTGGCGCATTGGACCGATCACCAACGAAATGGCTCGCAACGTGATCGCCGAAAGTCTCGGCTTGCCGCGCTCTTTCTGACATGGCCGGCGAACAACCTCCTCAAGTCGCCGGTACTCGCCTGCCTGGTGGCGAATACCGCATCAGCAGCGCGGAGAACCGCGCGCTCTGCGAAGCCCTGCTGACAGAGCCCGCGGCGGACGGCCGCGCTCACGAGATCTATTCATACATCGCCACGCAATCCGGCATGGGCGTGAGCGTGGATGGGTTGCTCGCGATCTGCGAGTTCGACGCTGCAGACGGGCCGATGCTCGGCAGCAGCAACAGCCGCTTCCATAGCACACTGATGACCGATGTGACCTACCGGGTCAGCGGCACCATCCTCGCGTTGACTCGCAAGCAGAGCAAGAAGCTCGGCGTGATGGATGTGCTCGAGTATCGACTCACCCTGGAAGGCGAGTCGGGCGAGCCGGTGCTGGAAGTCACCAACACCTGGATCCTGCCGCGGAGGAATCTCACATGATCGCAGTGGGAGATTCCCTGCCGAGCCTGCGGATCGAATCAGTCAGCGCTGAGAAGATGCGTCAGCTGGCAGCCGTGCTGCGCGATCCGAATCCCATTCATCTCGACCCCGCGGCGGTCGCCAGACTCGGGCTCGGCGATAGAGTCATCAATCAGGGTCCGGCGAACCTCGCGTACATCATCAACATGCTGCGTGCCGCCTTTCCAAGGTCGACGTTGCTGCAACTCGATGCCCGCTTTCTTGCCAACGTATTCGGCGGTGACGCGGCCGAAGCTGGCGGTCGCGTGACATCGATAACGTCGGAGACAAAAGGCACACGTGTGAGCTGCGAGACCTGGTTGAACGTCGATGGTCGCGGCCCGGCGGTCACCGCCAATGCTGAGTTACTGATCGGAGAGTGCCCATGAAGGCATTGATGCTCACGCGCACGGACGGCCCCGGCTCCGTTGAACTGCAGAACATCGACAAGCCCGCGCCTGCCGCGGGTGAAGTGCGGGTCGCGCTGCGCGCCGCGTCGTTGAATTATCGCGAGCTCTGGATCAGCCGCGGACAGTATCCCGGCATGAAGTTGCCTTCGGGCCTCGGTGCAGACGGCGCCGGCGTCATCGAAGCCGTTGGCTCCGGGGTGGACGCAGCAAACATTGGCCGTGAAGTCGTGCTCTATCCGGGCCTGGGCTGGGGCGACAATCCCAATTATCCCAGCAAGCAATTCGCCCTCTATGGCATGCCGCTGCCCGGCACGCTCGCACAATATATCTGTGTGCCGCTGGCGAACGCATTCGACAAGCCAGCCGCTCTGTCGTTTGAAGAGGCGGCCTGCTTTCCCACTGCGGGTCTGACAGCCTGGCGCGCAGTGAGCGTGAAAGCGCGGCTTGCGGCAGGTGAGCACGCATTGATCACCGGCATCGGAGGCGGCGTCGCGACGTTCGCCAGTGCATTTGCAATCGCACTCGGAGCAAAGGTGTTCGTCACCAGCAGCGCCGAGGAGAAAATCCAGCGTGCCCAACAACTCGGCGCAGCGGGCGGCGTCGTCTATACGCAAGACAAATGGGGCAAGGCGCTCGCCAAGCTCAGCGGCGGCATCGATGTAGTCATCGACGGCGCGCCGGCCGGATCGCTCTCTCAATACATTCGCGCGCTGAACATGGGTGCGCGGGTCGTGATCTACGGCTCGACCGGCGGCGTCGATGCTCAGTTCTCCACCCCCGATCTGTTTCTGCGTCACGCCAGCTTGCTGGGAACAGCCATGGGCACGCTCGACGACNNCTTTGGCAAAACATGCTCAATTTCGTAGCCGGCAAGCAGTTGCGTCCAGTGATCGACCAACAATTCACGCTCGACCGTGCGCGCGATGCGCTGCTCAGCCTGGAGAGCAATCACGGCATGGGCAAGATCGTCGTCACGCTCGATTGACCGCATGCAAACGTTATTCGATATCAAAGGCAAAACCGTGTTGATCACGGGCGGCGTGCACGGTCTTGGCCGCATGATCGCTGAAGGGATGCTGCGCGCCGGTGCCAAGGTTTACGTCACGAGTCGCAAGGCCGATGCCGCTCAAGCCGCGGAGCAGGAACTGCGCTCGCTGGGCGATTGCGTCGCCCTCGCCGCCGATCTGGCAACGCCGGCGGCGGCTGTCGCGCTCGCGAGTGAAATCAAACAACGCGAACCGCGGCTGCATGCACTCATCAACAATGCCGGCAAGACCTGGGGTGCGCCGCTGGACCAATTCCCCGACAAAGCCTGGGATCCGGTGTTCTCGGTCAACGTGCAGGGACCTTTCACGCTCGTGCGCGAGCTGTTGCCGGCACTGCAAGCTGCCGGCTCACAAGAAGAACCGGCGCGCATCATCAACATCGGCTCGCTGGCTGGCAGCGTCGTGGAGCGCATCGGCGCCTTCTCGTACTCGGCGAGCAAGGCGGCGATCCATCATCTGTCTCGCGTGCTCGCCGCCGAAGTTGCCGAACGGCACATCACCGTCAATGTCGTCGTGCCGGGCTACTTTCCAACGCAGATGACCGCACACATCCGCAAGGACGATGCCGAGGCGAACAAGTTGATTGCCCGTATTCCCCTCGCCCGCCTCGGCCACGAAGACGACATTGCCGGGCTGTGCATCTTTCTATGTTCCCGCGCCGGCCGGTACCTCACCGGCACGGAGTTGTATGTCGACGGCGGCATGTCCGGCTGCCGCTGAATCAAGGTAACTCATGACCCTGCCGAACACTCTCGAAGAAGTCACCGCGGACTGGCTCACCGCCGCGCTGAGTTCCAACTATCCCGGCGTGCAAGTGAAATCAGTGTTTCACGGCACGCAAATCGCCGGCACGGGTATGAAGGTCCGGCTGCTGCTCGACTACAACGCCGCCGGGCATGCGGCGCGATTGCCCGCCACGATGTGGATCAAGGGCGCGCTGCATGAGTATGCAAAGAACATCCGCGCCGCGTTCCAGCGCGAGGTGCTCTTCTATCGCGACGTAGCGCCGTTGAACATAGTTCGCGCGCCGCAAGCCTACTTCGCGCAGTCCGATACCGAGGCCGGCCAGGGCATCGTGCTGATGGAAGATTTGCTCGCAAGCAACGCATCCTTCGGCGACCCAGTGCAGCCGGCTTCAGTGGATCTGGTCGCACAGACCTTGAAAATGGAAGCGCGCTTGCACGCACGTTGGTGGCGCAGTCCGGAGTTGAGCAAGTTTGGCGAGCGTGGCGGCTCGCTACGAACCGACGGTGTGATCGATCGCCTCATGGCGCCAACGAGCTGGAATGCGGCGATGTCGATGCCACGCTCCAGAGGCATTCCTGCGCCGCTACGTGATGGACCACGTGTGCACGCAGCGATTCACAAAATGCTCGCAGCCAACGAACGCCTGCCCGAATGCCTGCTCCACGGCGATCCCCATTTAGGAAACATGTATTTCACCGCCGATGGTGCGATCGGATTTCTCGACTGGCAGCGCATGATGCGAGGACCGTGGATCTGGGATACCGCTTACACCCTCTGCGGATTTCTGAGCATCGAGGACCGCCGCGCTCACGAGCGCGAGTTGCTGGCCTCCTATCTGGACGAGTTGAAGTGCGCTGGCGGCGAGCCGCCCTCCTTCGAAGCCGCCTGGCAGTTGTATCTGGCGCAGCTGTTTTACGGCATGGTGTGGTCGGTCGTTCCGCCCGGCACCCAACCTGAAGACGCCATCGAAAGCGTCTGCACGCGCTTCGCGGTCGCGATTGCAGACCACGATGCATTCAAGGCCGTGCAATGAGCTCGTCATCGATGCGCGGGGGACCGCTCCACGGGGTTCGCGTCATCGAGATTGCCGGGCTCGGGCCCGGACCGTTCTGCGGGATGATGCTCGCAGACATGGGCGCGGATGTGATCACGATCGAGCGCAGTACCGCGAATGACACGCGTCATGAGCCGCTGATGCGCAATCGGACCCGGCTGGCGCTCGATTTGAAAAGCGCGACCGGTCGACAGACATTGCTGCAGTTGGTACCGCGCGCCGATGTTCTATTCGAAGGCTATCGGCCTGGCGTCGCCGAGCGCCTGGGCATTGGACCGGCCGTCTGCCTGGAGCTCAATCCGAAGCTGGTCTACGGCCGGATGACCGGATGGGGACAAACAGGTCCTTTGGCACACGCGGCTGGTCATGACATCAACTACATCGCTCTGACCGGCGCGCTTCATGGCATCGGACGCATGGGCGAGAAGCCAGTGCCGCCGCTGAACCTGGTCGGCGACTTCGGGGGTGGCGGAATGATGCTGGCCTTCGGCATTGTCTGTGCCCTGTTCGAAGCGCAGCGTTCCGGTCGCGGGCAGGTGGTCGATGCCGCGATGGTGGACGGCGCCACCGCGCTCATGGCGATGAGCATCGGGTTCCAAGCAACCGGTATGCATCCCGACGGCGTCGGAACCAGCCTGCTTTCCGGCGGCGCGCACTATTACGACACGTACCAGACTCGCGACGGCAAATACATCAGCATTGGCTCGCTCGAGCCGCAGTTCTTCGCGCTGCTCATGGAGAAGCTCGATTTGCAGCAGAGCGAGATGGCAGCGACGGGCATGACCAGCGCCAGCGGCCTGGATGCCAGCGTCTGGAAAGCAATGAAACCTCGCTTGGCGGAGATCTTCCGGACACGCACTCGCGACGAGTGGTGCGCGCTGCTCGAAGGCACAGATGTTTGTTTCGCCCCGGTTCTGGAACTCTCGGAGGCGCCCTTTCACCCGCACAACCGTGCACGTCAGACATTTGTCGAGGTCGACGGCCAGCTACAGAATGCCCCGGCGCCACGCTTCAGCCGCACTCCTCCCACACAGCCGCGGCCGGCGGAACAAGGGGCGGCCGCCGTGAACGCATTGTTGGAACGCTGGGGCGCCGGATAGCCCGAGTCGAGCCGGACAGCGCCGCGGGCCGGCGTGGGCGATTATTGTTAATTGTCGCGAGCATCGCCGTCGGGTACCGTAGCCACGGTCGCCCGCGGGTGGGCGAGTCATAACAACATAAGGGAAACACTATGTTCGCGCGCTTTTCTCGAAGCTGGCAACTGGTGAAGGCCAGCGGCACCGTCCTGCGTCAGGACAAAGAATTGCTCCTGTTCCCGCTGTTCTCCGCCATCGCCACCCTGCTGGTGGCCGTGAGTTTCATCGTGCCGCTGATGTTTACCGGTGCGTTCCAGGAATTCGCCGACGAGACCGCCAGCGCCGGCTCGCTGGTGGTGCTGTTCCTGTTTTATCTGGTGCAGTACTTCGTCATTTTCTTCTTCAACTCGGCGCTGGTGGGCGCGGCCATGATCCGGCTCGACGGCGGCAACCCGACGGTTGCCGACGGTCTGCGCATTGCCAGCTCCCGGATCGTGCAGATTCTCGGGTACGCCGCGATCGCCGCCACCGTCGGCCTGATTCTGCGCCTCATCGAGGAGCGCGCCGGCTTCATCGGCCGCTGGATCGCCGGCCTGCTCGGCGTCGCCTTCACGGTGGCCACCTTCCTGGCGGTTCCCATTCTGGTCAGCCGCAACGTCGGCCCGGTGGATGCGGTGAAGGACAGCGCCACGCTGCTGAAGAAAACCTGGGGTGAAAACGTCATCGGCAACGCCGGCATGGGTCTGGTGTTCTTCTTGTTCTATATCTGCGTGGTCGGCATCGGGTTGTTGTTCGTCTTCGCCGTCGCTCAGACCGGCAGCGGCCCGCTCATCGTTGCCTTCACGGTCCTCGTCGCACTGGCCGTCGTCGCTGTGGCCCTCGTGCACACGGCGCTGCAGGGCGTCTACTCAGCGGCGCTCTATCGGTACGCGACGGAAGGTAACGTCGGTGAAGCCTTCTCCGGCACATTGCTGAGCGACGCGTTCAAACCGAAGGGCTGATGGCGTTACTGCATCGTGCAGCTGCCGCGACATCTGCAGCAGCTTTAGATACCACGGCAGTTGGTATGGAGCTTTGATCCAGCCAGTCTGTGCGTGGACCAGGATCGGGCGGGACATCGACCGCCCGATTCGCGAATCATCCACCCACACGACGTAGTGCCCCGGCGCGCCGCCCTGAGCGCCGGGCGGTACGAGACTCACAACGCGCGCATCGGGATCCACCAAGTGGGCTGCTTCGAGGGCCGTTTGCGGATCGATTGACGCGCCGCGTAGCAAATCACCCATCGGCTCGCCCGCCAACTGCTGCACCACTGACTCACGCCACGCCGAGTACAGCGGCTCGGCAAACATGCTCGAGATGCCAGTGATGCTGACGACGAGCATCCACCCCAGCCCAACCCAGATCAGCCATCGACCCAGCGTTGCTCTTTTCAAGGCGATGCTGCTACTTCGAACGGTCGGACGTCAGAACGCCTCGTCGAACGCGACTTCACCCTGCACGCCGACCTGATAGGCCGAAACGCGCCGCTCGAAGAAGTTCGTCAGCTCCTGCACGTCCTGAAGCTCCATGAACGCAAACGGATTGCGAACGTTGTAACGGGTTGGCAGGTGTAGCGCGCGCAGGCGCTGGTCGGCGACGTACTCGAGGTACTGCCGCATCTCGCGCTTGGTGAGCCCGACGACGCCGCCGGACAGCACGTCGGCGGCGAACGCGGCTTCGCACTCGACCGCCTCTTCGATCATGGTCTGCACCTGCTGCGCCCAAGACGCATCGAACAGGTGCGGCTCTTCGCGGCGTACGGTGTTGATCACCTCGAACGCGAACGCCATGTGTGCGCTCTCATCGCGGAACACCCAGTTGGTGCCGGCCGCCAATCCCGGCAACAGGCCGCGTGAGCGCAGGAAGTAGACGTAAGCGAACGCACCAAAGAAGAATAGCCCTTCGATGCAGCTGGCGAAGCACGTGAGATTCAGCAGGAAGCGGCGCTTGTCGTCATCGCTCGCAATCCGCTGCAGCCCGAACACCTCATCTGTCCACTTCTGGCAGAACTCCGTCTTGCGACGGATCGATGGAATGTTCTCGATGGCCGCGAACGCCTGTGCCCGGCGCTGCTGATCCGGAACGTAGTTGTCGAGCAGCGTCAGGTAGAACTGGATGTGTAGCGCCTCCTCGAACAGCTGGCGCGACAGGTACATCCGCGCCTCCGGCGAGTTGATATGCCGGTACAGGCTGATGACCAGGTTGTTGGAGACGATCGAGTCTCCGGTGGCGAAGAACGCCACCAGCCGTTCGATCAAGTGCCGATCAGCCGGGGTCATGCGCTGACTCAAATGTCCCAGGTCGATCTGGAAATCGATCTCCTCGACCGTCCAGGTGTTCTTGATCGCGGCCCGATACATTTCATAGAAGCGCGGGTAGCGCATCGGCCGCAACGTCAGGTCGAAGCCCGAGTCCAGCAACGAAGCTTTTCGTGAAGTCATGACGGCGCTCACTGGCAGGCCTCGCACATTTCAGGATTCTCCAACGAGCACACCACCGCGGCGGTGTCACTCACCTGCGCCTGCGTCGCTTGTACCGTCGTCTTGGCAATGTTGGTCGCGGGCCGCGAGCGCAGGTAGTAGGTCGTCTTGATGCCGCTCTTCCATGCATACATGTACATGCTGGAGAGCTGACCGATCGTGGGATTGGCCATGAACAGGTTCAACGACTGGCTCTGATCGATGTACGCGCCCCGCGCTGCCGCCAGGTCGATCAGCGCACGCATCGGCAACTCCCAGGCCGTGCGATAGATGGCGCGCAGCGCTTCAGGAATATCAGCGATGCCCTGCACCGAGCCGTCGGCCAGCTTGATCTGATTGCGGATCTCGTCGGTCCACAGACCGAGCTGCTTCAGCTCCTCCACGAGATAGCGATTCACCTGCAGGAAGTCGCCAGACAACGTCTCGCGCTTGAACAGATTCGAGACCTGCGGCTCGATGCACTCGTAGCAACCTGCGATCGATGCGATCGTGGCAGTCGGTGCGATGGCAATCAGCAAGCTGTTGCGCAGGCCGTGAGCTTTGATTTCGGTGCGCAACGCGTCCCACTGTGCGGCATCCGACGGCGCAATGCCCCAGCTGTCGAATTGCAACTCGCCCTCCGCTGCTCGCGTGTCCTTGAATGCATCGTGAGAACCCAGTTCGCGCGCCAGTTCCATCGAAGTGCGCAACGCATGGAAGTAGATGGTCTCGGCGATGCGCGTCGACATCTGCTTCGCCTGCGGGCTGTCGAACGCCAGGCGCATCTGGAAGAACACATCCTGCAAGCCCATCACGCCCAACCCGACTGGGCGCCAACGCATGTTCGACGCGCGCGCGGTGGCGATCGGATAGAAGTTGAGATCGATGACACGATCCAGCTGACGCACGGCGGTCTGCACCGTTTGCGCGAGCTTGTCGAAATCGAACGCACCGTCCCTCACATGGCGGCCGAGGTTGATCGAGCCTAGATTGCAAACCGCCGTCTCGCCTTCGCTGGTGATCTCGAGGATTTCGGTGCAAAGGTTGGACAGATGAATCACATTGCCGTCGCGCGCCGTCTGATTGCCCGCACGGTTGCACTTGTCCTTGAACGTCATCCAACCGTTACCGGTCTGCGCCAGCGTCCGCATCATGCGGGCATACAAATCGCGGGCACGCATGGCCTTCCGGGCCAAGCCCTGCGCTTCGGCCTGGATATAAGCCGACTCGAACGCCTCGCCCCACAGATCCGGCAACTGTGGCACATCCTTCGGATCGAACAGCGACCACATCTCATCTGCTTCCACGCGGCGCATGAACAGATCGCAGATCCAGTTCGCGAGATTGATGTGATGGGTGCGACGGCCTTCGTCGCCGGTGTTGTCACGAAGCTCGAGGAATGCCTCGATGTCGGCGTGCCAGGGTTCGAGATACACGCATGCCGCGCCCTTGCGCTTACCGCCCTGATTCACCGCCGAGACCGACGAGTCGAGCGTCTTCAACCAGGGCACGATGCCGTTCGACAAGCCGTTGGTCGCGCGGATCAGCGATCCCTCCGAGCGCACGCGATGCCAGGCCACACCGATGCCGCCGGAGAATTTCGACAGCAGCGCGATGTCCTTGTAGCGATCGTAGATGGATTCGAGCGAGTCGCCCGGCGAGTCGAGCAGGAAGCAGCTCGACAATTGCTCGTGGCGCGTGCCGGCGTTGAACAGCGTCGGCGAGCTGGGGATGTAATCCAGCGACGAGAACACCTGATACAGATCGATCGCCTCGTGCACAGTCGTGCTGAGCGCACACGCGATCCGCATCCAGAACTGTTGCGGCGACTCCAGCGCAAGCCGGCGCGTCGGATGTTTCAGCAGATAGCGGTCATGGAGCGTCTTCAGGCCGAAGTATTCGAATTCCTGCGTGCTGCGCGCAGCGATTGCATCGTTGAGCTTGCGTGCGTTGCTCTCGACGAAGCTCATCACCCGCTCGTTGATCAGCCCGACATCGAAGCCGAGGCGAATGGACTGCGAGAATGAATAAATACCCTGCCCCTGCACTTCCTTGTCGATGAATCCCGCGAGCAACCGGGCCGCGAGACGCGAGTACTCCGGCTCCTCGAACGTGAATGACGCGGCGGTACGAATCGACAGCTCGTCCAGCTCGCGCGTGGTCGCGCCGTCGTAGAGACCGGCAATCGTCTTCAGCGCGACGCGCATCGGATCGACCGCATCGAGCCCATCGCCACAGCGCCCAACCGCTTTGACGATTTTGTTCACGTCGACCGCTTCGCGCTCGCCGTTGCGCTTCGTGACTCGCATCTGCGTGCGAGCCGAGTGTGGCGGCGTCAAATGAAAGTCGGCTTGATGCGAATCAACACGTGCTGAGGGCTTGCCTACCGTCGTCGCTGCGAGCGTTTCCATCGTTGTTCTTCCCCGAAACATGGGGCTCGCGGCACGCAAAAGACGACGCACAGCACGCGCACGAAGCACGAGCTGTTACGACGGCCTTCGCTCCCGCGAGCGAAATCGGGTCATCGATGGAAAACTATGGGGAACGGAACACTCGATCGCCGGCGAACGCCGCGACGCGAACATCCGCCAGCCCTTTCCCACGAGAGCCCGACAGCCTGTGCGCACCCTTCAGGCACGCGATCTTCGGCAGGTCTTCGGGCTCATGGGCTTCGGCTGATGCCGACCTACTTGGCGCTGCTTCCCAGGCTAAAGCCCAGTGCTGTGTGCGCCGTTCGTTCCCAATTACCGCTGCGGGGCAGCTCCGGAATGCGCGTCGCAAGGCCGACGCGGTCACCGGATTCCCTTTTCAGCCCGCCCCAATGATGTTGGGGAGGGCACCGAGGATGGACACAAGATATTGTGGTTCGCGGGAGGCGTCAACACCAACGACGCCACCGCGCAGATTACACCTGCTGCCTCACCTGGCGGGCGGCCTCGACCATGTTGACCAGCGCCTGCTCCACTTCCGACCAGCCGCGTGTCTTCAAACCGCAGTCCGGATTGACCCACAGCTGCTCCGGCGACAGCACCTGGCGCGCCTTCCTCAACAGCGCGGTCATCTCATCGACCGTGGGCACACGTGGCGAATGAATGTCATAGACACCCGGGCCGATTTCGTTGGGATAGCGGAAATCGATGAACGCGCCCAGCAGCTCCATCTGGGAGCGCGAGGTCTCGATTGAGATCACGTCCGCGTCCATCGCGGCAATCGACGGCATGATGTCGTTGAACTCCGAATAGCACATGTGGGTATGAATCTGCGTCTGATCCGCCACGGTGCAGGAAGCAATCCGAAAGTCCTCGACCGCGTTGTCCAGATAGGCCTGCCAGTCCGCCCGGCGCAACGGCAAGCCTTCGCGCAGCGCTGCTTCGTCGATCTGAATCATCCGAATCCCAGCCCGCTCGAGATCGGCCACCTCATCGCGAATCGCCAGCGCGACCTGGCGCGACGTCACCGAGCGAGGCTGATCGTCGCGCACGAACGACCATTGCAGAATCGTGATCGGCCCGGTCAGCATGCCTTTCACGACCTTGTCGGTCAGGCTCTGCGCATACGTCGCCCATGCCACTGTCATCGGCTTGGGCCGCGACACGTCGCCGAAGACGATCGGCGGCTTCACGCAACGTGACCCGTAGGACTGCACCCAGCCTTTGCTGGTGAAAGCGAAGCCAGCCAGCTGCTCACCGAAGTACTCGACCATGTCGTTGCGCTCGGCCTCGCCGTGGACCAGCACGTCCAAGCCGACGCGATGCTGATAGTCGACGACCGTGCGGATCTCCTTCTGCATGGCTTGCCGGTACTGCGCCGAGTCGATTTCTCCGCTCTTGAACGCGGCGCGCGCTTGCCGAATCTCTGTCGTCTGCGGGAACGAACCGATCGTGGTCGTCGGCAGCGGCGGCAACTTGAAGCGCTCCGACTGCAGCTTGCGGCGTTCGGCGTAGGCGCTGTGACGTTGTTTCATTCCGGCAGTGATGCTTGCCAGCCGACGCTTCACCTCTTGATTGTGAATATCCGGCGATGCAGCGCGGTGACGGCGTACTGCATCGCTGGCGTTGAGCTCATCATAAATGACATCTCGGCCACGATTCGCGCCACGCGCGAGCGTCGCAATCTCAGTCAGTTTCTGGGTTGCGAAGGCCAGCCAGTTCGCAATCGTCGGATTGAGCTGCTGCTCCGCCGCAAGATCCACGGGCGTATGCAGTAACGAGCAGCTCGGTGCCACGAACACGTGGTCCTTGCCCAGCTTCGCGGTGGCGCGCTCGATCCGCGACAGCGACAAGCTCAGATCGTTCTTCCAGATATTGCGGCCATCGACAACGCCCAGAGACAGCACTTTGCCGGCCGCTTTCTCCAAAGCGGCGGCCAGGATATCGTCGGCCTGATTCGCCAGCGTGTTGGCCTGCCCGGGACCTCGGCACAGATCCAGATGGACACCCGTGACCGGCAGAGAGAACGCGAGGTCCGTGTTGTCGCGCAGACCATCGAAGTAAGTGGTCAACAGAATCTTCAAGCCAGGGACGGCAGCCGCGATGTCACGATACGCGGTACTACATGCCTCGCGATACTGTGGTCGCAGGTCCAGCACCAGCGCGGGCTCATCAATCTGCACCCATTCCGCGCCAAGGCTCTGCAACTTGCGCAGTGCTTCGACGTAGACGGGTACGACCTTCGGAATCAGCGTGCTGCGACAGTAATCCGCTTCCGCGCGCTTCTTGCCCAAAGTCACATAGGTCAGCGGCCCGACCAGCACCGGACGTGTTTTTATGCCAAGCGCCCTGGCTCGAGAGTATTCGTCGAACACCTTCGACGACGACAGTTTGAATGTTTGATCGGCGGCGAACTCGGGCACCAAGTAGTGATAGTTCGTGTCGAACCACTTCGACATCTCCATCGCCGTGACATCTTTACCGCCGCCCTGGCGGCCGCGCGCCATGGCGAAGTACAGGCCGAGATCGATTTCTCCTCCCTGCCAGCCGTAGCGATCCGGTATGCACCCGAGCATGCAACTCAAATCGAGAATGTGGTCATAGAGAGAGAAGTCGTTGCTCGGGATGTGCTCCAGCCCGACGCGCTGCTGCAATTGCCAATGGCGCTCGCGCAATTGAGCTGCCGCGGCGAACAGTGTTTCTTTGGAGGATTGTCCCCGCCAATAGGTCTCCAGCGCCCTCTTCAACTCACGCTGCACGCCGATGCGGGGAAAACCGAGATTCGTAGCTAGTACTGACACGATGAATGCCTCCGAGCAAGAACGCCCGGGAAGCGCGAGGACATGTCGGTACGACGCGGTCGAAGTCGCCTCCGCCAGCTTTCGTCACGGACATGGTCTTCCGCTCCCGCGAGCAGGGTCGGACGAAAACGAGGAGAAATACGACGGAGCGCCCGCCGGAAAGAAACATCCGCGAGCAAGACCCGCCAGCTCCACCCCTCGAGAGCCCGACAGCCGACACCGCGCATGTTTGCTACGCGATGGCCAAGGGCAGGTCTTCGGACTCTCAGGCGGGAATCGTCGTCGACGACTCGGTCTAGTGGTGGTCGCTTCCCAGGCAATCAGCCCAGTGCCATGACCACGGTCGTTCCTGAATACCGCTGCGGGGCAGTTCCGGCATTGGGCTCATGAGCCCGCACCGGATTCCCTATTAAGTCCGCTTGTTCGCAGGCGGACACCGCTGGCGCGAGGAAAGATAGGTTGACGCTGGCGCGCTGTCAACGCGCCGCTGCGGGGCGATGTGACAACGCGAAACATGCAACTGCCACGCAGTTGCTAGCAACGACGCCAGTTGACTCTCGTCTCCAGACACAATACTTTGCCGCCCTTCTCGGTGCCCGCCCCAAGATCAGTGGAGCGGGCTGAAAAGGGAATCCGGTGACCGCGTTGTAATCACTGCGCGCATTCCGGAGCTGCCCCGCAGCGGTAATTGGGAACGAACGGCGCACACAGCACTGGGCTTTAGCCTGGGAAGCAGCGCCAAGTAGTCGGCATTCGCCGAAGCCCATGAGCCCGAAGACCTGCCGAGAATCGCGCGTCGCCAAGACGCGCATAGGCTGTCGGGCTCTCGTGGAAGGGGCTGGCGGATGTTCGCGTCGCTGCGTTCGCGGCGATCGCGCCTTCCGTTCTGCAATGTTTCCATTGGTACCCGATTTCGCTCGCGGGAGCGAAGGCCGTCGTATTGGCACATGCTTTTCGAGCATCGGCCAGTCGGCGCCCTGTCTCTTATACACATCTCCGAGCC
>NZ_LSRW01000072.1:0-14596 GCF_003104955.1 Steroidobacter cummioxidans | reverse complement strand
GGCTCGGAGATGTGTATAAGAGACAGGCCGCACCACGCGCTTCAAGAACCTGACTGCAACCGCGACCGGCGACGTGCGTACCGTCGTGTCCTACGAGAATGCCAACACGCCCAACTCGCCGGAATTCTCACCGCTGAATTTCTACCGGCGGCTGTTCGGCCCGGATTTCCAGGATCCGAATGCGCCCACCTTCTCGCCGAGCCCACTCATCATGGCGCGCAAGAGCGCGCTGTCGGCAGTCTCTGATCAGATCAAGGGACTGGAGCGCAGGGTCGGTGCCGAGGATCGGCAGCGGCTCGATCAGTACTTCACGGGCCTGCGTCATCTCGAGCAGCAGTTCGACCATCAGTTGACCAAGCCTGAGCCGCGCGCGGCCTGTGTGGTCCCCAAGGCGCCGAAGGAAGATCCGAAGCTCGGCAACGAGGCGGGCCTGGTCGCCGAGCGCCACAAGATAATGACCGATCTGCTGGTCATGGCCGTCGCCTGCGACCAGACCCGAGTATTCAACATGGCCTACTCGAACGCCCAGGCCAACACGACCAAGCCCGGCTACGAGAAGCCGCACCACACGACGACGCACGAAGAGCCGACGGATCATCAACTGGGCTATCAGCCCAATGCATCGTGGTTCCTGCGCCGCTCGATGGAATCGTGGGCGTATTTTGTCGAAGCCTTCAATAGCGTGAAGGAGGGCGACGGCACGCTGCTCGACAATTGCCTCATCATGGCCAACACCGACGTGGCCAATGCGCGCATCCATTCGCTCGAAGAGATGCCGGCGTTCACCGCGGGCAAGGCCGGCGGCAGGGTCAAGACCGGGCTACACATCGATTGCAAGGGTGCGCAAGGAACCCAGCTCGGCTTTACCACAATGAAGGTCATGGGCCTGGACATTCCCTCGTGGGGAACCAAGAGCAACCAGACCAGCAAAGTCATCAGCGAGATGCTGGTCTGATCCGCGCTTGCGGATCGGAGCAGTTGTCGCGCTGTATGAAAGGGGGATTGATGCGAGAAATTGTAGGCCTGATGGGCGTGCTGGCGGCGGCGTTCGTAATGTTGCCGGCGGAAGCGAAGAACAAGCAGTTGTTAGAAGACTACGTGCGCGAGCCGATGCCGCGCGGCTTCAAGGTGATCGTGGCCGATTTCGAAGGGCCGGTTTACACCGACGCGAACGGCAAGACGCTCTACAGCTGGCCGATCACCAATTTGCGTAACGGCGATGCGGGCGAGCAGAAGGGCAAGCCCACCTGCGACAATCACAAGTACACCGAGAACGCGGGCTTGATGAGTCCGTATCCGGGTGGATTGGAACTGCCGGAAGTCGAGACCCGACCCAGCTGCACCGATGTCTGGCCGCCGGTACTGGCCAAGGCCAACGCGGAGCCGGTCGGCAAGTGGACGATCATCGATCGTAAAGACGGCACTAAACAGTGGGCATACGATGGTTATGCGCTGTACACCTCGGTCCTCGACCGCGGGCCAGGCGACGTCTTCGGCGGCAGTGAGATGCGAGGTACTTCAGAGGGCGGTGCGCAGCGCAAGCCAGTGGGACCGCCGCCAAATGTTCCGCCGCAGTTCGCCGTGCGCACGGTCGCGACCGGTCATCTTCTAACCATCGGTGCCACCGGGCGCTCGGTCTACTATTCGGACCACGATGCACCGGGCAAGTCCAACTGCGATTCCAAGTGCCTGCGCGATTGGGCGCCCGTGCTTGCGCCCGAGACCGTTCGTCCTCAGGGCGACTGGTCCATCATCGAGAGCTCGCCCGGCGTGAAGCAGTGGGCTTTCCGCAAGATGCCCGTCTATACGCGCACGCTGGATGCCCGCAACAGCAGCCTCGAAGGTAGCGATGTGCCTGGCTGGCACAACGTCTACACCCAGATGGCGCCGCCCGCGCCTCCGGGCTTCACCGTCAATGACATGCACTCCGGTCAGGTGCTCGGTGACGCGAAGGGCATGACGATCTACATCTACAATTGCAACGACGATGCCATCGACCAGCTGGCCTGCAATCATCCCGAGACGCCCCAGGCGTATCGGTTTGCCGT
The DNA here is from genome assembly GCF_003104955.1 of Steroidobacter cummioxidans. Lineage (NCBI taxonomy): Bacteria > Pseudomonadati > Pseudomonadota > Gammaproteobacteria > Steroidobacterales > Steroidobacteraceae > Steroidobacter > Steroidobacter cummioxidans. The sequence continues at coordinate 12,548 of NZ_LSRW01000072.1, read as the reverse complement.
CTGTGGTCGTGGCGATCCCGAGCTGTGCGTGAAAAATTTCCCGTACGTGATCGCGCCGAAAGGGGCGAAGAGCAACAGTCACATCTGGAGCACGATGCACATCGATCCGATGACCGGCAAGAAGGCGACTGCCAACGCGCCGGGTGCGCTGCATGTGTGGGCTTATCGCGATCGGCCAGTCTATAACTGCGTGCGTGACAAAAAGCCTGGGGACATCGAGTGCGATACCTGGGGCGAGTTCAATGGTGCGCGCAACGGCTACAAGGCATTCTGGCTGCGCGATGACTTTGGCGGCAATGCTGGCGGCTCGCGCTGACCTTCGAGAAAAAGGGGGACGTTTCTATGCAGTCTTATCGATCGATGAAACCCGCCTTGGCAGGCCTGCTGGGCTGCGCGCTCGGCGTAGCGACTGCGCAGGCTGCCGATAGTCCGTTACGCGGCAAGACGATCGGCTATGTTTTGACCGCCAAGAACGTAGCGATCTGGCAGTCGGCGGACGGCAAGGTGGAGTGTCCGGAAGGTATCAACGACGGCCCGCGCGAGCAGTTCAAGACGCTCTATCCCGCCGACGCCGGCGTCAAATACAAGTTCGCCGAGTCGCAGCTGGAGCGCGAGGGGCAGATCTGGAACCCGACCCTCGATCCCGAGCCCAAGCTGCACTTCAAGGAAGCCCAGGGCACGACTGCGATCGGGCTGAACCTGGATGGCAAAGTCGGTCCCAACGATTTCACCAGCCCCGACGGCGAGAAGGGTATCGACAATCAGATGTACCGGGTGCTCGGCTGCGTCGACAACTATCGGGGTCCCGATGGGTCCTACCGGCACTTCATCCAGGACTACATGCGGAAGTTCAATTACAACCGCTTCCTGGTGGAGCTCACCAACGTCGACGACCTCACCAATGACGACGACGTCACCGTCACCCTCTATCGCGGCAAGGATCCGCTGATGGTGGATACGCTCGGCGACTACACTCCTGGCAGCACGCATCGGATCGACTTCCGCTGGGGCAAGAGCTTCATCTATCAACTGAAAGGTAAGATCCAGGACGGGGTCCTGACGACCCAGCCTGGCGATGTCACCTTCCCCGAGTCACAGGCTCGCGGGGTGCCTTATCTGTCGGTGCGCGATTGGCGCGTGAAGCTCAAGCTGACGCCGGAAAGTGCGGAAGGTCTGATGGCGGGGTACACCGACATCGAGCGTTACTACAATTCGCTCGGCCAGAACTGGTCGACCCACCATCGCAGCTACGGTGCGGAGCCGATGACTTCCGAGTATCGCGCCATGTACAAGCACGCCGACGCCTATCCGGACCCGCAGACCGGTAGGAACACGGCGATATCCATGGCCTGGGAGATCAAGTTCGTGCAAGCCTTCATCCTGCATGAGGAGCGCGGCGAGCAGGCCATCTCCAGTGTGCAGGGCTCGAGCGCGCGCAGCGAAGCCGTTGGCGAATAGCTGATCGCACGATCAAGTGAAAAGACCTTGGAAGAGGAAGAAATTTCCTCTTTTGAGGCCTCCCATTGACCAAAATTTCCTCGCCTTCAGGCGACGGATCGGTCGGCTGGTAGCATTTGGTACAAGAAGGCATGGTGTACGCTTGAGAAGCGGTACGAGCCACTCAAGCCGTGTAAAGCGGCGTTGTTTTCGGAGGGGAATGTTTTGAATAGATCCACCGCGCTGCCGAGGCTCGCCTGGGCAGGAATTGCGTTCGTCGGGACCTTGTTGCCCATCAGCGGTTTCGCCGACGATCAGGACGTGAGGGACTATCGCTCCCATGTCATGAAGACGTTGGGCGAGCAGTTCGCCGCTCTCAATCAGATCACCAAAGGCAAGGCACCTGCTGCGGATATCGCCACTCAGGCGGAAGTGCTCAGTATCACCGCCAGCGTGGCCAAGGTCGCCTTCACTCCCAAGGTCCTGGGAGGCGAGTCCAAGCCCGAGGTTTGGGACAAGTGGGACGATTTCTCCAAGCGCCTGGATGACATGGTTGCCGCAGCGGCCGATGTGGCCAAGGCCGCCAAGCAAGGTGGCGTGCCGGCGGTGACGCCGAAACTGAGCAGTCTGTCCTGCAAGGGCTGCCACGATGTTTACCGGGTAGCGAAGAAATGAGGCCAGTAGCAATGATCCGTGCAAGCAAAGCAGTCGCTCTGGGCGTGATGATGTTGCTGCCCATGGTCGGCCATACCGATGACAAGGATGTGGTGGACTACCGCCAGCACATCATGAAGTCTTTGGAGCATCAGACCGCCGTCCTCGGACAGATTCTCTCCGGTGCCGGACCCGCCGAGAACACGCTGGCTCATATGGAGACCCTGGCGTTGACGGCTTCCATCGCCCTGAAGTCGTTCGAAGCCAAGGTGCCGGGCGGTGCGTCCAAGCCCGAAGTCTGGAAAGACTGGGCGGACTTTTCCAAGCGCATGAAGGACTTTGCAGAGAAGTCTGCGGAAATGGCCAAAGTCGGCCGCGAGCAGGGCGTCGATCAGGCGGCGATGCTGGTGATCGAAGCGTTGCCCTGCAAGGGTTGTCACGATGTCTATCGTGACGAGAAGAAGATCTGACGCTGTTGTCCCAATAGCGGCGCGAGGGGTTTGAGATGTCAACCAAAATGACACGGCGTGGATTGTTTCAAGTGACTTTGGCTGGAGCCGTGGCGTCGGTCGCCGGCGTGGCTCGGGCCGAAGGCGAACAAGCCTGCCTCGATGGCAAGATGAATGAGGGTCTGGCGGCGGCGTTGAACTTCACGGAACAATCGCCCAAGCCCGATCAGAAGTGTGGGGGTTGTGGCTTGTACGATGGTGGCGATGCTGCCTGCGGCCATTGCCAGATCTTCAGCTGCAATGTCCCATCCACGGGGCATTGCGAGTCGTGGTCTCCCAAAGGCTAATACAGCGAAGATTCATCAGCCCCCATCATGCGATGTTTGCGTAAGCCGCCGTACTGGCTGTCGGGAGTACTGGGTGTAGCGGTTCTCACGGCGCTGTTTGCCGGGCGGGCACCGGGCGCTGAAGAGACGAAGGATCCGGCCACGGCCCCACCAGCGGCGGCTGCTGCAAGCAACGATACTGATGCGCTGGTTGAGCGTGGACGCTATGTGGCACTGGCGGGAAATTGCGCCAGTTGCCACACGCGTCCAGGTGGCGCTCCCTACGCGGGTGGTGTGAAGTTTGAAAGCCCGGTAGGCACTCTCTACTCCTCCAATATCACTTCCAGCGTCGCAGCCGGCATTGGCAAGTGGACGGCGGAGGACCTGCGGCGCGCTCTGCACGAGGGCGTTGCAGCTGACGGATATCGACTGTTTCCTGCGTTTCCGTATACCTCGTTCACGCAGATGACCGACGAGGATGTGGCTGCGCTATATGCTTATATGCGCACTGTGGCGGCCGATGACTATCGCCCGCCAGCCAACGATTTCGTGTTCAAGCTGCGTTGGGGCATGGTCGTCTGGAATGCGCTTTTCTTCGAACCTGCTCGCTTCAAGCCGGATCCGCAACAGACTCCGGAATGGAATCGAGGAGCCTATCTGGTGGATGCGCTGGGTCATTGCGGGGCGTGTCATACCCCTCGCAATCGCTTCATGGCGGAGATGCGTGACAAGGCTTATCAGGGCGGTACCCTGCGCGAGTACGTCACTGCTGACAAAGTGCGTGATTGGGCTGCGGTGAATCTGACGTCATCGGCTGACGGTCTCAAGACATGGTCGGTGGATGATCTGACCAAGTACTTGCATACAGGCTTCAGTCTACGCGGCGGCGCCTGGGGGCCGATGAATGAGGTGGTGGCCAACAGCACTTCCAAGCTGACGCTGGAAGATGCTCGTGCCATGGCAACCTATATCAAGAGTCTGCCTCCGAAGAGTTTGCCGGAAGGCGCGGAGGCGATCACACCAGTGACCCCAGAACAGGCCGCGCTGGGACAGACCATTTATCACGATCGCTGCGAAAAGTGTCACGGCGCTTCTGGGCGTGGCGGCATGTTCTCTGGACCGCCGCTGGCAGGCAGCGCCATCGTGCAGTCTGCCGATCCCGATTCGCTCATCAATGCCGTTCTATACGGTGCTACGCCCGCCGAAGGCATAAAACTCGGTGCATGGGAAACCATGAAACCGTATGCGGATGTCTTGAGCGACACCGATATTGCCAACGTCGCGAACTATGTGCGCGGCTCGTGGGGCAACACGGCTCCCCCTGTAGACGCTGCTCGGGTGGCCAAGCAGCGTTGAGACTGATCCACGTCGGCGGCTGTGAGAAACGGGCGTCGATGTAGGAATCATCAGTACTATCCACCGGCTCGATGGCATGGAGCTGCGCACGCAGCTCCATATCTCACTGTGTCCGCGCCAGCGAGCATCTGCTCTGCACGTTCTGCGATCTGCGCTTCAACATCGTTTCGATGTTGTTTCCGTGACTGCATCGAGCCGCTGAATCATATCGTCGCTTGCGCATAGGCTGCTTTCCGCCGATCGAGAGTCTGCGAATCGGCAAGATTCAGCCGATCGTCCTGCGCATTCCCCCGCCCACAACGTGTGAGTATTCAAACTATTCTCAGCGTCCCGACGTCGGCGCCGGGCCTGCAAGTGCGTGGCATGGGGATTGCAACCTCGTTGGCCGGGAGACTGAAGGCTCAAGGTCAGCCTTAGTTTGCAGGCTCAATAAACAACTAATGATGTGCGCGCAGGCCGCACCGACCGTGCAGTCGCGCCGAACTAACGAGGGGAACTCTGATGATTCTATCCAGTATGGCTCGTCGCCGCGCGAAGGTTCTGGCGCTGTCGACGGTTGGTGCCACTGCACTTGCAACCGTTGCTGTCACCAACACGTACGCGCAAGACGCCGAGTCCACGACGCTCGATCAGGTCGTCGTCACCGGTTCGCGAATTGTCCGTGACGGCTACGAAGCGCCGACACCCGTCTCGGTGCTGGGCGCAGAAGAACTCACAGCGTTGAACGTGGTGAACGTCGCCGATGCAGTGAACGTCCTGCCGGCTTTCTCGGGCTCGGCCAGCCCGCGTTCGGCAAACGGCAACCTCTCGACCGGCGCTACCGGCGTGAGCCAGCTCAACTTGCGCAGCATGGGTACGAACCGCACGCTGGTCCTGCTCGACGGCAAGCGCTATATCAACGCGGCGCTCACCTCGGGCAACAGCGCTCCGGACATCAATTCCTTCCCAAACGCGCTGATCGAGCGCGTCGACGTCGTGACCGGCGGTGCCTCGGCGGCTTACGGCTCGGACGCTTTGTCGGGCGTCGTCAACTTCGTGCTCAACCGCAACTTCACCGGTCTGAAGGGTCAGGTCCAAACCGGCATGACCAAGTACGAGGACGACAAGAGCATCAGTGCTCAGTTGAGCTTCGGCACCAAGTTCGCGGACGGCCGCGGCCATCTTCTTTTGTCGGGCGAGTACACGCATAGCGACGGCATCGACGGTACCAACGATCGTCCGTGGGCCAGATTGCCTGCAGCCGTCATCAACAATCCAGCTTACGCTGAGGGTAATGGTCAGCCGCGGTACATCGTCAGTCGCAATGTGGGTCTGGTCGCCGGTACGCCGGGCGGCATCATCACGAGCGGGGTCAACAGAGGAACCTATTTCGGGCCGGGGGGCGAGATTCTTACTGGCTACAACTTCGGCACCAATGTCGGCAACAACTTTCAACAGGGCGGTGATTGGGAGTACTCGCGCATCGAAAACGGCATCGACATTGCGGGCAGTGTCGATCGCAAGATCGCCTTTCTGCGCTCCAGCTTCGATCTGAGCGACAACGTCAGTGCGTACGTCGAAGGGCAGTATTCGGATACCAGCACGGTGAATATCGCCAATCCGAACCGCCGCCTGGGCAACAACACGATCCGTATCGATAACGCCTTCCTGCCGCAATCGCTGCGTGATGCGATGACGGCGGCCAACCAGACGTCGTTCGTGATGGGTACGACCAACGCCGATATGGGGCGATTGAAAGGCGATTACAGCCGTACGCTGTCTCGCGTAGCCGCCGGCCTCGATGGCGGATTCGGCGCCTTTGGCACGGAGTGGAAATGGGACGCCTATGTCCAACATAGCGAAATCGACCTCAAGCCACGGACCGCCCACAACGGCATCACGCCGAACTACCTGAGGGCGATCGATTCCGTCATGGTCAACGGCGTTCCCACCTGCCGCGTGAACACCGACGCAGATCCGTCCAATAACGATCCATCCTGCGTGCCGTACAACCCGTTCGGTATCGGTGTGAACAGCCAGGCAGCGCTCGACTACGTCATGGGCGTTTCCATCCGTGATGAAACGCTCGAGCAGCAGGTCGCTGCGGCCAACGTCAGTGGCGAACCGTTCAATTCGTGGGCCGGTCCGGTGTCGCTCGCGGTCGGTCTCGAACATCGTATCGAGAAAGTATCGGGCTGGGCTTCCGAGCGCGACGAGGCGACCCAATTCTTCGCCGGCAACTACAAAGCCAGCCACGGCAAATTCAACGTCACCGAAGGCTACGTTGAAACTCTCGTGCCGCTGGCTCGCGATATGACAATGGCGCAAGAGCTCGACTTGAACGCTGCCGTGCGTGCGACCGATTACTCGACCTCCGGCTACGTCACGACCTGGAAGGGCGGTTTGACCTGGCGGCCGATCGAAGATCTGCGCTTCCGCTTCACGCGCTCACGCGACATTCGTGCGCCAAACCTTGGCGAGCTGTTCACGGCTGGCCAAACGGGTTCGGGTCAGGTGTTGACGAATCCAAATCCCGGCGGCGTGACCAATCCAAACGGCTACTCGCTCACCCGGGGCAACCCGAATCTCAAGCCCGAAGAGGCCGACACAACGGGTTTCGGCGTGGTGATGGCGCCACGATTCCTGCCAGGCTTCCAGATGTCGGTCGACTATTACAGCATCGACGTCACAGGGTCGGTGCAAGCGCCGAACGCGCAAAAGGTGATCGAACTGTGTGACCGCGGCAATGCGACGCTGTGCAACTCGATCATCTATGACACCACCAACCCCAATATGATCTTCATGGTGGTCACGCAGCCGCAAAACCTGATCGGGCAAAAGGCCAGCGGCATCGATCTGGAAGCCAGCTACCGCTTCCCGATGTCCGGCCTGATCGGCTCCTTGAGCGGTGACCTGGTGATCCGCGCCATGGCCAGCCGCGTGTTGACGCTCGAGACCACAGATCTCGATGGCAGGCGTTTCGATGGCGCCGGCGTCGTCGGCAATTGGGGCGGCAGCATTCCGCCTTACCAGGGTCTGACTTCGCCGGATCTGCGCGGCTTCCTGTCGATCGGGTACAAAGGCGATGCGCTCACGCTGACCACGATCGTTCGCTACACCGGTCCGGGTGTGTACGCCAACGGCTTCATCGAGTGCACCAGCAACTGCCCGGTGTCGACGGCCGAGCGTCCGACCATCGCGGACAATGACATCGCCGGCATGACGACGATCGATCTGTCGGGCGCCTATAAGTTCGACAGCTTCGAGCTGTTCGGGACGATCGAAAATCTGACCAACACGCAGCCGCCGACGATTGGCGGTAGTCTCAGCTCGTCGCACTGGTCGGGTCAGGGCAACGCCGATTACGACCGAGTCGGCCGTCAGTACCGCATGGGTGTACGGTTCAAGTTCTAACCCAGCTTGGCGCCGTCATGGGCCAGAAGGCGAAGCCGGATATTCCGGCTTCGCTTTTTTCCTGGCTCACGGTGCAGTTTCATACTCGATATCAGGGAGCAAAGATGCGTCATCTCATTGTGACAAGCGTTGCGCTTACGTTATTTGCAGCTGCCTCACTGGCTGCGCAGCCAGCCCACGCCGCCGGCTCCAGCTCCAAGGTCGTCGAGTTCGAGTTGATGACCTGGCCCGAGGTCAAGGACGCGCTCGCGGCAGGCAAGACCACGGCCCTCATCTACACCGGTGGTGTCGAGCAACGGGGACCGCAGAATGTCAACGGCGGCCATAACATCATGGGGCGGGCGATTGTCAGAGAGATTGCGTTGCGCCTGGGAAACGCGATCGCCATGCCGGTGCTGCCGCTCACTCCAAACAACGCCAGCGCGGAGCTTCCAGGGACCATTGGCCTGACCAACGAGCTGTTAGAAAAAGTTCTGGAGCGAATGGTCGAACAGTCGATCACCACCGGATTCAAGAACGTGGTGGTGATGGGTGACCATGGCGGCGGTCAGGGCGAGGGCGACAAAAACGTCTATCGCAAGGTCGCGAGCGAGATGAATGCCAAGTACAGCGCGTCGGGCGTCCATGTCTTTTACTGCGATCAGGTGTACGAGCCTGCGAACCATGCGATGGAAGACAAGCTGGCTGCTCAAGGCTATCCCAGAGCCAGGCACGGTGGCATCCACGACACTTCCATCATGATGTACCTGGATCGCGATGGCGCGTATGTACGCAAGTCATTGCTGCCGACGGCGGTGGGTATTCCGGTCGGCGCCGATGGCAAACCGCAGCCTGCTGCGGACTCGCCGAAGAACGGTATCGTTGGCGATGCCCGGCGTGCCAGTGCTGCGATTGGCAAACAGGCCTTCGAAATGAAGGTCGACTTTGCCGTCAAACAAATTCAAACCTTCATTCCGCCAAAAAGCTGACTGAACTTCCATGAAAAAGACTCATAGCGTTTGGGGCGTCTCTCTGGTCGCCCTGTGCATCGCCGCTGCCGGCCCGGCTGCGGCCCAGGAAAAGGGCGGGCTGGATCTCACCGGTCCGTATGACGTGGTGGTCGGCTGGTTCAAGCCAGGCATCGAAGGCTGGAATCAGCGCGTCGTGTCCGTGAACGCCGAAGACCCGAACCGCGTCTTCATCGGCGCCGTCGACCGCAACGACACCCGCGAAGGTCATCCGATGCTGACCGCCGACGGCAAGGTGATGAAGGAAAAGACCACCGTTGTCCGCGACAACAACAACTTCGACAAGGGCGACGTCAACAACATCATGGTGCTCAATGCCAACGGCGAGGTCATTGAGAACTGGTCGCAGTGGAACAGCGAAATATCGATCGCACACCACATCATCATCGACCCGTACGACCCCGCGCACGCCGTGTGGGTGGTCGATCGTTTCAATCATCGCATCCTGAAGTTCAGCAATGACGGCAAGCAGTTGCTGCTCAAGGTCGGTGAGAAGGGCGTGCCGGGGAATGACGAAACTCACTTCCACGATCCCGCCAGCCTTGCCTTCCTGCCGGATGGCTCGTTCTATGTCGCGGACGGTTACACCAACTCGCGCGTCGTGAAGTTCGACAAGAACGGCAAGTACCTGACGTCGTGGGGCTCAAGAGGCTCGGCTCCGGGTCAGTTCAGCCTGGTCCACTCCGTGGCTGTCGACGCCAACCGCGTCTATGTGGCCGACCGCAACAACGATCGCATCCAGATCTTCGACCACAACGGCAAGTTCCTCGACCAGTGGCCGGGCACCGCGCGGGTGACCCGCGTCATCACGACGGAAGACAAACGCGTGTGTGTGTCCGCGACTCAATATGGCCGCTATGCCTGCTATGACCTCAACGGCAAACTGGTGTCCCAGTGGGGCACACTGGGTAGCGCGGCGGGTGTCAGCGACAACGCGCACCAGATCGACGTCGATAACGAAGGCAACTTCTATGTCGCCGACGCCAACAACAACCGCGTGCAGAAGTTCGTGCCGAAGAAGAACGCCAACAAGGCGCAGCTCATTGGCAAGGAGCTCGTGCTGAAGAAGTAGTCGCGGCCGCGATTCCAAGCATGGCAGGCGGAGGCAGACATTGGTTCGCCTCCGCTTTCCTTTTGGGAAACCGACAACGCGATTTATTTGGGCTCAGGCTTGGCGCTCTGATGCTTCCGTTCCGACTTTGCCTTCGCCTTGTCCTGGGTAACCTCGGCCGGGGTGCGCATGGCGGGGCTGGAGTGATGGACGTAATCGGCACTGCTTTGGGCATCTTTGGTGGCCGGCTGCGCTTCCGGATTGGCGGTTTGCGCATCGATTTTGGCAGCGACCTTCTCACACTCTTTCTTGGTGGCGCCCGTTGCGTCGGCGCAATCGCGTTTCACGGATGCTTTGGGCGTGGCAGGTGGAGTGGCGGTCTTGTCGTCAGCCAGTGAAGCCTGGCAATACAGCGCGAGTAGCCCCATGCAAAGGGTAGGGCAAAAAGTGCCGAATCGCATACACGCCTCCGCAAGCAGTTGCCGTTCTGCCAGAACTAACGACCGGGTGCGAATTCAGTTCCAGCCGACCAGCCCGGTATATGACGCAAACAAACGATTCCCCGGCCGCCGATTGGGACAGTCATGATCGAGCGAGCTAGACTATCTTTGCAGCGAGGTCCGGATCATCGTCAGCACCGAACGACGGAGGTTGAAAATGCGTAGGCTTTGCGTGTCGCTCAGTGCGGCGTTGGTGCTTTTGACTCAATCGGGAGCGGCGATGGAGCCTTCCGACCCCAGTCTGTCCTATCCCGGGGCCGTTGCTTTGTCACAGGGCTCCAATGGCGCCTGGGGTTATAAATCTTTCCCGCAACTGCTGCCGCTGTACATTTTCAAGGGCGAGCCCGCCGGCCGCTCGCTGTGCGATCGAGATTGCACGGCGGTGTGGCCCATCATTCGCGCGGAGAAGAACGATAAACCCGTGGGGTTCTGGACCATCGTGAAGCGCGACGATGGCCGCCTGCAGTGGGCCTACAAGAACAGTCCGGTCTACACCTATTTCGAGGACCGTCCCAACGATGCAAAAGGGGCCGGGAAGAACATGGATTGGTATCTGGACGAGAGCGGGTATGCCTATCTCGCCAGAGCAGGGGTCGAATTGTCACCTCCGCCCATCGATGCGAAAGCCGTGAAAGCCAAGAAACTTCAGGCAACGGCAGAACTGCTGCAGCCGTAGCGATGGAGCGCTTGCAACGTTTGGATCATTCGCTCAGGCGAGGCTAGGCTTCTAACTGACTTGACCACGGCCGTTCTTTGCGGCGTCATCAGCGTGTCGACGCGGTAGATTGCACTCCACCGATTCTCGAGAGGCAGGAGCCTGGCTCTGTCCGGAGAAGTCCTATGAGAACGCTGTACTCCTATCCGGATCTGTTCGGCGTCGCCGACAACAATCCGTTCGGGCTCAAGGTGTATGCGTTCCTGCGCCTGCACAACGTCGAGTTTGAGCATCGGCACATCCTGGATACACGCTCGGCGCCGCGCGGACAGCTGCCCTACCTGGTAGATGGCACGGTCACGATCGGCGATAGCGACGCGATCATCGCCTACCTCGACGAGCGTTGCGGTTTGAATGCCGATGCGACGTTGGATTCACAGCAGCGCAACCTCGACCTGCTGGTGAGGCGAACACTGGATGATTTGTATTGGCAGATGAGCTATTCGCGTTGGCGCGATGAGCGCTACTGGCCCGCTTTCAAGGCAGCATTACTCGAGACACATCCCGACATCACAGCGGCAAGCCTGGAGGGCGCGCGCGAATACAACCGTCTTCGCTATCACTATCAGGGAATCGGCCGTTATGAGCCCGATCAGGTCTACGCGCGGGGCATGGACAATCTGCGTGTGGTTGCCGACTTGCTGGGCGAGCAGCCGTTCTTCTTCGGCGCACAGCCGGAGAAAATCGACGCCGCGTTATACGGGTTCATCGCCAACATCTACTTTTATGAGATCGACACACCGCTGAAACGCTACGTGTTGTCGCGGCCTGGACTGGTGAGACACTGTCTTGCCATTCATGAGCGGGTGAGGTGAGACGTGGATGCTTCCTTCAGCAACCATCGGCAGAAGGCATCGACAGCCGGATTGGTGCCGGCGTCACTGCGGCGAACGATCCAGAAAGCGTAAGCGTTAGGTAAGGAAAATTCGAATGGCTTGGCGAGACGACCGCGCTGAAGGTCCTCCTCGACCAGCGGAGCGACGCCGAGTGCGACACCATGCCCGGCGACAGCAGCTTCCTGCGCCAGGTAGATGCTCGCAAAGACCGGGCCTCGGTTCGCATCTACCTGCGTCGCGCCAGAGGCCTGCAACCATGCAGGCCAGTTCGGCACGCCAGTTCGCGCGATCGCACTTTCGTCATGCAGGAGCGTGTGCTGCATCAGGTCGTTGGGTTCGGCCAGCGGCCGGCGTGCGTCGCTCATTAGTGAAGGCGCGCAGACCGGAAATACCGGCGCATCCATGAGTCGCTCAGCCAAGACGTCCGTGTAGCCACCGGGCCCGTAGCGGATGCTGACATCGATGCGGTTGCGGACGAAATCGGTGAGCTCGTTGCCGGTCTCGATGCGTAACTTGACGTCGCGGCAGTCTTGGTGAAACCGATGCAGTCTGGGCGCGAGCCATTTGGCGGCGAAGGATTCCATGGTGCTGATGCGCAGATCGGCTGCGATCGGCGCTGTCGCCTTTTTTCCAATGCCAGATCGAGCTGCCCAAACAACTCGCGCAGCGACGCAGCCAGCCGCCTTTCGCCTTCGGCGGTCAGTTCGACCGAGCGGAAGGCACGACGAAACAGCTGCACCCCGAGATAGGCCTCGAGACGTTTCACCTGTTGGCTGACTGCCGCCGGAGTGACGAACCTGTCTCTTATACACATCTGACGCTGC
>NZ_LSRW01000071.1:0-25107 GCF_003104955.1 Steroidobacter cummioxidans | reverse complement strand
GCAGCGTCAGATGTGTATAAGAGACAGGATATGGCGACCTTCGCGCGTACCGTTACAGTAACGATCGTAGTAACGCAGTACAGCCGGCACGACGCCGGCCGCCCCGTTGGTCGGCGCCGTGACCACTTTGCCGCCCGCAGCGTTCTCTTCGTTGACCGCGAGCGCCCACGCGTTGATCCAATCCATTGCGATGAGGGCATCGACGGATTGCGTCTGCTCACGCTTTTCCAGCGCGGCTCGCAGCTTTGCGGCCCGACGTTTCACGTTCAAGCCGCCGGGCAACACGCCTTCCTGCCGCAACCCGCGATCGATGCATGAATTCATGGCCTCGGCGATGCGATCGAGCCCGGCGAGCACCTCCTCCCGAGTCCGAATCGCGCATTCGTTGCGCATCATCACTTCGGCGATCGTGAGGCCATTGCTCTCGGCGACTTCAAGCAGTTCGGCACCGTCGGAAAACGGCAGCGGCACAGCCGTGGCAGTCGTTGCGGTCGCAGGCGATTTAGCCTCCTCGTCGCTGACGACAAAGCCGCCGCCGACGGAATAGAACGTCGCCTCCAGCAGCAATTCACCGTTCGCGTCGCGCGCGAACAGGGTTAGCGCATTGGGGTGATAAGGCAGGCTTTCTTTGTATTTCCAGTGAATGTCGCGCTCGATCCGGAAATCGATCTGGTGACTGCCGGCGAGCAGGATCTTGCCGTGCTGGCGAACCTCTTCGATCAATTTGGCAGCGGCATCGGGATCGACTTGCGCCGGCAACCAGCCCGCCAGCCCGGTCGTGACAGCGGTATCAGTGGCGTGGCCCTTGCCAGTCAGCGCCAGCGAGCCATAAAGCGCCACGGTCACTTGCGCGACTCGCGCCAATAATCCCTGGTCTGCCAGCGACTTCGCGAACCGGTATGCCGCCGTCATCGGCCCCATGGTGTGGGAGCTCGACGGCCCGATGCCGATCTTGAACATGTCGAAGACACTGATGGTCGCTGCGCTCAAGAGTCTTTCTCGCTGGATTCAAGGCTGCGAATACTAAATGCACCGCCGGCAGCGCGGTGTCGAGGCCGCACACATTAATCGATCCCTCGGCGACGAATTTCGAACTTTGTCGCAAGAGGCTTGCCAATGAGAATTATTCTCATATCATGGCCGTTCATCGTCCTGTCACTCAGTGTTGCCCGACCTGTGATTTCCCTCGTCATCGCAGTAGTTGCTCATGGCTGAAGCCGCGCGCGCCTCTTCCGCTCAGGCGCAGAAAGCCCGGGCGTTCTGGCTGAAGCACCTTCATCAGTGGCACTGGATGAGCGCGGCGATGTGCTTGATCGGCATGGTGCTGTTCAGTGTCACCGGCTTCACGCTCAACCATGCGTCATGGATTGGGGCAAAGCCCGAAGTAACAACCCAGACAGCGGAGCTGCCGGCGCCGTTGCTCGAACAATTGCAGCAGACCTGGGAAGCAAGTGGCGACGAGAAGGCCGCGCTACCGGCCCCCGTCGCGGATTGGCTCAACGAAACGTTGTCGGTGCGGACCACCGATCGCCAGACCGAATGGTCGGACGACGAAATTTATGTGTCGCTGCCGCGCCCCGGCGGCGACGCCTGGCTGACGCTGAATCTGCAAGACGGCGCGATCACGCACGAACTGACGGATCGCGGCTGGCTGTCGTATTTCAACGATCTGCACAAAGGTCGCAACGCCGGCGCGGCGTGGAGCCTGTTCATCGACGTGTTTGCTTTCTGCGCGCTGGTGTTCGCGATCACCGGGCTGCTGCTATTGAAGATGCACGCGAGCAACCGACCCGGGACCTGGCCCATGGTGGGCCTGGGACTGGCGCTGCCGCTGCTGCTGGCGATTTTGTTCATTCATTGAAATGGGATGGAATGACATGAGAGTGGTCGCAAAGCTGGCGGGTGCCATGCTGCTGATCGGATCGAGCGCCGCCGCGTTCGGTGCGGAGTTGAATCTCAAGCTGGAAATTCCGCGTCTCCAGGTCGCCGAGTATCACCGCCCGTACGTCGCCGTGTGGGTCGAAAATCAGGATCAAAGCACCGCCGCGCAACTCGCCGTCTGGTATCAGACCGATAGGAAGAAAGAAGACGGCACGCAGTGGCTGAAGGATCTGCGCCAATGGTGGCGCCGCGGTGGCCGCGAATTGCAGATGCCAGTCGACGGCGTGACCGGTGCGACGCGTCCGGCTGGCGAGCACGCGCTGAGCTTCAAGAGCACCGACAAGCAGCTCGCCAATCTCGCGCCCGGCAAATACAACGTCGTCGTCGAAGCAACGCGCGAAGTCGGCGGCCGCGAGCTGCTGCGCTTGCCCTTCGAATGGCCCGGCACTCAGAAACAAACGGCGACGGCTCAGGGCACGAGCGAGCTCGGCGCCATCACCCTCAACGTCACTCCTTGATCCACTTCGCGAGGAAAATCATGAAAACCGCACTTCGCGCCATTGCTGTCAGCGCCGCTCTGCTCGCTCCGTTCGCGAGCCATGCGCACAAGATGTGGCTGCTGCCCTCCTCTACCGTTTCGACCGTCGATCAATGGGTCACGGTCGACGCCGCGGTCTCGAACAGTCTGTTCTACTTCGATCACGTGCCGCTGCGCCTGGACTCGCTGGCGATCACTGCGCCGGATGGCTCCGCCGTGAACGCCGAGAATGCGCACACGGGCAAATATCGCAGCATCTTCGACGTGCAGCTGAAGCAGAATGGCACGTACAAGGTGGCGCTCGTCAACAAGGGTTTGTTCGCCAGCTACGAAGAGAACGGCCAGCGCAAGCGCTGGCGCGGTAACGCGGAAAAATTCGCGACGGAAATCCCCGCGGGCGCGAAGAATCTCCAGGTGAGCGAGTCGATCGGCCGCGTCGAGACCTTCGTCACTGCCGGCAAGCCGACCGAAGCCGCGCTGAAGTCGTCGAACGTCGGTCTCGAGCTGGTACCCGTCACTCATCCGAACGATCTGTACGCCGGCGAAGCGTCGAAGTTTCGTTTCGTGATCGACGGCAAGCCCGCCAGCAATCTCGAAGTGGTCGTGCAGCCCGGCGGCACGCGCTATCGCAACGATCAGGAAGAGCAGAAGCTCAAGACCGATGCGAACGGCGAGCTGAGCATCAACTGGCCTGCGCCCGGCATGTACTGGCTGGAAGCCGGCACGCAGGATGAGAAGACGTCGGTCAAGCAGGCCAAGCAGCGCCGGCTGAGCTACGTCGCGACCTTCGAAGTGTTGCCGCAATAAGGCACGATGTCCGGGATTCTGGCCGGCCTCAGCGACGCACGACTGTATTCAGCGTGCGTCGTTGTGATTCTGTATTTCACCACCAGCGCCTATTTCCTGTGGCCGCGCCGCCGGCCCGCGCTGGTCGCAACTGGCGGTGATCAGACCGCCTCCGCCACGTTGATCGCGTTTGCGAGTCAGACCGGCTTCGCGGCTGACTTGGCGAATCGAACCGCGCAATCGTTGCAGGCGGCCGGCGAGCCGGTGATCCTCGCGTCGTTGCAGCAGATCGACGATGACTTCCTGCGACAAACGAAACAGGCGCTGTTCGTAGTGAGCACGACCGGCGAAGGCGATGCGCCAGATCCCGCAGCGGGCTTCGTCCGAGACGTGCTCGACAACTCGGTGCCGCTGCAGAGCCTGAGTTACGGCGTGCTCGCGCTGGGCGATCGTGAATACGACAACTACTGCGCGTTCGGGCATCAGCTCGATCAATGGCTCAGACATCAGGGCGCGACCCCCTTGTTCGACGTGATCGAAGTCGATAACGGCGACGAAGGCGCGCTACGTCACTGGCAACATCAGCTCAGCGTTCTGAGCAACAGTCCTGACCTGCCCGATTGGGAAGCACCCAAATACGACCGTTGGCAACTGGCGGCGCGACATCACGTCAATCCAGGCAGCGCTGGCGACGCCTGTTTTCACATTGAGCTGCGACCGCAGGCCGGCACGAGCCCGACCTGGCAGGCCGGCGACATCGTGGAAATCGATCCACGCAATTCCACTTGGGACGACAAGATCGCGCCCCTGCCCCATCGCGAATACTCCATCGCCTCGTTGCCGACGGACGGTGCGATCCATCTGCTAGTGCGACAGATGCGGCGTCCCGATGGCGAGCCCGGATTGGGGAGCGGCTGGCTCACTGCGGGCGCGAGAATCGGCGATGACGTTGCGGTCCGCGTGCGAACCAACCCCAACTTTCACGCCCCCCAGAACGATGCACCTTTGATCCTCATCGGGAACGGCACCGGCATCGCGGGCCTGCGGGCGCTGCTGAAGACTCGTATCGCGGAGGGCCGTCCTCGCAACTGGCTCATCTTTGGCGAGCGTAATGCTGCCTACGACAAGTTCTACGGCGAGGAGCTCGAACAGTGGCACGCTCGCGGACAATTGGAACGCGTCGATCTGGTTTTCTCACGCGATCAATCGGAACGCCGCTACGTGCAACATCGAGTGCTCGAGTGCGGTGACGATCTGAAACGCTGGGTCGACGACGGCGCAGCGATCTACGTCTGCGGCAGCTTGCAAGGCATGGCGCCGGCGGTCGACGCCGCGCTATCGGCAGTGCTCGGCGCCGGTACGCTCGAAGAGTTGGCAATCTCCGGTCGATACCGGCGCGACGTCTACTAAGAGGTCACAGCCCCCAGCCGCGATGATTCGGATACGGGGCGCGCTCGCCCGCGTATCTGAGGCCTTTCACGCAGCGGATGATCCACCACACCGCGAGCGCGATCAGGATGGGCACGCCGATCAGCACCCAGCTCAGCGCAACGCCGATCGCACCGACCACCAGCCCGAACCAGAACGTGCGGATCTGCAGCTCGTAATGCGTGCGCAGCCACTCTGGCGCGTCGTCCTTGTAGACGTAAGCCATGATGACGCCAATCACTGCTGTCACGCCCGAGATCAGTGCCAGCAAATAGAGCACGTAGATGACGCTGACCATCGACGTATTCGCCGAACCGTCCGTAACGCTCTGATTCACGATGAGCTCCCAAGAGCAAGGATGCGGAAATTGTGCGGCCGGTCACGCTCGGGCTCAACCGCATTCACCGGCAAATAGCCGCGACTCGCCTTGATTCTTGCCGGCGAGGAATCAATTACATGCCATTGACCACGATGATGGCACGCGCGCGACCGCGTACTCTGCAGCCACGGTTTGAAGCGCACGGCCCCGGCGCAAGAGTGAGGAGAGAGTCCATGCTCGATTTCGCAGACGACAATGTGGTTCACATGCCGACCAACGTCCAGACGACCTCGCCGGAAGCAGCGAAGACGCTGGAGCAAGCGTGGCAGCGCCGTCGGGCCGAGCTTGCGGATTGGGCGCCTTCGGCTGGCTGGCTCGCAGATCGGCGTGATGTGAGGCATCAGGCGCGCGTCAACGCTCGCTGAGCGATCAACCCACTGGCGCAACCACGAACGATTCGTCGAGGTCTTTGGCCCAGCCCAGCAAGCCACCTTCCAAGTGAGCGACCTCTGTTAACCCGGCGCGCGTAGCTATGGCCGATGCGGTCATGCTGCGCGCGCCGCTTCGACAGATGAAAACGACCGGCTGATCGCGCGGAATTTCGTCGAACCGACGCTGTACATCGCTGACCGGAATATTCACCGCCCGGGGGAGATGCGAAACGCCGAACTCACTCGGCGAGCGCACATCGACGATGGCGACTTGCCCGAGCAACTCTCGCAGTTCCGCCGGCGACAGACGCCGTACCTGCGCCATGACATCGGCACTGCAAACCTCCGCCAGATCCGCCGGGGCGTGAATCGTCGGATGATCGCCGCACACCGCGCAGTCAGAACGACGCGTAAACCGAAACTCTCCGAACCGCATCGCCAACGCATCGTAGGTCAGCAGCCGGCCCAGCAACGGCTCGCCAACACCGACGATCACCTTGATCGCTTCCGTCGCCTGAATCGTGCCCATCACCCCCGGCAG
Organism: Steroidobacter cummioxidans; assembly: GCF_003104955.1. Classification (NCBI taxonomy): domain Bacteria; kingdom Pseudomonadati; phylum Pseudomonadota; class Gammaproteobacteria; order Steroidobacterales; family Steroidobacteraceae; genus Steroidobacter; species Steroidobacter cummioxidans. The sequence continues at coordinate 19,183 of NZ_LSRW01000071.1, read as the reverse complement.
CACGCCGAGGACACCGGCCTCAGCGCAGTTCGGCACGAGCCCGTCGGCAGGCGGCTCGGGAAACAAACATCGATAGCAAGGCGCCTGGCCCGGCACATAGGTCATCGCCTGCCCCTCGAAGCGATGGATGGCAGCCGACACCAGCGTCTTGCGTAAGATCACGCAGGCATCGTTGGAGAGGTAGCGCGTATTGAATCGATCGGTGCCGTCGAGAATGACGTCGTAGCGGGTAAAGATCTCGCGCACATTCGCGGCGCGCAGCTCCACAGCATGCGACACCAGTTCGATCTCTGGATTGAGCGCGAGCAAGCGCTCCTTCGCAGCCTCGGCCTTCGACCGGCCGACGCTCTGCGTGTCGTACAGCACTTGTCGCTGCAGATTCGAGACATCGACCCGGTCGTTGTCGATCACACCGATCGTGCCCACGCCCGACGCCGCCAGATACAGCGCCGCCGGCGAGCCCAGGCCACCGGCACCGACCAGCAGCACTTTCGCCGCCTTGAGCTTTTGCTGGCCCTCGACGCCAATTTCGCGCAACGCCAGGTGGCGGCTGTAACGCGCGAGATCCGCAGGTGATAACGAAGTCGACATGGATCGACCATCACACTTGAGCCCGGCGCTGTCAACCGCCAACCTGAACCGTTGCTAAATGGATAAAGCCGCCGATGGCATGGATTGCGAGCTTGTTCCACCGACAGCCCTTTCGGCCGGCCGGCCGGGACATGCCGTCGGCCGGCTCGATAATTCCTCGCGTGTCGCGCTGACCTATTAAGCCGACGCCAGCACATTCGGACACCGAGTGGTACGTATGGGAGCAGCCCGGAGACGTATCTCGTTGTATCCTCGACGCAGCAGTACGGTGCCGGAGATCACCGATGAATGCCACCAGCAATCCCTTCGCCGCCACGGCCTCAGTACCGCCGCGCGTGCCGCGAACCATCAACGCAAACATCAACAACTTCTCCGCCGGCCTCACACGGATCGATCCCAGGCCCTACGCCATCGTGTGCATGCACATCGGGCCGTCGGTGGAAGTCACCTGCGAGCGCGGCGGCAAGCTGCGCCATGGCCGCGAAGTCGCGGGCGATCTGGACATCGTTCCGGCGCACACACCGGCCGCATGGGAGACGAAACAAGGCGGCACGACGCTCGTCATGCGAGTCCCCGACGAGTTACTGCGCAGTGTCGCCGTCGAGCTCGACATGGACCCGTCGAACATTGAGATCGCCGACCGCTTCCAGCTGCGCGATCCGTTCATCGAGCACATCGGCTGGGCCATCAAGGCGGACATCGATTCCGGAGGCGCCGGTGGACGCGTGTTCCGCGAGAGCCTCGGCACCGCGCTCGCCGCGCGTTTGCTTCAACGTCACAATCGCCGCTCATTGCCGATGCGCGACGCCAAAGGCGGCTTGAGCGCATGGAAGCTCAAGCTGGTGATCTCGCACATCGAGGACAACCTGGAAAGCGAGCTGTCGCTGGCCGAGATCGCGAAGGTCGCCGGCGTCAGCGTGTCGCATCTGAAGACGTTGTTCCGGCGCTCGACCGGCACGCCGGTCCACCAATACATCCTGCGTCGGCGCGTGGAGCGGGCGAAGCTGCTGCTACAGGATGACTCGCTGTCGATTGCGCAGATCGCATTCGCTACGGGCTTTGCGCATCAGAGCCATCTGGCTCGACACATGCGCAAGATTCTGGGGGTTACTCCGGCGGCTGCACGGCGGGACCTGGCGCGGCCGCATGCGATTGAGCAGGCGGCGAATATCTGACCGAGCTGAAAGCTCCGTCGCCAGGCTCTGCTGCGTCGGTTTCAGCTCAGGTTGATTACTGCAAGCACGAGTCGCAACCTAGGGAAAGCGATTTGAGCTGCAGGACTCGCTGTTCATTCAATTCGGCGGCACATGCCCAGACGAATAGCGACTTCTGTCTTTGGGGGTCGCGGTAGGCTTGTGCACTTACCGATCGGACCTCGCACTCGCTATCTTTGAATGAGACCCACCTGGCCTGCGTCTCCTCAAAAAGCTGCCTGTCTCGTACCAGGCGGTTGCGGATGTTATCGAAGCTCGCCCTGAGCTCCTTCTCGGATTCTTCGAAATGGTGGCTTACGCATTGAGCGACTGCGTGTTCGGAGATTTCGAAGCAGTCCGCTGCCTGCCGCGCGGTATAGCTATGATCGCCAACGGTATAAACGTACTCGGTGCCATAGGAAATGGCCGGAAGCAGCAATAGAAAAAGAATAGCCTTGCAAGTAGTCATCCATTACTCTGCACATCTGATATTTCCGGCACCCGCTCGTTAGAGCGCTAGTTGGCATACGCCACCTGAACGCCCGAGACCGACGGTTCTTTCTTGAAGATCTGAGTGTCGAGCCGGCCAATGATACGGATCGACACATCGGACTCCCATTCAACCTTCAACGGAACCGTGCCGTCAACGACCAGCACGTTTCCGCCAGCATCTTGCAAGCGAGCGCTTGCTGGCAGAAGAGAGACCTGCGTATTGTAACCGACCGTGGCACCGCAGCCTCGATTGAAGACAACCGCTTTCATGTTCTCAGACGGGGAAACGACAGTCTGGGAGATCTCATTCTCACACGCGCTGCCGCAACCACTAAGCAGCGCCACGCCACTCGCCATCACCAGATGTCTGAGCAAGGCCCGCACGCTTACGCTCGCCCTTGAGAACTCGCGACGCAAAGGCGTGCGGCTCAGCCGTAGCCAGGCTGCCGAGGAGCTGTGCAAATCTCTGTTCAAGCGGTCACATCGACGCGCAACTGCAGCTCGGCGATCATCTGCTCGCGCATGATGAACTTCTGAATCTTGCCGGTCACCGTCATCGGGAACTGCTCGACGAACCGGATGTGCGTCGGCACTTTGAAGTGCGCAATCTGATCGCGGCAGAACAGGCGGATCATTTCGGCATCGCACGGCTCCGCGCCTTTGAGCCTGATCCACGCGCATACCACTTCACCGTAACGCTGATCCGGAATACCGAACACCTGCACGTCTTGAATCTGCGGATGCCGGTACAAAAACTCTTCCACCTCGCGCGGTGAGACGTTTTCGCCGCCGCGGATGATCAGATCTTTCACACGGCCGGCGATGTTGCAATAACCCTCGGCGTCGATCACCGCCAGATCGCCGGTGTGCATCCAACCTTGCGCATCGACGGCTTGACTGGTCTTCTCCGCATCACCCCAATACCCGGTCATCACGCTGTACCCACGAGTGAGCAGCTCGCCGCGCTCACCTCGCGGCACGACGCGGCCTTCCGTGTCGATGATCTTCACTTCGAGATGCGGATGAATCTTGCCGACCGTAGACACGCGCCGCTCGATGGAATCGTCACTGCGACTTTGGAAACTGACCGGACTCGTCTCCGTCATGCCGTAAGCGATCGTGACTTCACGCATGTTCATGTCGGCGATCACGCGCTTCATCACTTCAACAGGACACGGCGCGCCGGCCATGACTCCCGTGCGGAGCGAGCTGAGGTCGTATTCGCGAAACTGCGGATGATCCAGCTCGGCGATGAACATCGTCGGTACGCCGTACAGCGCCGTGCACTTCTCGGCGGCAACCGCTTCCAACACCGCGCCCGGCTCGAACGCCTCGGCTGGAAAGATCATCGCCGCACCGTGCGTCACACAGCCGAGCACGCCCATCACCATGCCGAAGCAGTGATACAGCGGCACCGGGATGCACAGGCTGTCTTCGTGCGAGAACGCCATGTGACTGGCGACGAAATAGCCGTTGTTCACGATGTTGTGATGAGACAGGGTCGCGCCTTTGGGCAGACCGGTCGTGCCACTCGTGAACTGGATATTGATGGGATCTTCGGGCTGCAACAGCGACCGCAACTCGTTCAGTCGCTCACGCTCGACATCGGTGCCCAGTGTTTCAATCGAGCGGAACGGCATGAAGCCCGGCACGCGCGCGTCGTCGGTAAGAATCACTGTGCGCAACGTCGGTAGCCGCGCTGCCTGCAGATCACCTACCGCGCTCGACGCCAGCTCCGGCGCAAGCTGCCGAAGCATGCCGACGTAATCGCTGCTCTTGAAACTGGGCGCGAGGATCAGCGCCTTGCAGCCCACTTTGTTGAGCGCGAATTCCAGCTCGGAAATGCGATAGGCGGGATTGACGTTAACCAGGATCAACCCGGCCTTGGCCGTCGCGAATTGAGTAAGCACCCATTCATAACGATTCGGCGACCAGATGCCGACCCGATCGCCCGGCTGCAAACCGAGCTTGAGCAAGCCGGCAGCGACACGCTCCGCCGCTTCATTCAACTCGCGATAGGTCCAACGGATGCTCTGATGGCGGACGATCAACGCCGGCCGATCGCCCCACAGTCGCGCTGCGTCCTCGAGCGCCACACCGATGGTTTTGTACAGCAACGGCACCGAACTGGTGCCGCAAACGTAGCTCAGCTCCATAGCTCCCCCGGCAGCAAGCTCGGGCCCGCCGACCTACTCGGCTGTCGACACGAAGCCTGCGTTCGCGCGACCTTTGCGGACTTCATCGCCACCGTATACCAGGGCGCTCATAGCCACGTACACCCCTTGCGCAGCATTGACTACGTAGATTTTTTCAGCTCAACGGTCGACTGCGCCAGAGCGATTCCGCCCAGCGTCGCGACAATGATGACTACTGCGGCGGTTCCGACGTTCTTGACGTTGCCGCCAATTCTATACGCCATGTTATCCCCCCTTTTTTAGCAACGAGCCGCACCAGCCAACAGCCGCATGTGGAGCAGCGGATATGGGCGTCCCTGTTCGTCCAGCTCCGAGCGCCCTTCGACCACGAACCCGCACGCCTCATAGAACTGCCGCGCTGCTGCGTTCTGCTCGTTGACATCCACGGTCAAGTCGGAACACAGCGATTTAGCATGCTGAACCAGCAGTCGCCCAGCACCACGACCGTGGAATTCCGGCGCAAGAAACAGGGTCTCCATCTTGCTTCCAGACAATCCCATGAACCCCATGATCGTCCCAGAACCCTCGCATGCGACCCAGATCTCGGACTCGCCAGAACTTAGATAGCTGCGCACGTACGGAATCATGGACTCGATATCCTCTGCTGACACGAACGTGTGCGTGGCCTGAACGGACGTCAGCCAGCATTTGAAGAGGACCTCGCAATCAGTGGGCTTTGCTTTGCGGATGAACATACTCAGAATCTCCAGGCCGAACGCTCAGCGGTGGCCCTGCACATAACACGCGTCGGCGTTTCCGACCTCGGCTGTACGCGTTTGCTAGCGAGCGTTGATATTTTCCATTAACTCGGGACGCAGTCGCTTGTACACGTCCTCGACGAGGATGCCACGAACGCACTCGGCGCGATCTCCCCGAATCTTGTAGTCCAGGTCGGTGCGCAGCTTGTCGATCACGTACTGCGACGAATGCGTGAGGTCCCGAGTGACGGCGGGTGAGAAGGAGAGCAATCGACAATCGGGGGAGGACTCTGGGGCTTTCTGAAGGTCTTCATTCTCATCCTCCGCCTCACAACCGCACTGCGCGAAATCCCCTTCGCTCGTTCGGAAGGCGGGTACCCACTGATACTTGATGTGATAGTAATTGCCGTCGTGCTCGTCCAAGAAGATCAGCGCGCGCTTCCGCTCAGCGAACTTGGGGAAGCCATAGTGATCTGCCACGTTGAACGTCACTTCCGAATCCGTGACAAGCTTGCCTTCAAGGACTCTCTCAACGCGGTAGGTAGCTTGGTACAGAGCGTCCATGCAAAGCACCACCACGGCTTCTCCAGTCTCCGCATCAGTGGCATCACCCGACTCGCACTCGATGCTTACGATCTTTACGAAAGAGCCAACGAAAGCAGTAGGCGTCTTCTCGGCACCAAATGCAAAGCCTGGCGCCATTGCGGACACAGCTGCCGCAATGGCAATCATGAGCGATGTACGCATGCTTTGATTGCCAACGCCATTACTCATGCGCGTGCGTCCTCGCACGTCGCGTGGAATGGCGAGCAAAGGCGCCTCGCCTGTGCGAGTCTGGCGCGCCAGCGCGAACTCCAGCCGGTTGTTAGCCACCTAGCTGCTCCAGTTGCTTGCGCAGACGCTTGATGGCGCTCGCACGCCCTTCATTGGAAGGCAACGCCTCCAAGCGAGCGATTTCCCGCTCGGTATCATGCATTCGACGGACGCGAAATTTCTGCTGACCGAGGACGTATCTTCGCCTTGAAGCATAGAATGCCTCCTCGAGCGTAGCCCACTCACGTATCCTCGCCTTAGGAGGCACAGGAGTCTTGTACCCCAGGCATTCGCACGGACGGGCGCATTGCCGGCAACGCACATTCGTCGCGACCGGAGCGCGTCGAGCGGCCGTACGACAAGAGAAGCAGACCCAGGCATAGTTGCTCATGATGCCTTCAGGCGCCAGTAGATGCCTTTGCTGTCAGTCACAGCCAAGTAACCCCATTTATCGTCCTTGACGATAGTGCCGTCAAACATGATGTCTGCAAGTCGGCCACTTTCGTCCTCGTCGACTCCACCATTAAATGAGAACCTCATGCCAACTGCCTGCTGCGGTGTAAGACCGAGTTTTTCCAAATCGGCAAAGGAACCACTGGTCAGCCGGTAGCTATTCACTTCCGCACCCGCATTGAGGTCACAAAAGATCTCCGGCAACTGCTTAGTCATAAGGCCTAGCCACGGATACGATACGAGAACACATTGCCATATAACCTTCGGTACTCTGGATCGCCGCCCGTAGCAGGTGAAAAGACGTCAGGATCTCGCGGCACAAATAGACCTGCCTCTTCAGCGAACCATGTACTCGTGACCACGTACAGGCCTTCCGCGGTGATGCGTACCGCCTTCGGTTCGATGGCTTGAATCTCCGCGGGCCAAGCATTCGATCCACCTTGCGCCAACGCGGCAGTTGCAGCCGCCTCAAGGCCGACTGCTTCTGATTGAGACACCGATGGCACCCGGACACAAGCACCCAGGAGTAAACAGCAGCTGACTAGAGCTGCTCTCATGTTCTTTGCGGCCCAACGCCACCGCTGTGTCGCGAGCACAGGCGCCTCTCCGCTGCGAGTCGGGCGTGCACCGCGCGCGAACTCAAGCCGGTGATTAGGTGTTCGTGACATTCTTCTCTACGAACATTTCGACAAACTGCATAGGCGTTAACGTTACGTTCTGCTGCCTGGCGATTTCCTGATTCTTCAGCCACAGGTCACGAATTGCATTCCGGATATCGGGACTGAAGTGCAGCTGAGCCATGATGATTTCCTCCCAAGTACCCGGGCAGTTGTAGATCTGCTGGAGCTTGGGCTCCATTTCACGGAGCTTAGCCTCGCTCGAAGCATCCAGCTCTCCTATGCAGTTCAGAACGAATGAATCCACCAGCCTTAACAAGGGCTTTCCGGCGTACCTATCCGCTCGCTCAGGCTTCTTCTTGAAGATGTCTAGTAGACCCATGGGAACACCTACTTAAGCCTGGAGCTATCAAACGCCACTACCTCACCCTCTTTCGCACCCTCCGGCCAACGTACCGCGAGAAGCGGTTTCGCAGATTCAGAAAGAATCTCTGAAGCGATGTTCTTCACCGCTTCATAGGTAGGCTCCTCCTTGAACATCGCGTAGAAGGACACAATCCCATTTCTCGTCTCCGAGACATGAAACCCATAACCGCCTTTTGCCACCAAGCCCACCAAGCTGTTGTATAGCACCAGCATTTCGCGGGCCTTGTCTTCAGTAACGAAGCGATACAGTAGGGTTTGCGTCCCTTTCTCCCAGGGATTGTAAATGGCGGTGACGTTTTGACCAGCGAGGTCTATACGCTCCACCAGACATTCGCCTTTGGGAGGCTCATACGCGAGCCGGAAGTTCTTCTCGCCCTGGGCTTCGAGCTCTCCCGCCACGACCATGAAGGAGGTAGCATCGAAGCGCTGACGCGATTTACCTTTCGCAGGCGGCAGCTTCTTGCACGTTGCTTCAGGAGTCGGCCGCAGATCCTCGGCAGCGCGCGTTGCCGCTAACGGAGCGAGGAGACTGAGGACCGCAATGCCCAGCCCGATCATGTTCTTTCGATTCATAGGTTAGAGTCAGTGTCCGTTGCGACCAAAGCACCGTAAAGCTCCCGAATAGCTGGATTGCAGCTACTGCTCTTGGACTCCAGCGACATCCCCAGAAAATCATCGAACGACAACCAGAACTTGCATCCTTTGAGCCAACTCACGTCCTCAGTGATGAGGAGGCTCAGATTCCCCGAAGCCATCCATATACCGGATGTTAGGCATCTGTCATCTTGTTTCTCGCCCCAGTAACGCGCTCATGGCGATGCTGCCAAATACTACCCAACCAGGCACCAACTATTGCGGAACACGCAAGACCTATGACGCGGGGGATGCCAACGGGAACCGCATCCATCAGAATGAAATAGCCGACTACAGCACCGAGCAGCACGACGCAGAAGCGCCAAGTGCTGAGCAGGCTCAACAGGCCAACTACCATGTCCAGCATTCGACCCTCCCTCTAACGCCTAACGTCTGAGTTAGGCCTGCGCCGCGAGATCTCTTACTTGCTGGGAATCTTTTCCCATTTTTCCAGAATGGCGGCGAACCGTCTCTGCAACTGCTCTTGCTCCGCATACAGGCGCTCTTGTCTATCAAGCAGATTCGCCGTGCGTTCCTGCTGCTGCGCGCTGCGCTCCAATTGCTCCTGAGTTTCCTTTACTTGCCTGTCATACGCGTCCATCTGCTCCGTCATTCTGCCCCTGTCGTCGAATGAGGGTGAACCGCTCCGATGACGAGACGAGAAGCTTGCGATAAAGACCAGGATCAAACCCCAGACAAGCCCGGAGATGAGTGCAAATGCCACCGACTTCCCAACGAATGCCAAGGCACCCTTACCGCTCATTGCTTGCTGCACTCCCTTTCATGAATCATTTTTCCCTAACGCTCACACTGTGCCGCGATCTAGGGCTTCGCCTTTGCAAGTCGGAACCAGCGTCTTGTTGGGCAACGTCATCAAAAATCTCCATGACAAGAGAGTTCTCTTGCGATGGAAAACGAAAGACCACCGATTCGTACCGACCTTCCACTGTCTCGATCTCTAACGAATCGCCGCTCTCGAATATGATTCCTAGCAGGGCCTCATTCCTCAGTACGGCTGTCTTCGCCAATTGCCGGCCAAGCGCGCCCCACGGGCCAGAATTGGGGACATCGCTCCACTCGTATCGGCTTCCGTCGATCGATGCGAATATGCGCTCGTTACAGTGTACGCTGAAACTGACGAACTGGATGCTAAACCCATAAGATCCCAGCGACACTTACGCAACGTACTCCTCGTTCTTCGAGAAGCACTCATTCAGCACCACGACTACTTTCTCGTTGAACAGGATCATGTTCTCAAGCTCGAAGCCCCGTCATTCCTTGTATTCCTGATCTCCAACCATTGTGACGAAGCCTTCCGTCCAGTGGTCTTTGTCCAGTTCGTACTGAGTTATGTGGAATCCCTGATCGTCATCGTCGCCCTCATCTACCACGTGCGGGTGTTTGCAAAACCCCGGTTGCGCAGACAGGCGAGCTGCCGCGGATCGGGCGGCACTCTCTGTTTGATAGACACCAATCATGAACACGCTATCTTCCCCGCTCGGAAGCCGATGCGAATACTGGACAACGAAAACGGAAGTCATCCTAAAGCCCAATGTCGGCGCTCAGGCGCGAGCATCCTCGCAAGTCGCCTGCGCGTTGTTGGCACACCCGTGTCATATGATTGAGCACCAGACTTGAACATGGATCAGGCAGAGACAGGGAGGTACGCCAGCACCACTAGAACCTCCACGGCCATAAGAAACGCAGCAAAGCCAAGGTATCCGAAGACCGCGATGGTTGATGGACTTACTCCGGCTTGAAGGTCGCGATAGTCATAAGGGACACCAATGGCGAAACCGACTATCGCCAGGGTCCAGGAGAGAAACTCCTGGTCCCAGCCCAGCCGGTCCGACAGGAAGTAGGCAGCGGCAAGCCCGACCGAAGCGCCCACTAACGCCCACCACAAGAGGAGCTCCAGCACAGCTCCCCAGAACCGACCGACCACATCCTCAAGACCGATGGACATCTCTTTTAAAACTCCTGAAGCGCCTTGGTCGCGGACGCATTGCGTGACGAAAAGCGTAAACGACAATGCCGATACCAGCCGTGAACGCCATGATCAGTACCCACGTGACTTTGGAATTGGGGTTTGCAAACTCACGCTTGTAAAGGTCCCGGAATATGAACACGAGAGCTGAACTTCGCAGCCGGCAGTACTGCCACATTGAAGAAGGACCGCCGCGACAATGAATGTACCGCTCTTCATTCGGACGCCCAACGCCTTTGTCAAGCCGCGCGCCGCCTTTCGGCGCGTCGATTCTTGAACAACTTGTTAGCCATTCTGCGCATACTCGCCGCTCTTCTTGAGTACTACATCCTGCACGAGTGCTGCGTCCACGGCCGTGCCGGAGAGATTGATGTTCAGTGGCTGAAAACCAAGTTTCTCGTTTACCTTGACCAAGGTCTGCTGCGTGCCGGAGAGTTTACTAACCCAACGTTCCGGATGGCGTAGGACGAGGCACACGAAATTGTTTCCATGAATGGACTTTACGTAGCAGCTCTCGATGTCCGACCACGGGATAGTGCCAACCCCTAGAGTGCGATCGAAGACTCCTGCTTCGTCAAGTACAACTCTTGGCTTTGAATCGAAAAGCTGGCGCGCAAAGAGCGGAATGCCGGCACCGAAGAACACGATGGACATCCAGCCCACCCAATCTCTGGCGCCGTTCTCAAACACAACTAGGAAAACGCCACCTGCCACAAAGCCCGCTGACGCGATGAGCAGAAGGATGTACTTCAGGCGAGAAGAGCGGACAACAAGAATCGGTGTAGTCATAGATGCTGATGGCTAACGTTGCGCGTCAGCCACGCGAGGCTTTGCGGGCGTCGGTTGCACGCGCTTGTTAGGCACTGGCCTGCCCGATGTGTTGCTCCAACAACCGCCGCGCCTTGATTGCCTCTGGATAGAACCCACCTAGCGTTAGCGCCACACCGAAAGCGAACATTCCCATTGGAACCAAAGTCCCCACGCCTCCGTCACCTTGACGAAGAACGGCGGCCGCCCCTAGCCCAACACCTCCGAGCCAGAACAGCATGAACACGAGCACGACTGGGTGGAGATACATGACTACATCGATCTTGGTGCCATTGGGATAGGAGTCGACGCGCCCTGCTATACGCGGCAAGAACGAATTCCGGTATCGAATATCCCGGTAACACCTGAACTCGCTGCCTTCCAGTTTGCCAATGAAGGGCGGCGCACCGTCTGGGCGAAAACCGAAAGATTCCTTAAGCGACTGCCGAAACCCTGGTGTTTCGCGCACAAGTCCTCTGACACGCTCCAGCACAGTCTGCGTTGTCAGGTGGGACTGAATTTGGAACCGATATAGAGGCATTGCCTTCTAGCGCCTAACGCCGCGCTCAGCCGCGTGCGTTTCGCACGTCGGCTGCAGCGCATGGTTAGCCCTGCCGCCGATTGTCATATCGCGCCTCCGCCGCTTTCCGCTTCTTCGCTCCACCAATGCGCCATTTCATCAGTCGGTTGATGTCATCGATCACATCCTGTGCCACCGCTGCGACGCGAGCATCGCTATCCTTCAGGGCGCGCAAAAGAACTGGCTTCACAATGTTCTTCTCGACCCTGCCGCGAAATCTAGCGGCATACGACAGGCCAAGCAAAGAATTCGATCGAACCCACGGATCTCGGTGCTCCGACAAGCGCACACATACTTCCTGGATGAAGCGCCAATTCTCGTGATTGAAGCCTAGATCAATCGGTAAGGTGCGCAAGCGCTCGACATCATCGTTCGCGATCGCATCCATGGCTTCCCGATCATAGGCTGGGTTCGGTTCGCGATAGCTCAAGCTCGACATGGACATCTCCGGGGCTAACGCCGCGCGTCATGCGCGCGGCGCATGCACGCGCTTGTTATTCGATGACCCACACTACCTAACGAATATTTCCAATTGACATGCCGACCGCCAAGCGTAGAGTTGCCGACGGAGCGTAGAAACTCCATCAGGCGGGCAAGCTGCAACCCGAACATTGCGGCTTTTTTGTGCCCGAAGTTCGGAATGTAATGGTCGGGTGTCTTGGCGAATACAAGACCTGCTTGCAGGGAATAGCTGAGGCAGTACCTGTTGCTGTTTCTACCCACCCGACCGCCCACTTTTGCAACGTAGAAATTGCAGCAGGTGAAGCCATGAAGAACCGAAAGCTCAAGGTCCGAGCTGGGTATTACCCCCGCCCATACACTGGGCGACTGAGTTGCAAGCCTGATCCTCAAGTTCCTTACGTCCTTCTCAAAGGTCAGTGGCTCGAACAAGCCAACTTCCTCATCGGTCATAACATCAACGTCGAGGTTCGCGAGAACCAGCTGATTCTAACTACCGAGCCGTCCTGAACTCCACTCCGAGCCCTAGCAGTGCTGGCTGGGGCTCTTTCTCGCATAACGCCGCCGCTGTGCCGCGAGCAACGGTGCCTCGCCGGCGCGAGTCGGAACCAGCGGCGGCGTTATGCGTGCTGGCCATTTGCCAACGGGAACAGACGAAAGATCCAACCTGCCTCGTTCCATTGTGGATCGTGATTCATTTCGTACTCCCAGTGACGCTCATGACGACCCGATTCGATCAGGGCTTGCAAAGCAGCGTGCGTAATCTCTGGATCGTGAACGCAATAGTAGAGCTCGCGAAGCTCGCTCCATGTGCTCCTCGCCAAGAATAGGGCGTTTCTCGCACCAAAGCCCGTGCGCCCACCTAGCACAACCTCTTCGATTCGATCTCCCACCTCGAATAGACACCGGCTCTCTTCAGGAGTTGGCATGCCATTCTCCGCTAGCTCTTTCGCGTCTAGCCGCACGCGAAGATGCCAAGGAAAGACATCAGTGTGAGGGAAGGCTAGCAGCGCGTCATTGACTACGATGATCTCTGGCAAATCATCACGAGTCACGCTGAAGAGCGTGTAGTGATCCTCGGGAAGATCGATTTTCCTGGTCTCGCCGCTCATGCTTCATGCATAGCTCTTATATGGACCGCCTAAGCGCGGCATTCCCAGCCGCACGGTATTTCAGCACGCCGCAAAACTGCGGTGTATCCCCCAATCAGTACGTACAAGGAGATTTTTATGCCGCCTGATGGGACCGAACTCGGCCCAACCTGTCATGTGCCCCCCGTTCACGGCGACCCCTGCTCCATGCTTCCCAGCAGCGCGCGTGAGCCGTCCGCCCTACTCCGCCGTCGACACGAACCTCGCGTTCGCACGATCTTTCCGAACCTCATCCCCTGGGAACACCTGGCCGCTCATCGCCACATACACCCCCGGCGGCAGGGTCTGCACCGCTGCGAAAGCCATGCCCAGGTTGAACATGGCGTCGCTCTCGGCGAAGCGAGCCGGCGACAGCGCGCCGGTGAACACGATGGTCTTGCCGGGGATGGCCTTCAGGAGCTGCGCCGAGTCGGTCATGGTGTCCGTGCCGTGTGTGATGACGACGCGATCGGTATCGAGCGCCGCGACGGTCTCGTACAGGGCGCGGCGGTCCTGGTCGGTCAGGTCCAGGCTGTCCTTGCGGAACATCTCGACGACGCGGAATGAGCGCGTGACGTTGGCTACGTCCAGCATCTTCTTGACCATCGGCTCGCCGATCTTGTACGCGCTGAGCGCGTCGAAGTAGGCCTTGTCGATGGTGCCGCCAGTGGTAATGACTACGATGGGTGGGGTGACTTGTTGCATCCGAGCAAGATACCAGCAGCACCGGCCCGACTGAAGTGACTGCGCAACGAACCCAGCAAGACCCCCATGAATCCGCTTCACGAGTCGATGCGTTAGAGTCCGGGTGGCGTTTTTATGTCTTGCGGAGACTGCGATGGAATTCAGGCAATTGGGTGCGTCGGGTTTCAAGGTCCCGGTATTCAGCCTCGGCACCGGCACGTTCGGCGGCAAGGGCGAGTTCTTCAAGAGCTGGGGCGAGAATGATGCCAAGGCGGCCACCCGCCTGGTCGATATCTGCCTGGACGCCGGCATCAATATGTTCGATTCCGCCGATGTTTACTCCGGCGGTGCCGCAGAAGAGATCCTTGGCGCAGCCATCCGCGGCCGGCGCGATCAGGTCATCGTTTCCACTAAGGCCACCTTCCGGCATGGCAAGGGGCCCAACGACGTCGGCTCCTCGCGGTTCAATCTGGTGCGTGCGGTCGACAAAGCGCTGACCCGCCTGGGGACGGACTACATCGACATTTTCCAATTGCACGGTTACGACGCGACCACGCCGGTCGAGGAGACGCTGCGAACGCTCGATGACCTGGTACGCGCGGGCAAGCTCCGTTACACCGGCGTCTCGAACTTCTCCGGCTGGCACTTGATGAAGTCGCTGGCGGTGTCGGATCGCTACGGCTGGAACCGCCACGTCGCGCATCAGGCGTATTACTCGCTGATCGGCCGCGACTATGAGTGGGAGCTGATGCCGCTGGGCATCGAGCAGAAAGTCAGCGCCATCGTCTGGAGCCCGCTCGGGTGGGGCCGATTGACCGGCAAGATCCGTCGCGGTCAACCGCTGCCGGAAACCTCGCGACTGCGCACGCAGGTCACCGTCGACAAGGGCCCGCAGGTCGCAGACGAGTATGTTTACAAAGTGGTCGACGCGCTCGACGAAGTGGCGAAGGAGACCGGCAAGACAGTGCCGCAGATCTCGCTGAACTGGCTATTGCAGCGGCCGACCGTCGCGAACGTCATCATCGGCGCTCGCAACGAGGAACAGCTGCAGCAGAACCTCGGTGCGCTGGGCTGGAATCTCACACCTGCACAGGTGAAGAAGCTCGACGACGCCAGCGCCACGCCCCTGGCCTATCCGTACTGGCATCAGCGCGATTTCCAGGAGCGCAATCCGGCTCCGGTCTAACGCACCTCGCGCGTGCTCGTCGTCGCCGTCTTCTGGTAGCCAGGTCCTCGCACGACCTGGCCGGGCTTCGCGCCGGTGTGCTCACCGTCGCGAAGCACCTGTACGCCATTCACGAACACGTGTTGCACACCCGTCGCGTACTGGTGCGGCTTATCGAAGGTCGCGTGATCTTTGATCGTGGCCGGATCGAACACGACGATGTCGGCGAAGCACTCCTGCTTCAGACAGCCGCGATTCTTCAGCTTGAACGTCTCCGCCGGCAGGCTGGTGAGACGACGGATCGCATCCTGCAGCGTCGTCACTTTCTCATCGCGAACATAGTGGCCAAGGAAGCGCGCGAACGTGCCATATGTACGCGGGTGCGGATTGCTGAGCAGGAACGGCCCTTCCGGCGCCGACCCTTCCGCATCCGAGCCAATGTTCACCCACGGCTGCGACAGGCCGAGCTTCACATTCTCTTCCGACATCAGAAAGTAAGCGGTACCGACGCGCGTGTGATCTTCGATCACCAGATCGATTGCCGCATCCTCCGGCGACACGCCGCGCATCTTGGCAACTTCCGCGAGCGTCTTGCCGGTGAGCGGCTTGAGCTTCTCGGTCTTGAAGCCGATCAATAGCACGCGATCGGCAGAGCCCGCCCCTTGCAGCAAGCTCTCGAAGTCGGCGTTCGGATCGCGCATTTCTTTGATCACACGGGCGCGGATCTCCGGCTTTTTCAGACGCGCGACCCAATCGTCGATGCCGCCTTCCTGCACCCAGGTCGGCATGGCCGCATCCAGACCGGTGGCACCGGCCGTGTAGGCGTACATGTCGGCGGTAATCTTCAGGCCGGATTTGCGCGCGGCTTCGATCTTGGCGATGGCCTGCTGCATCTTCGGCCAGTTCTTCTGGCCTGCGGCCTTCAGGTGATACACCTGCGCATGCACGTTGGCTTGCTTGGCGATGAGCAGTAACTCATCCAGCGCTTCGAGGAAACGATCGCCTTCGCTGCGCATGTGAGAAATGTAACCGCCGCCAAACTCTCCGGCGGCCTTGGTGATGGCCACCAATTCGTCGGTCTTTGCATAGTTGCCCGGCGCGTAAATCAAAGAGCTGCCGACACCGAGCGCGCCTTCGCGCATCGCCTGACGAACCAACTCCTGCATGCGACCCAACTCTGTCGGCGTCGGTGCGCGGTTGGCGAAACCGATCTCGTGCTGCCGAACGGTGGCAGCGCCGATGAACGAGGCGACGTTGGGCGAGACGCCCTGCTTGACCAGAAAGTCGAGGTATTCGCCGAGCGTGGTCCAGGTGATGTCATAGCGAACATCGCCCTGGGTCTTGAGCATCTCGTCACGGATCGTGGCGTTGACCGGCCCCATGGAGGTGCCTTCGCCGAAGATCTCCAAGGTCACGCCCTGCTTGATGTCGCTCATGCCGCGGCCGTCGTAGATCAACGATTCGGTCGCCCAGGAAAGCGTATTGATGAAGCCGGGCGCGACGGCCAGCCCCTTGGCATCGAGTGTCTGCTTGGCTTGGTAGTCCGCCAGCTTGCCGACCGCCACGACGCGGCCATTGCGCACGGCCACCGAGCCTTTGAAGGGATTGCCGCCCGTACCGTCGTAGATGACGCCGTTATCGATCAGCAGATCGACCTGCTCGGCGGCCGATGCGGCACCCACCAGGCACAGCCCAAGAATGATCTTCGCAATGACGATGGACGTGATGCGCACGATGACTCCAACGAAGGCGAATGTCGGGCTTGCGACCCTAGCGCAAATCCGCTCGGGCCGTACAGAGATTCACAACCAAAGCCACGCACCCGCAGCTGCCGGTTGATCGCATTCACTCCATGAACTTATGGCTTGCTCGAATAACCTTCGCCGCAGAATGCCTGGTTGGGGTCGGGATTCACGGCCCGAAACGTTCGGAAACGGCCCGCGGGAGAGTCCAGTTGAGCTCGCAGCTCTGGCGTGAGATGACCAGCGCCGGCCACGGCCCTATAAGACTGCGCGAGGTTTGCCCGGCGCCCGAGCGATGTCTCGGACAAGGGCACCCGCTCCCAATGGTGTTCTCGCAGCCGATATTCCCAATACGGCGGTTTCGGCTTGCCTGCCTGCCTCCACACATCACAGGAACTGGTGCTCGCAACGACCACCCACTCGCTGGTGTCCATATCGCGATAGAGCACGATGGGCCGCAATGTCTCGGTCCACTGCGGCAGCGAGGCCAGCGCATCCATGAACTCGATTCTCGAGCCCGTCTCGACGACGCTGTGTGCATCGCCCGACCAGGAATTACTCTCTGAAATGGCAACCACTCGCCGCACGCGAATGCTGCTCGAGTCCAGCGTCACGTCTTCGGTCCAGGTGTACTGTTTGGGCGCCGGCGGCGAAAGTGCATCGCATGCCGTGAGGCCGCAGACGATCGGGAATAGAGCCATGAACCGTGGCATGCGCATGTAATCACCACTTCCTACCGTGGAAGTTTGCCGATCATAAACAAAGAGGCCCCGCCGGAACGCGTCCGGCGGAGCCTGATGCTTCTACTGGAGCCGCGCCCGAAGGGCGCTGCGGCTCAGGAAAGCTTGGAATCGAGCAGCGCGGTCAGTTCCGCCTTGCGCGGTAGACCAACCTTCTGGCCGACCACTTCACCGCCTTTGAACAGCATCACGGTCGGCACGCCTCGGACACCGAAGCGATACGGCGTCTGGTTGTTGGCATCGACATCCATGGTCGCCACCGTCAAACGGCCGTCGTAATCCCGCGCGATGTCTTCGATCATCGGCTTCATCGCCTGGCACGGACCGCACCAGTCGGCTTCGAACTTCAGCAGCACCGGCCCTGCGGCGCTCAGCACCTGCTCGTTGAAGCTGGCGTCGGTGACCGCGACAAACTTCGCATCGCTCATGACCTCTCCTGTTGGAGTGTGACTTGGAGAGTCAACATGCGCCCGGGCGGCGCCGTCGGCAATCGCCATTGGCGATGCCGTCAATCGACAACTTCGATGGCGCTTGCGATCATGGCGACTCCCGCCCATCAACCCTGGAAGTTGCGCCGTTGAGCCTGTGTCGTGCCGATAAGTTCCTGCTGGCCAGTGCCGCTGTAACCGTCGGTTCCGCCGCGGTTTTCGGCCCCAGCGCGCTGAGCCTGGGCGTGCCGCTGGGGGTCCATGCGCTGCTGATGGTCGACGGCATTTTCCGACCCGACTCCTCGATCCTGTACCCGACGCTGGTGCGCGGCCGTACGGATCAGCCGCGAGTGGCGCTGACTTTCGATGACGGCCCCGATCCGGAAATCACGCCCGCCGTGCTGGACCTGCTGGCGGAATACGACGTCCGCGCGACGTTCTTCGTCATCGGCCGTTTCCTGGAGAAACATCGGGCGCTGGGCGAGCGGATCCACCGCGAAGGCCACGAGCTGGGCAATCACTCGTGGCAGCACTCGTATTTGTTGAATTTCTCTTCCACCGCCGGGCACGGTGTCGAGATCGATCGTTGCTCGCAGATGATCAAGTCAGTGACCCAGTCGGAGCGCGAGCCGTTGTATCGGCCACCGGTGGGCTTGAAGAGTCCTGCAATGGCACGTGCCGCACAGAAGCGCAGTCTCGACGTCGTCGCATGGTCGATCCATTCGAGAGACACCTTCGCGCGTGATCCTCGGGCCGTCGCGAACGGCGTCGTGCGCCGGATTCGGCCGGGAGATATCGTGCTCCTGCACGACGGGCACGATCGCGAGCACCAGCATCGCCCGCTCATCCTCGAAGCGCTGCCGTTGTTATTGCGGGGCCTGCGTGAGCGCGGCCTGAAGTCAGTGACCGTCAGCGAGCTGTCGAACGAAACTCAGCCGGCGACGCCGGCTCCCAACGACGCCAGACTCGCCGCAGATGATGTGCGGAACTGAAGCCGCTGCGCTCGGCAACGCGCTCCAACGCTAGATCGCTGTTCATCACCATTTCTCGCGCGACCGCCACTCGCAGGCGCTGCACGTAATCGAGCGGTGAGCATCCTGCGTGCTCGGCGAACAAGCGGCCGAGATTTCGCGCACTCATACAAGCAACGGCGGCGAGCCTGGTCGCTTGACCAGTCCGCCGCCGGATTTTTGCGAGCGACGGCGTTCCTTGCACTCGATGAACTGCAGGATGAATGTGATTTCGATGCATGACCCACGCGGACAGCTGCGGATCAGCCGTCGTGCGCCGCATGTAAACCACGAGATCGCGCGCCACGGCCACGGCGACCTTGTGGCCTAACTGCTGACC
>NZ_LSRW01000070.1:0-63958 GCF_003104955.1 Steroidobacter cummioxidans | reverse complement strand
GCCCGTCGCGGCAAAACGCCTTGAACTGTGCCCGTATTTTCGCAGGACAGTTTGCCGGCGCAATTTTTGTCGGTTGAAGAAACGCGAAACCGAAACGCATCGATCACCATGCGCTTGCCGAATCTGCCTGAGGCATCGACGAGTAGCGGGATCTGCGCGCGTTCCAGAATCGCTGAGCCGTCCACCAGCACGATGTGCAGGCCGACGCGCAGCTGCGGCAACCGCTGTGCGCGGCGCACGGCATCGGCGGCAGCAGACCCACTCACCATCAGGCTCGCCGCAGTCAGCACCCCGCGACGTGCCGCCAGCTCGACTGCTTCGTTTACCGATTCGCGTTCGCCGAAGTCATCCGCAGTGATGATTAGGAAGTCGCGCCGCGTTCGCGCTGCTCGTACCGTGCGGGAGTCGTCTGTCACAAAGAGCATGATGGCGGTGCACGCTCGTTTCAGCGCGCATGCAGGAAACGGAAGAATTCCACTCCTTCGCGCAGACGGCGCTTGGTCATCTCCCAGCTGGTCATCATCTCCATGGTCAGCTCGGCGATCTTGCGCGGGCGGAAGTAGAAGTTTTTGTAGAACGTCTCGACGCCGTGGAAGATCTGCTCGGCGGACAGATGCGGATAACTGATCGGCTCGATCTGCACGCCGTGCTCATCGACGAGATCCGCGGCGTTCTCGGACAGCCAGCCGTTTGCGAGCGCCTGCTCATAGAGCTGTGTGCCCGGATAGGGCGCGGCGAGGGAGACCTGAATGGTGTGCGGATTGATCTCCTTGGCGAACTCGATCGTCTGGCGAATGGTCTGCTCGGTTTCGCCCGGCAATCCCAGGATGAACGTACCGTGGATGGTGACGCCGAGCTCGCGACAGTCCCGCGTGAAGCGCCGCGCGATGTCGGTTTTGAGACCCTTGCGCACGTTGTGCAGGATCTGGTCGCTGCCCGACTCGTAGCCGACCAGCAGCAGCCGCAGGCCGTTCTCTTTCATCACTTTCAATGTTTCATACGGCACGTTCGCCTTGGCGTTGCACGACCAGGTCACGCCGAGCC
Source organism: Steroidobacter cummioxidans (assembly GCF_003104955.1). Lineage (NCBI taxonomy): Bacteria > Pseudomonadati > Pseudomonadota > Gammaproteobacteria > Steroidobacterales > Steroidobacteraceae > Steroidobacter > Steroidobacter cummioxidans. Next base: position 62,914 of record NZ_LSRW01000070.1, on the reverse strand, counting down.
GGCCCAGGCCGCGCGCGATCTCCTCCACGCGCGGGCGGAAATCGGTGAAGGTGTCGTCATCGAAGAATATTTCCTCGACCTGCGGCAGGTGGTCGCGCACCCATCGCACTTCCTCGACGACGCTGCGCGGGCTGCGGACGCGGTAACGATGACCGCCGACCGTCTGCGGCCACAGGCAGAAGGTGCACTTGGAGCGGCAACCGCGCCCCGTATAGAACGATACATACGGGTGCTTCAGATAACCGATGAAGTAGTTCTCGACGTGCAGATCGCGCTCGTACAGCGGGGTCACCCAGGGCAGAGCGTCCATGTCGGTGATGAGCGGGCGCGGCGCGTTGTGCACGATGGTGCCATCGACGCGTCGATAGCTCAGGCCCACGATCTCGCTGAGTGGTCTGCCGCTCGCGACCTCCTGACAGGTGTAATCGAACTCTTCGCGCGCTACGAAATCGATGGCCTTGGAGGCTGCCAGCGAGCGCTGCGGATCGACTGCCACTTTGGCGCCGACCATGCCGATGAGCACGCCGGGCCGGTCGTCTTTGAGCGCCTCGGCGGTGCGCACGTCGGCGGCGAAGGAAGGCGAGCTTGTGTGCATGATGACGAGATCGAACTGTCGCGCGATGGGCAGCACATCGGTGAGGCCCAGCCCATCTGCGGGCGCATCGAGGAGACGACTGTCGGGCACCAGTGCCGCAGGTTGTGCAAGCCAGGTCGGATACCAGAAGGAGCGGACCTCGCGCTTCGCCTGATAACGGGCGCCGGCGCCGCCGTCGAATCCTTCATATGATGGTGGATGCAGGAACAGTGACTTCATGGTTGAGTCTCCGCGGTCGCCCGTTCGCCGGTACGTTGCATGGAGCCGTCGCGCTCGACGTCGAACACTCCGGCGCGCCAACGCACGCGGCGGCTCGCAAAGCTCCAGCACCACAGCGCGAACGTGAGCAGATCGCCGACCGGCACGAGCCATGGCGGTGCGCAGGCCGGCCGCGCCAGACGATGCAGAAGCACTCTGGCCACCACGGCTGTCGCCGCCAGGCCCAGAACGATCGAACTGGCGCCAGCGAGCAATGTTCCTAACGCAGCCACGGGTACGGTGAAGGTGATGCCGAGAGGACCGTAGCTGCGCGGCTGCACCGAGCGGATTGTGCGCAGCCAGCGCAGCTCGTGGCGGCAAGCCGAGCTGAAGCTCGGTTCGGCAACGACAGTATCGACGGTGCGGTCGACCGCCACGGTTTTCAGCCCGAGGCGGCGTGTGTGCTCACCGAGCCAGTAATCGTCCGCCAAGACATCTGCGATGGCCTCGAAGCCGCCGAGTCCTGCGAGCGTCTGTCGGCGCAGAGCAATCGTGACACCGGAAGTGAACGTCGAGCTGCCGAACAGGCGCGCGACGCGCACCGCGGGCATGAACCATTCATTGATGAAGAGCGCCACTAGATGAGACCACACGCCACCGATAGCTCGTGCGCGGTAAAGGGAAGTCACCAGCCCGATCGCTGGATCCGTCAGCGGCGCCGTCACGCGCCGCAGGTAGTCTGGATCGACGATCACATCGCTGTCCGCTGCAACCAGAATCGGGTGGCGTGCCGCGGGCAGCATATTCGCGAGATTACTTACCTTGCCGTTGCTGCCATGCAAGCGCGAATCGATCACCACGACGATGTCCTGTGCCGGCAGTTCCGCCTGCAGCCGGCGCACGGTTGCGAGCGCAACGTCGGCGGGATCCTGCACGCCGAACACGATCTGGTAGTGCGGGTGGTCCTGTACGCAGAAAGTTCTCAGACAGTGGTAGAGATTCGGCTCACTGCCGCACAGTGGTTTGAGAACCGTGACCGGCGAGCAACACTCAGGGGGAACAAATGCCTTCGCGTCAGCGCCCTGAACGTAGTCGTGAGCGCGCAGCAGCTGCGCGCGCTTTGCCGCCAGGGATTCGGCAAAACAAGCAAGCAGCGCGTACGCGCTTGCCAGCGCTGCCAGAGCAATACCAAATGTTTGCAGCGTGATCTGCGCGATCGTGAACACGGCGGCAACCTTTTGCTTGCAGTGTGTCGGCACTAACGCGCCGCTCGTGAAGATGGGCTCGCAGATACCGCTGTTGTGGAACTGTATGTGCGTGGAGCGGATTTATGCCGCAGCTTTCGAGCTGAGTGGCGTGCGCGTTGTGATGACCTTTCGCACACCTCAGCGGTAAACGGAGGTGGGCCTTGAACGAGCAAAGCAGCGAACAAGATGCCCTGCGGCACGCGCTGGTCTCATCGGATTTCGAGCCGCTCATCCTCGTCGATGCCAGCGACCGCGAAGTCGGCTTCATGAGCAAAGCGCGCTGTCATGAAGGTCGAGGAGTGCTGCATCGCGCCTTCTCGTTGTTCATCTTCAACCCTGAAGGCCAGCTCCTCATGCAGCAGCGTAGTGCAGCCAAGCGGCTGTGGCCCGGTTACTGGTCGAACAGCTGCTGCAGTCACCCACGGCGCGGCGAGTCGCTGCAGTTGGCGGCTCATCGACGGCTGTGGCAGGAGTTGGGCATGCGCTGCGCGCTTACGCCGCTCTTCAAGTTTCGCTATCAGGCACAGTTCGACGCCACCGGTGCGGAGAACGAATTGTGCTCGGTCTACATCGGTTGTAGTGATGGGCCGGTGCGCGCCAACGTGCACGAAATCGCAGACTGGTGCTGGATCGATCCGTCGGAACTGCAGGCCGAGCTACAGCGCGGCGCGCGGAGCTTTACTCCCTGGTTCAGAATCGAATGGATGCAGATCTGGACGCAGCTGCGCAGCGCGCTGCCGCGGGCACAACACGCGAGCGGAGCATGGGTATCCCGCTGATTCAGAAGTATCGGATCGGTCGCTATCTGCTGACGCAGAAGCTGCGCGGCCGGGAGCGTTTTCCGCTGGTGCTGATGCTGGAGCCACTGTTCCAGTGCAATCTGGCGTGCGCAGGTTGCGGCAAGATCGAGCATCCGAAGGAAGTCCTGCAGCGGCGGATGAGTGTCGAGCAGGCGCTGGCCGCAGTGGATGAATGCGATGCGCCGGTGATCTCGATTCCGGGTGGCGAGCCGCTCATTCACCGGCAGTTGCCGCAGATCGTCGCGGGCATCATCGCCCGTCGCAAGTTCGTCTATCTGTGCACGAACGCGCTGCTGCTGGCCAAACATATCGACGAGTACCGGCCCTCGCGCTATCTGGCCTTCTCGATCCATCTCGACGGCAACCGCGAACGCCACGACGCCTCCGTATGTCAGCAGGGTGTGTACGACAAGGCAGTGGCGGCGATTCGCCTCGCTCGCAGCAAGGGCTTTCGCGTCACGGTCAACTGCACTTTGTTTGCTGGTGAGGACGCGTCGCAAGTTGCTGCGTTCTTCGACGAAGTGATGCGGCTGGATATCGAGGGAATTACTGTCTCGCCGGGTTACAGCTATCAGCGCGCGCCGCGCCAGGATGTGTTCCTCGGTCGTGCCGCGAGCAAGCGACTGTTCCGGGACATCTTCCGCGCCGGCCGTCGTGACCGCAGTCGCTGGGCTTTTACCAATACGAGCCTGTTCCTGGACTTCCTCGCCGGCAATCAAACGTATCAATGCACACCCTGGAGCAATCCGACGTACAACCTCTTTGGTTGGCAGCGCCCTTGCTATCTGCTCGATGAGGGCTATGCCAGCAGCTTCCGCTCGCTCATGGAGGACACGGATTGGGACCACTATGGCGTCGGCCGCAATGCGCGTTGTGACAACTGCATGGCGCACTGTGGCTACGAGGGAACGGCGGTCAACGACATGTTGGCGCACCCGTTGAAAGCAATGCGCGTCAGCCTGCGCGGGCCACGTGTGAGCGGCCCGATGGCGCCGGAGTTGCCGGTGCTATACGCGTCGCGCCCCGAGCCGCCAACGGCTGTAATTCCTGTCACTGCGATCCGGCACGCGGCGCGTGGAGATCGTGCTCGTGAACGGTGAACACTTGCACTTCAGACGGAGACCGAGATGGATGTGGAATATGAGAGGCGGCAGCTCGCGGCGCGGCGTGTTCTCGCCTCCTTGCACATCCGCGCAGCGATACTCGCGATGCTCTGCGCGCTCGGTGCATATGTCCCGGCGGCGGAGGATCTGCCTGCGTCGGCAGTGGTCGAGAAACTTCAGGCGGCACTTCTCGACGCCATGAAGAATGCCAAGACCCTCGGCACGCAGGGCCGTTACGAGAAACTGAAGCCGGTCGTCGAAGAGGTGCACGACTTCGCATACATCCTGCGAGCGATGCTGGGCTCGAGCGCGAGTCAGCTGACGCCGGAGCAGTTCAAACAGGCGGTCGCCGAGTTCGCCGACGGCAGTGCACGGATCTACGCGCACGAGTTCGACAACTACTCCGGTCAGCACTTCGTCACGTTGGAGGAGAAGCCGGGGCCCCGCGACACGCAGGTCGTGCGGACGGCGATGCAGGCGCCGGGCAACCCGGATGCTCGCTTCGATTATCTGTTGCGGCAGTCCGACGGGCGATGGCGCATCGTGAACACGATTGCCGAAGGGGTCAGCCAGCTCGCGATGGATCGCTCGCAGGCACAGTCGGCGTTGAAGCAAGGCGGCTTCGACGGCCTGATGGCCTGGATCCAGGGCCGCGTGCCGAAAGAATGAGGATGGGCTACGAGCATGTCGCGTCCTTGTCGCTCCGAGCTCAGCCCCACCGAGTCGTTCGCGGCACAGTTGCATGCATGGCACGAGCGAATGCATGTCGCGCTCGCCAGACGGTTGCCGTCAGCCGATGAATCTCCTGCGCGCTTGCATGCGGCGCTACGCAGCTGGGTGTTGGACCGAGAAGAGCGCGAGCATCCGATACTGATGTTTGCTGTGGGTCGGACCATGGGCTTGCGCGAGGAGCGCGTCGAAGTCGCCGCGTGTGCGCTGGAGTTGCTACATCTGTTCGTCGAAGTGCACCGTGCTCTGCCGGCGCTGGCACGTGATGAGCGGGCGCGAGCACCGCATCCGGCGCTGCAGGCCTACGATGAGGCGACCATGCTGCTGGTCGGCGATTCGTTGCCGCCGCTGGCATTCAATCTGATCTGCGTCGATCCCGACCTGCGGGTGGCTGCGAAGGTACGGCTGCAGCTCGCTGCCATGCTCGCGTCCACCACTGGTTCGCCAGACCAGACAGGTCGTGCGCATCATTGTGCCGGCGTGCGCCTGGCCATCGCCTGCCGGCGCAGACCTCCCGGCAGGAAGGTGAGGGTGCTCCTCACAGATTTCGAACGCGCGCTGGCGCTGTCATGGTCAGATGCCTGTGCGGTGCTGCCACGGCGCGGTGAGCAGGTCGAAGCGCTACGTCGAGTCACGTGCTGGCTCGCTGAGCGCGACGCCGAACGGGGGGCGTGATGAACGCAAGTGAGCGCTTCCCGCTGCTGTCGACGATCGAATCTCCCGCCGACGTGCGGCGGCTGCCGGCGACGCAGCTGCGGCCACTGGCCTGTGAACTGCGCGAATTTCTCATCGAGACCGTCAGCCGCATGGGCGGTCATTTCGCCGCGGGGCTCGGCACCGTCGAGCTCACCATTGCTCTGCATTACGTGTTCGACACGCCGCAGGACCGAATCGTCTGGGATGTCGGCCACCAGGCATATCCACACAAGGTGCTGACCGGTCGGCGCGATCGCCTGCACACCATCCGCCACAAGGGCGGTCTGCTGCCGTTCCCCGGGCGGCAGGAATGCGAGTACGACACCTTCGGCGTCGGCCACTCCAGCACGTCGATCAGCGCGGCGCTGGGAATGGCGATCGCCGCTCAGCGCAGCGGCTCGCCGCGCAAGATCGTCGCCGTGATCGGCGACGGTGCGCTGAGCGCAGGCCTCGCTTTCGAAGCGCTGAACCATGCAGGCGCGACCGACCTCGATCTGCTGGTAATCCTCAACGACAACGAGATGTCGATCTCCGAAGCCGTCGGAGCGATCTCGAACTACTGCGCGAGCCTGCTGTCGGGCCGGTTGTATTCGCAGCTGCGCGAGCGGAGCAAGCGCGTGCTGCGCAATCTGCCGAGCGCGTGGGAGCTGGCGCGGCGTTCCGAGGTGTTCGTGAAAGGCATGGTGCTGCCGGGGACGATCTTCGAGGAGATCGGCTTCAACTACATCGGCCCGGTGGACGGGCATGACGTCGATACGCTCACCGCGACGCTGCGTAACGTGCGCGATCTGCGTGGCCCGCAGCTGCTGCACGTGGTCACGCAGAAGGGCAAAGGCTATGCACCTGCCGAGAGCGATCCCATCAAGTGGCACGGACCGGGCAAGTTCAACCGCGAGACCGGTGAGATCTTCAAGGAGCCGGCACCGGGGCTCACTTACTCACAGGTGTTCGGTCGCTGGATCTGCGACATGGCGCAGTCCGATCCACACATCGTCGCGATCACGCCGGCCATGCGCGAAGGCTCGGGCCTGGTGGAGTATTCGAAGCGCTTTCCGGATCGCTACTTCGATGTGGCCATTGCCGAGCAGCACGCGGTCACGCTGGCGGCGGGACTCGCCTGCGAGCAGTGGCGTCCGGTCGTGGCGATCTATTCCACATTCCTGCAGCGTGCCTACGATCAGCTGATTCACGACGTCGCCTTGCAACGCCTGCCGGTAGTGTTTGCGATCGACCGCGGCGGGCTGGTCGGCGGCGACGGCGCGACACATCAGGGTAGCTACGACCTGACCTATCTGCGCTGCATCCCGAACATGGTCGTGATGGCGCCGGCAGACGAGAACGAGTGCCGACAGATGCTGTACACGGCAACACGGTGCGGCTGTCCCGCAGCCGTGCGTTATCCGCGGGGTACAGGCCCGGGCGTGCCCGTCGAGAACACGATGACGGAGTTGCCGATCGGCCGGGCGCAGACACGCCGTACCGGTCGGCTCAAGCTCGCGGTGCTGGCATTCGGCGCGATGGTTTCGCTCTGCGAGCGCATCGCCGAGCGCCACGACCTCACGCTGATCAACATGCGCTTCGTCAAACCGCTCGACGAGGAACTGATCTTGCGGCTGGCGCAGACGCATCGCGCGCTGGTCACCGTGGAAGAAAACGTCATCGCCGGCGGCGCTGGCAGTGCAGTGAACGAGTGCCTGCAGGCGCATTGCATCTGCATTCCGGTACTGAACTGTGGCATTCCGGATCGCTTCATCGGGCATGGCTCGCGCGAGGACAATCTGCAAGAGGCCGGGCTCGATCAGCGAACGCTGGAGCTTGCGATCCTCAAGTGGTGGCGCTCGCAGTTGCGTGTGATCCGCGCCAGTGCCTGCGTCAGTGCGTAGCAGAGCGCATCGAAACAGTGCGCGTTCGCAAGTCACGGCGCGGCCGACACAGTAACGTTGAGTTTGCGCCGGCACAGACACTCGGGAGTGTCGCTTGTTAGTCGCTTATCTTGCCAATTTCGCGCGCTATCGAATCCGGCGTTGTTCACTGGCCAAAAAACGCAGAGTTGTATGCAACGGTTGCTGTAAGGCGAGGGTTGTTTGGCACTAGAAGCCGCTGGATGGCGTTTTCAGCCGGCGTCGTCTGTGGTTTTCCGGCACGAGCGCAACAAAATTTCCGAGTGTCAGCTACGTTTGTATGCTGAACCAAACATCGGTGTCGATCGCGGCATTCGTGTGAACTCGTTGAATATAAATATCTATTTGTGAATTTCACGACGTAGTGCGCAGCAGGCTGGGCGCTTCCCGCAACATGCGATGCGTCAGTACTCTCCGCGCGGCCCAGGGCGGGCGCCGGACCGACACTCGTTGTCTCCCAAGTTCGCAGGGCGTGGCCATCGCAGCGGCGCGATGAGCCGCTCACATGTTTCTAAAACATCCAAGAACCGCGGAGAAACAGTTAATGACCTGCAACAAGGTGATCCAACGCGCTGTGCGGCGTGCACTATTAACGGGCATCGCAGCTGGCCTCGCAGGGCCAGTAGTCGTACACGCTCAGGACCAACAGATCCACGAGGTGGTCGTCACCGGCTCGCGTATCGCCAAGCGAGACGCCATAGCCGACACGCCGATTCTCACCATCGACCAGGAAATTCTGGCCGATAGCGGCCGCAACACCGTCGATCACTACCTCAATACGCTGCCGCAGATTTCGCCCAGCTTCGGCTCGCAATCCAACAATCCCAGCCAGAACGGCCGCGCACACATCGATTTGCGCGGACTGGGCATCAACCGCAACCTGGTCCTGATCAATGGCCGTCGCGGCATGGGCTCGGGCATTCAAAGCGGCGGTGGCGTGGTCGACGTCAACACCATTCCCGCGGCGCTGATCGAGCGCGTCGAACTGATCACCGGCGGTGCCGCCGCGACCTACGGTCCGGACGCGATCGCCGGCGTGACCAATTTCATCCTGAAGAAGAACTTCGACGGCTTCGCGGTGAACAGCAGGTACAACATCACCGAAGAGAACGACGGTCAGGAGTGGGGCGCCGACGCGACGTTCGGCGGCCAGTTCGCCGACGGCCGCGGCAATGCCGTGTTCAACATCAGCTACTTCAAGCGCGACCCCATCTACAAGGGCGCTCGCGAGTTTGCCCGCCACGCGTCCAACACGACCGTCGCGTTCCCGAACGGCTCGTGGACGACCGGCGTGAATACGCCGAGCGCGGCCGCGATCGGTCAGCAGTTCAGTGGGCCGTGCGCCGCCAACGGCGGCTTGGGCGGCTTCGGCTTCAACCCCGATGGCTCGATGTTCTGTACCGGCAACGCCACCCTGCCGATCGTCGACTACACCGGTCCGGCGGAGCACAAGGCCCAGGCGTTCCCGCACTTCTCGTTCGAGTTCGAGCCCGACAACATCCTGGTGTTGCCGATGGAGCGCTGGAGCCTGTACTCCAGCTTCGACCTGGAAATGAACGAGCACTTCAAGCCGTACGCGACCGCGCAGTTCACCAACTACAACGCCTTGCAGCAGCTGGCGCCGACACCGGCCAACGGCACCACGGGCTTCACCATTCCGGTGACCAATCCGTTCGTGCAGGCCAATCCGCAGCTGATGGCGCTGCTGGCGTCGCGAGACAATCCGAACGCACCGTTCGCTTTCAACAAGCGCTTCAACGCGCTGGGCGGCCGCACTGGCTACAACACTCACGACGTCTGGCAGTTCACCCTGGGCACCACGGGCGACATCGTCGGCAGCTGGCAGTATGACGTCTACGCGTCCTATGGCCGCTCGGTGCAGAACGAAGCGCAGGGTGGCAACGTGCGTCTCGACCGCACCCAAGCGTTGCTCAATGCGCCAGACGGTGGCGCCTCGGTGTGCGCGGGCGGCTTGAACCTGATCGGCGCGGCGCCCATCAGCCCCGAGTGCGCGGCCTACATCAGTCTGGAAGCGAAGAACCTCACCACCATCGAACAGCACATCATCGAAGGCGTCGCCAACGGTGCATTGTTCAATCTGCCTGCCGGCGAAGTGCGCGCCGCCATCGGCGCGAGCTATCGCGATCTGATGGCCGACTTCCGACCGGATAGCGGTCTGCAGCCGGGCATCGTGGCGGGCTTCAACCAGCAGCTGCCGATGAATGGCCAGCTGAACTTCACGGATGTGTTCGGCGAACTCTCGATTCCGCTGTTGTCCGGACTGCCGTACATGGAGAGCCTGTCGTTGACGCTCGGCGCTCGTACCACCGACAGCAACGTGACGGGCTCGGATGAGACCTGGAAGAGCACGCTCGACTGGACGATCAACCCCTGGGTGCGGATGCGCACGGGCTTCCAGCATGCCGTGCGCAGCCCGAACATCAACGAGCTGTACGCGCCGGAGACCAACAACTTCCCGACCTTCACCAACCAGGATCCTTGCAATACCAGCGGCCCGATCGCGGCGTTGTATCGCAACGGACCGAACGCAGCTCAGGTCCGGGCGCTGTGCGCGGCGCAGTCGGCGGTCGCGGGTGGCGCGGCCTACGTGCAGCCCGCGGGCCAGGCCAACGGTCTCGTTGGCGGCACTGCGAATCTCACACCGGAGAAGGCGGAGTCCTTCACCTTCGGTGTGGTGCTCAACTCGCCTTGGAACAGCAGCCCGGCGCTGGAGCGTCTGTCGCTGTCGATCGACTACTGGTCGATCGATCTGAAAGACGTGATCCTGCCGTTGGAGGCCGCGACCATCGTGCAGCGCTGCTTCAACTTGAACGGCGCCAACCCGACGTACGACATCAACAACCAGTGGTGTCAGATGTTCAATCGCGACGCGGGCAACGGCGGCGTGATCGAGTTGGAGCAGTTCTCGGCGAACCAGGCATTCATCAACACCAGCGGCATCGACCTGTCGTTGAACTGGGGCCTGGGTCTGGGCGGCTTCGGCGAGCTCGGCTTCATGCTGGTCGGCACCTGGCTTGAGAAGTACGAACAGCAGACCGACCAGGCCTCGCCATCCTTCGACTTCGGCGGCACCATCGGCGCGCTCACCGGCCAGTCGCTGCCGGAGTGGCGGGGCACATTGGTGACCAGCTACTCGTACGACAACCTCAACGTGCAGGCCACGACCCGGTACATCGGCTCGATGGATCATCGCAACACGAGGAACGGCGGCTCGCCGATCTCGAACACCGGCGTGCCGTCGACGTGGTATGTCGATCTGTCCGGTCGCTACGAGTTGACGGAGGCCGTTCGGCTGCGTTTGGGTGTGACCAACCTCACCAACCAGCTGCCGCGTCTGTACGTGCCGAACGTGCAGTCGAACACCGACCCGGGCCTGTACGACGTGCTCGGTCGCAGCTACTTCGTCGGCTTCGAAATGCGGATGTGATCGTCCTCACCGGATGATCTGTCCGGGTCGATTGGGGCGGAGAGGGAGCTCCGCCCTGCTTTACGTTGCTGCCGTGGCGCCCGGCGCCGATTAGAATCATGGCAATGAAAATCATGACTCGCTGTGTCTTTGCTCAGTGCGCGTTGGTGTGTGCTGCCCTCGCGCACTCATCCACACCGGATCCGGTCGCTGCTTGTCGTGCCAGGCATGCGGAGCAGCCGTCCGAGCACATCGCCTGTCTGGAACGAGAGCTGCGTGCCCGAAGTGATGCGCCCCAGGAACAAGCCATCGCTCAGCCCAGTCTCGGCGCCGAGCAGGTTCGCGCGGGCCGCTCGGAAGAAAGCGTCGACCAGATAATGGTGGAGATAGAAAGTGCGACTTACGGCTTCGAAGGCCTCGGGCTGTTTCGCATGACGGACGGCCAGGTCTGGAAAGCCTCGGAGAGCACGCCCCGCGAACAACGCCTCGAACCCAGCAAGCGCTACACCGCGCGCATCCAGCGCGGAAAAGTCGGCGGCTACAGAATGCACGTCGAAGGCGTGCGGCGGATGATCAAGGTCAGGCGTGTGGAATAGGGGCTCCTTGCCAATTCTTGGAATTGCGAGCCAATGCATGAGTGAGGAACGCACTCATTTGCTTCGGTAACGGCGCGGAGGCGATTTCAGCCTGTACTCAGGCGCGAAGTGGAATCTGTTCCAGTGGATCATGGCCGGCTCTGTATCTGTTCCAACTTGCCGCGCCTGCCTAGGCTTCATCTAGCACGTTCGGCTGACCACCCGAGTCCTTCAGGTCGGTCTGCCGTATGGATGAGAGATGAACATCAGCGCCATTCTGACCAGTACATACATCATTTCGATTCTGGGCCTTCTGGTTTTCATTTGGTCGCTGCGCAAGGGGGGCGGGCAGTCGCGGCCGACTGGCGGGCGTGTAATTTTCGAGCCTGGTGAAGTCGGGCAGATCGAAGAGCCGTCTGCCGATGCCGCGAAGCGCCAGTTACTGCAAAACATCAGCGATGCCGGCGGTGCTCACGCACTTGGTCCTGTCGAGTCGCGTGTGCGTCATGACGCCGATATGTCCACGGCAAAACCGGTGCTTCTGTTACTGAGCACCGCTGTGATCTGGTTGGTGGTCGGTTCGGTGGCGGGGCTCATCAGTTCTGTCAAGTTGCACGAGCCCGATTGGCTGGTGCGCCACGCCGTGTTGACTTTCGGGCGGCTGCGTAGCGTCCACTTGAACGCAGTTGCCTACGGCTGGACTTCCCTTGCAGCGCTAGGCATCGCGACCTGGTTGTTGCCGCGCCTGTTGCGAACCCCTCTGCGTGGCGCCCATTTCACGTATGCGGGGGCGCTACTGTGGAACATCGGCTTGATGCTCGGCCTGTATTCCGTCGCAATGGGAGTCACCGATGGCATGGAGTGGCTGGAGATCCCCTGGCACATTGGCGGACTGTTCGCCATAGGTGGCGCATTGATGGGGGTGCCGCTGTTGCTGATGCTGCCCCGCGCCCAGGTCGATCACCTTTATGTGTCCGTTTGGTATATCGGTGCGGCTCTGTTCTGGTTTCCGATCTTATATGTGGTCGCCAAGATCCCTGGTTTGCACGTAGGCGTACAGCAGGCCACGATGAACTGGTGGTTCGGCCACAACGTGCTGGGCTACTTCTTTACCCCGATGGCTCTCGCGGCGGTGTATTACTTCGTGCCGAAGGTCATCGGCCGACCCGTCCAGTCTTACGATCTTTCGTTGTTGGGGTTCTGGACCCTGGCGTTCTTCTACGGACAAGTCGGCGCCCACCATCTCATCGGCGGGCCGATTCCCGTTTGGCTGGTCACTCTGTCCATCGTTCAAAGCGTCATGATGGTCATTCCCGTCATTGCGTTCTCCGTCAATCAGCACCTCACGATGCGCGGCCACTTCAGCGCGCTGAAGTACTCGCACACGCTGCGGTTCGTGTTGTTCGGCGCAATGATGTACACGGTTGCTTCGGTGCAAGGCTCGATGGAGGCGCTGCGCGCAGTAAACAACGTCACTCACTTCACTCACTTCACCGTTGCCCATGCGCATCTTGGCATGTACGGTTTCGTAGCGATGGTGCTGTTCGGGGCCGCGTACTTTGCCATGCCGAGAGTGCTGGATATCGAGTGGCCCAGACCCAAGCTCATTTCGCTGCATTTCGGCTTGGTGCTGGCGGGTTTCGCTGTCTACATCATTGCTCTGAGTGCTGGGGGATGGCTGCAGGGGTTGGCGCTGCTGGATCCGGCACGCCCCTTCATCGACTCGGTCACGCTGACGCTGCCGTTTCTCAAAGGCCGTTCACTGGGCGGTCTGCTCATGACAGCAGGGCACTTGGTGTTCGCGTACCACTTCGGCTTGATGTTCGTAGCTCGACTGTGGCCCGCGTTCGTGCAAATCCCATCCGACCCGCCACGGCTCAATGCTCAGGCACAGAGCTGAGGTGAATCATGAATAGCGGCTGCAAACTCATCGCCGGTGCCCTCACGACGATGGCGCTAGCTACCAGCGCAATGGTGGTACTGCCTTATCTTCAGGTTCGTGACTTGGATCCTCCGCAGGAACTGCAACCCTACACTGCGCAGGAGCTCCGCGGTCGCTCGCAGTACATCACGCTTGGGTGCATGTACTGCCATACCCAACAGCCTCGGGGGGCGGAGAGCGGCGTAGATTTTCAACGTGGCTGGGGGCGCGCATCGCTCCCCCAGGATTACACGTACGACTCTCCACACCTGCTCGGCACGATGCGCACTGGCCCGGATTTGCTGAACATTGGGGCGCGGCAGCCGAGCATCGATTGGCATCTCGGACATCTGTATCAACCGCGGGCGTACGTCGTGGGCAGCAACATGCCTGCATTTCCATTTCTGTTTGAGCACAAGCTCCAGGCAGAGGCAGGGGAGTACGCGGTAACGCTTCCGCCGTCCGAAGCGCCCGAGGCTGGAGTGATCGTCGCCCGGCCCGAAGCGATGGATCTCGTGAAGTATCTGTTGTCGCTCGATCGCACTTATCCGGCGCCGAGCGAGTGACAGCGAGGACTCACACCATGAACAGCAGCCAAGTTCGTCATCGCGAGCGACCTGAGCCGCATGAAGCCGATGCAGGTATTCCTGGTTACATCTTTGGCTTGATCGCGGCGCTCGTGCTCTGGGGCGCTTACTATTTGTGGACCGCGCCGATGCAACGAGATCTGCGCATTCCAGCAGCCGCGACCACGGTGGATGGGGGGCAGCTCTTCGCGGCGAACTGCGCGGCGTGTCACCAGCCGACCGGTCTGGGTCTGACTGGTGTGTTTCCGCCCCTGGCGGGCGCCGAATGGGTGACCGGCGATCCGCGAGTGCTCGCACAAATTCTCCTCCATGGAATCAATGGCACATTGGCGGTGAAAGGAACTCTCTACTCGGGGGCCATGCCGGCGTTTGGAACGCAGTTCGACGATGCGCAGTTGGCTGCGATCGCCAGCTATATCCGCAGCAACTGGGGCAACAATGCCGAGCCCGTGCACGCCTCACTGATTGCAAGCGAGCGTGAGAGGTTCGCCACTCGTCAGGCCCCGTGGAACGGGCAGAACGAACTCGAGTCCACGATCATGGACGGTAGTTGAGTTCTCCGCATGCGCTCCATTGCAGCACTCCTGGTTGTGATGCTTGGCAGCGCTTGGGCTCTTGGGTGGGCCACGGACGGGTACAGCGCTCTGACCAGTGAGCAGGCGAGACGCAACACAGTCGCACGTGAGCCGCGCGTAGTTCCGGACGCGCGCGTGACTTTGCACGACGGTGTGCATGTCTCGCTTCGATCGCTCGTTGCGAAGCAACCGAAGAGCACGCTCATCACCTTCGTGTACACGCGTTGCACGACGATCTGTGTCGCACTTGGCTACGAGTTCAAGCGCCTGCAGGAGCAGATCGCGGACAGTGGGCTCTCGCAGAGCGTTCAGCTCCTGAGCATCAGCTTCGATCCTGAGCACGACACTCCACAAGTGTTGGCGCAATATGCCGGTCGCATGCGCGCTGATCCTGCCATCTGGCGCATCGCCACGATCGAGGATGAAAGTGAATTGGAGCAACTGCTGGACACCTTCGGTATCGTCGTCATTCGCGACGAGCTCGGCGGCTTTCAGCACAACGCGGCGTTTCATGTCGTCGCTCCCGACGGCCAGCTCTCTGAAATCGTCGATCTGGCGAAGCCGAATCAAGCTCTGCAACGCGCGCTTGCGAGGAGTGAGCGATGAGCGCTCGATCGCGTCTCCTCGCGTTGGCCGTGCCGATACTGCTGATGTGCGAGCCGCTGCGGACTCAAGCCGAAGCGTCTATGTTGCGTCACATGCTTGCAGTGTTTCCGTTGCTCTTTGCATCAGGATACGTTTGCGCGGGCGCGATTGGGGAGCGGGTTCGTGCAGCATTCGCACACTGGGATAGTCACGGCATTTCCGGGCTGGTGTTCGTGAGCGCGGTCTTGACGGTCTGGATGATTCCGAATGCTCTGGACATGGCCACGACCGGACTGCCCGTCGATTTGGCGAAGACCGTTTCGGTGTTCGCGGCTGGGCTCGTCTTTGCGCTATCTGTGTCGCGGGCGAGTGCGGTCATCCAGCTGTTCTTTGTCGGCCAGTGGGCGACCATGACGATCTTCGTTGGCGTGCTGTTTCAATCTCTACCAAGCCGGCTGTGTGCTGCGTATCTACAGACGGATCAGGCGCGAACGGGGGAGGGGCTCGTGGCGCTTGCAACCATCGTCGCAGGCACTTGGGCCTTCGGTGCGTGGCGCACACAAGCGCGTGAGAGCCAGCAAGCATGAAGCTGTACGAGCAACTGGTTGAAGACCTGACACGTCTCATTCGCGAAGGCGTTCTGCGGCCGGGCGATCGCATGCCATCGGTACGCAAGCTGACACGCTCGCATTCGGTCAGCCCAGGCACGGTGTTGCAGGCCTATGGTGTGCTGGAAGATCGCGGGCTCATCGAGGCTCGCACACGCTCCGGTTACTACGTTGCCGCACGCCGCAGCGCCGGCCTGCGCCCACCTTCTACTCATCGACCCGATGGCTGGTCGACGCCAGTGGACGTGAGCGAGCTGGTCTTCCATCTGCTTGCCTCCACCAGAGACCGCGATCTGGTCCCCTTCGGATCGGCGTTCCCAAGTCCACTGCTGTTTCCGTTCAAGCAGCTCCTCCGCGCTTTCGGATCGAGGGGTAAAGAGTTCGACCCGTGGCAGACGGTCAAGGCGCTCTCGCCGGGGAATTTGCAGCTGCGGCGGCTCATCGCGCGCCGCTATCTCGAAGGAGGGTGCTCGCTGAGCCATGAGGACATCGTCATCACATCCGGCGCAATGGACGCCTTGACGTTGTGTTTGCAGACGGTGACGCGACCTGGCGATGTCGTCGCGATCGAAACGCCCACCTTCCCTCCAGCATTGCAGGCCATAGAAGCAGCCGGCCTGCGCGCAGTGGAGATTCCTACCCATCCAATTCACGGCGTCGACCTGGACGCACTTGAACAGGCGCTACGGCGCCATCCCATCAGGGCTTGCTGGTTCATGCCTACGTTTCAGAACCCCCTGGGCAGCCTGATGTCCGACGCGGACAAGAAAGCGTTAGTCGAGCTGATAACGCATCACGACGTTCCTTTGATCGAGGATGATGTTTACGCGGAGCTGTACTATGGGAGCGAGCGCCCAAAGCCGGCTAAGGCCTACGACACCGCTGGCCTGGTGCTGCACTGTTCTTCGTTCTCCAAGAATCTGGCGCCGGGATTTCGCGTAGGTTGGGTCGCGCCCGGGCGCTACGCGAAACAGATCGAGCAACGCGCACTGATCAGCTCTCTTTCCGCCAGTGTTCCTGCGCAACTGGCCATCGCTGAGTACGCCAAGAAGGGCGGCTATGAACGGCATCTTCGGCAATTGCGACATACGCTCGGCGTCCAGCAACAGCAGATGCTGGAGTCGATCAGTCGGTACTTCCCTGAAGGATGTCGAGTCACGAGTCCCGCTGGTGGCTATTTTCTGTGGGCGGAGCTTCCGGCGACAGTGGATACTTTGGAAGTGCATCGCGAAGCGATGGAGGCGGGTATCAGCATCAGTCCAGGTCCGATGTTCTCTGCAAAGCGCGAGTTCCGCCACTGCCTGCGCCTGAATTACGGCCACCTCTGGTCAGAGCAGATCGAAAAGGCGCTGCAGGATCTGGGGAAAATCATCAGTCGTCACACCGCATCTGGGGCGAGCTAGAGCGATAGTCGCCTATCGTCGACAGGGCCGCCGATGTCTTCTCAGAGGATTTCCACCTGGTCGATGTTCGCCAGATCCTGACCGGTCGACTCGAAGCGGATCGTGTTCGAGGAGGTGTTGTTGAGCGTTACGCTCACGTCCTGCAGTGCCCAGGTAGTCCAGGCACCCGTCGAGTTGAACGTGATGTTCGTGCCGACTCCATTTACGACCAGGCGTCCCGTGCGCGCAGCTGCAACACCGAGGGCATACCGGATGCGCAGCGTCTTGGAACCACCGCCGCGGCCGTCGATGTTGTTGATCTGTGAAAAGCCGCCCGTCGTCGATGCGTTCACGTAGCCCGTGCCGTTGAATCCTGCATTCGTGCTCTCGAAGACCGTGCCGCCGCCCACGGTGCCATTCTCGGTTTGATAGACATTGTTCGCAGGACTGCCTCCGCATACGTTCAGCACGGCCGCGGCTTCCTTCAGGCCCTTGCCCGATCCCGCGGCGTTCAGCGCTATGCAACGCGACACATCGGGCGAATACGTGGTGTACGTGTACGGTAGTGCGATCGGAAACGTTGCTGTCGTCGTCCAGTCGGTTGCCTTTTGACATGGCGTGCTGCCGGAGCAGGCTGTCCAGCGAATGTTGAAGCGCGCGTTGTCTGTAGAGCTGCGGGCGTTGTTATTGCGCAGGTCCCATTGGCCGAGGATCGATGACTGCGAGAACACCGGGTTGAGCGCATTCTCGAAATAGTTGTTTTCGACCAGGACGTGCCCACCCATGCGCGGGTTGATGCCGCTGCCCGTGATGTTGTTGTAGTAGTTGTTGTAGACGTGCACATAGCCAAAGCGCTGGAAGGGCAGGCGCGAGCCGACGTTGTCGTAACGATTGTGCGCATACGTGACGCGACGCTCGGCGCTGTCGGTGTCGCTCGCGCCGATCAGGCCCACCTTCGCATGGTCGTGAATGTAGTTGTACGAGACGGTGATGAAGCTGGCCGAGTTCTTGATGTCCAGCAAGCCGTCGAACGTCGTATCGTCATCCGGCGTGCCCGGGCAGTTGATGTTCCGCGTATACAGCTCGTTGTGATCGATCCAGACGTGGTGCGCATTCGCCTCGATGCCGATGAGGTCTCCGTTGCTGGCGCCGCCCGGCAGCAGGCCGATCTTCATGTTGCGCACGATGATGTTGCCGGACGAGCCTTTGATGCGAATGCCGAAGTTCGCGGACGATCCATCCAGGCCGAGGACGGTGATGTCGTTCTTGCTACTGATCGACAGCTCCTGCGCGGGCTTGCTCCACTGGCCACAGATGTTCGCGAGGATCGGCGCTTCGTCGAAGGTGCCGTTGTAGTGCAGAACAAGGCCGCCGCTGCCCGAGTAACCATTGACGGCTGATTGCGCAGCCGAGAGCGTGCTGACCACGACCGGCGTGGCATTGCCGCCGCCGGTGACGTTGCCAGCGAAGCCAGGGACGACGGCCTTCGCGGGTGCCGCGCCGAGCAGCGCGGTCACCACCAGCACCTTCGCATGTCGAAGTTTCATCTCGTCCTCCTGTGGCTCGACTTCCTTGTCGATTTGGATCGTTCCCGTTACGGAGAGATCTTGCCGACTCCGGCGTTGCCCGTGACGATCGATGGAATGTTTGCGGAAGGGTCGAGTGTGTACGAGTAGGGCACCGTCACCGTGCACGTCGAGTCGAACTGGCCATTGGCAATCACCGGAATCACCAGCGCGCCATTGCCCACCGAGCGGCTGTAGCTGATGGAATCCAGCGTGTTTGACCGGGTCTGCCAGCAGCCGGCTTGCGGGGAATCATCCGAAGCAAGCAGCGGATTGTTGGAATTCTTGAAGTAGTTGCCTTCGACGAGCACCCGGCCGCCCATGCGCGAGTTGATGCCGTGGATCATGTCGCTGTTGCTCACGTTCGACCAATAGTTGTTATAGGTGTGCACCAGTCCATGGCGCAGCAGCGGCGTGCGCTGCTCGATGTTCTCGTACCAGTTGTGATGGAACGTGATGTTGGTATTGGCAGCGTCGTCGTCGCTCGATCCGATCAGACCGGCTCGGCTCGAGTTGCGATAGTGGTTGTAGGACACGGTGACGTTCGTGACGCCTGCCTTCATGTCCAGCAGCGAATCGTAGCCGCTGGATTCGCCACCGCTGGCTTCCAGGGTGTTGTGGTCGACCCAGATATTCGTGACCGAAGACTCCATGCCGATCGCGTCGCCGCCGTTGGAAATGGGCGAGCCGCTCTTCTTGACGTTCTTGATGTGCAGGTTCTGGATGATGATGTTCGAGGTATTGCGCAGATGAATGCCGATCTGATCCAGCACGCCGCGATTGGCGACGCCGATCAGGCTGACATTGCTGACGCCCTTGAACTGAATTTCCGTGGCGGTGGTATCGCAGCTGCCGGTGGCTCGGGTGGTATTGGCGTGCGTGATCGTCCCGTCGACTCTGATGATGAGCGGCGTGCTCACGCTGGCCCGAGCGCACAGCGCAGCGTTGATTTCGGCGCCGGTGCGTGCGGTCACTACAGCGCCACCTGTGCCGCCCGTAGCGGTCCTGCCAAATCCGACTGGACTGCCAACGCTGCCGCCGCCACCGCCGCCGCCCGATCCGCTCACCGTAATGGCAAAGGTTTGCGTCGAGCTTGCGCCACAGCTGTTGGTGTACGTCGCGGTCGCCGAACAGGAGGCAGTCGGATTGACAGTCTGCTGGCGCGCCGTCCCGGACGTGCCGCAGCCGCTCCACGACCAGCTACCGCCCGATGACGGCGTTGGAGCGAAGCTCACTTGTGCGCCGGAGCTGATGGTGGCGCTCGCGGTCTGAGTCCCGTTGATGAAGGGAGTGATCGCTGTGGGATTGCATGTGCCGCCGCCGCCGTCCGTCGCGCCGTACGAGCAATAGCGCGGAGTGCCGACATTGATCGTTGGAAACAATGAAGCGGAGCAGGTGAGTGGCCCGGTCAGCGTCGCATACACGAACGTGCCTGCCTTACCGTACGCCACCGATCGAGTGCCGCTGAACGTGCACGTCTCGCCCTCTTTGGCGCACTTTGTATAACCCGTTGGATAGTCGGTAGCCGCGTACGCGCCGCTTGCAAATACAAACAGCGCCGTGGCGCATAACGCCCTGACAATCATGAGCAGTCCCCCTGAGGTTCGATGTGTTCCGTCACGTGATGAGTGCGCAGCGGACGGCGTCGCTCGCCGCGCTGCCCTCATCATTCGGCGGCAACGCTAAATGCCGCATGACACCGGTGGCAAGTGGGGGATTCGCCGGGTGAGTAGCGAATTGCGTACGCGCACGCGGTGCTGAAACAAGCAGAGGCCTGTCGGCGAGAGTTTTTTTCTGCACGTCCTCTGGCACGCGTTTTTTTGGTTATTGGTTATTGGGCATGCTCCTCATACGCACTATCTTCGCGAGCTCAGCAGCGCTAATAGTCGTCGACGCAAATCCTGCTGCAGGCAGGGGATGCAGACCGCAGGGTTTGCCGTCATAGAAACCTGCACATTCCTCGTGCGAAGGAGACCAGCCATGGCCACCTACATCTCGCTGCTTCGATACACCCAACAGGGAATGGAGAAGATCAAGGAAAGTCCCGCCCGACTCGATGCGGCCCGCAAGGCCTTCGAGCAACTTGGCGCCACCCTCAAAGCCTTCTATCTGGTCACCGGGCAATACGATGCGGTCGTGATCGCGGAAGCCCCTGACCCGGCGACGATGGCGAAGGCATCTCTGGCGTTAGGGGCTCGCGGCAACGTGCGAGGCGAGACGCTCCTCGCTTTCACGGAAGATGAATTTCGCAAGATCGCTGGCGCGGTGCCGTAAGGCGCACTGCAATGATGCTTCCATCGTGGCGACGGCAGGCAAGAGGAATCCGCTCATGGCCAGATTCGTGGAAGTCGCGAAGAAGTCGCAAATTCCTGAGAACAGTGTGATTGGTGCCGAGGCTGAGGGAAAACTCCTCGCGTTGGTGAACCTCAACGGCGAGATCTACGCGCTCGATGACGCCTGTCCTCACGAGGCGGGTCCGATGTCCGAGGGAGCGATCGAAGGCGACGAGATCGTTTGCCCATGGCATGCGTCGCGCTTCGACGTGAGGACCGGTCGCGTCACGATGGACCCAGCCGTCGCAGGGCTCGCCACTTACAAAGTGCGTGTCGTCGGCGACGCCGTGGAGGTCGAGCTATGAGGTGGATGGAGCCGCCGGAACTGTTCACAGCTCGACTGTTTCTTGCCTGCGCCGCTCCATCGCCTTTGCGACTGCCTCGGCTCGTGTGTGTGCCCCGAGCTTGCGCAACAGCGACTCGATATGAAATTTGACGGTGTGGAGCGAGATCCCGAGCTCGCGCGCAATGGCTTTATTGCTGAGTCCCGCACCGATCGCGTCGATTACGTCGAGCTCGCGCGGCGTAAGGACGCTTTGAACAGCAGAATCGTCGAGCTCTTCGAAGCCGCGGCGTGGAGCTGAGCGGGCGGGCCGAATCGATAAGCCGGCTACCAGTGCACGGAGCGCCGCGTCCACTTGTCTCGGCGGGGCGTCCCACGGCAAATGATTTTCGGCGGGTGATCCCTCATTGCGGAATACGAGGGTCGGTCGCGACGGCGATGTTTGTTTCGCATCGCTGACGATCACGTCCGACTGTGCTGAGGCCACGACTCGATGACCGGCGTCTGCGACGAGCTTCGTTAGCGCCGCGCGTCGCGTTTCGTCCGTGGCGAGCACGCCGACGAGAAGCGGCATCGCATCGAGCATGGCGTCGCGCGCCGCAGGGCTTACGGACGAATTCCGATTTGCGCTGCCAGTTTTATGATGTGTCCGCCGCGTATGAGTCTCAGCTCCACCGATTGGCCGATGTTCTCTTCACTCAGTCGCGCCACGAGCTGGCGCATGCCGCGCAGGGCGATGCTATCGACCGTCAACAGAATATCGCCCGCAGTCACGCCCGCCTTTGCGGCAGGCCCGTGCTCTGCGATCGACATGACCATCATCGCGATCCGCTGACCTGCCTGGTCGACGAGCGCATCGGGTACGGCAATCGGTTGTAGCGCAACGCCGAGCCAGCCGCGCGCGACTCGTCCGTTCGCCACCAATTGCGGCACGACGCGGGTCAGCGTCGCGGTCGGAATCGCGAGTACCTCGCCGGGGCGGCCGAGTGTCGACATGCCGACCAATGCACCGGCAGCATCGACCACCGGTCCTCCTTCTTCGGTGCGATGGAGGCGAATATCAAGGGTAATCCGTTGATCGATGCTCCCGCCGGCCCGGCTGAACCAGCGATCGCCGACACTACGCACCGCGCCGACGCGCACGGCCGTCGTGCCGTCGAAGTTCGCCGCAAGCGCCAGCACCAGGCCGCCGATTCTCGGTAGTGCTGGACTACTCGGGCTCACGTCGATGCGCTCGCTCGGTCGCATGACGAGAATGTTCGTACCCGCATCGCGACCGATGATCTGCGCGCGTGTCGAGCGTCCGTCAGCGGTCACGATCTCATACTCGTCGCGCTCGCCGATGGTCTGCTCAGATGCAACGATCACATCCGGCTGCCAAACGAATCCGCTGGTGTGTCGATGCGAGGCGTTGCGAATTGCGACGACGCGATCTTTCGCCGTCGCGACGATCGCTTCGATTGCCTGTGAGAGTGGCTGCAGATTGTTTGTTTCGAGATTCATCGATCGGCTCCGCGATAGCGTGGTCGTAGCCTGCGCGCGAGCGGTCGGAGATGCCCATCGGTTGAATGACCGGGTGCCCGGTCATTCGGCCAGGTGCTCGCGTCCGTGAGCCACGCGAACATCGACGCATGATTCCTGCACCTCGTATTGAGCCGGAAGCGCTCGATCCATACTCGGAACTCGTCGCGCAGGCGTTCGATTGCGTGAGCCCGGCGGTCGCAAGTATCACGGCCCGTGCGTCGAATGGCCGCGCTCTCGGAGCTGGCTCTGGCGTGCTCTATACGCCGGACGGTTACTTGCTGACGAACAGTCACGTCGCCAGCCAGGCGAGCGAGCTGACCGCCACGCTTACCGACGGTCGCGAAGTCAAAGCCACTCTGGTCGGCGACGATCCCGAAACCGACATCGCTGTGCTGCGCCTGACGGGCAGCGGCTTCGCCTACGCGACGCTCGGCACGTCGTCGACATTGCGCGTTGGGCAACTAGTGATCGCGATCGGCAATCCGTTTGGCTACCAGGCAACGGTCACCGCTGGCATCGTCAGCGCGCTCGGCCGCAGCTTGCGAACCCGCTCGGGCCGGCTGGTCGAGAGCGTGATTCAAACCGATGCGCCGCTGAATCCAGGCAACTCCGGCGGTCCGCTGGTGGACGGGGCTGGCCGGGTGGTCGGGATCAACACCGCCATCGCGGGCGGAGCGCAGGGAATCTGCTTCGCGATCGGCATCGACATCGCAGCCAACGTCGCCGCGACGCTGATGCGCGAAGGGCGGGTGCGCAGGAGTCGTCTCGGGCTGGCTGGCCAGACAATTTCGCTCGATCGACGCATTCAGCGCACGCTGCAACGACAAGTGCAGACGGCAATTCTCGTGCTCGAAGTTCAGTCAGACGGACCCGCCGCGCGCGCGCAGCTCGACCACGGCGATGTGCTGCTCGACTTCGACGGCGCGCCGATCACCGGTCTCGATCATCTGCATCGGTTGCTGACGGTAGAGCTTGCGACGCGCGAGATTCAGATTCGCGTGCTCCGGCGCGGAAAATTGGTCGATACCACGATCCGGCCAATGCTCGGTTGAGCCCCCACGGTCCGGGGGAGCGTTCCGGAGTTGTGGAGAGCATCGGCATCCGCCAGCATTGGCTGCACGATGTGCGTGTGATGGCGCACCAAGTCCGGCAAAATTGCCGAACTGCTGGTGCGCGACATCGTGCACGGCCGCCGCATCGAGAACAAGGAAGCGCTGGCCAATGAGGAAGCGCTCGATCTGCCGTTGAGACCTGCCACAATTACGTTCATGAGCCAAGATTTGCACTATACCGTCAACCCGCTGCTCGGCCGGGTGGCGCCGCCGCCCATTGCGGAAGCCCGTAGCTGGATCAACGGGCGTCGTTTCCCTGCCGACAAACCGCTGATCGACGTCTGTCAGGCAGTGCCCGGCTATGCGCCGCCGGCGGCGCTGACCGATCATCTGGCCAGCCTCATCGGTGAGCCGGAGACGTGTCGCTACACTGATATCGAAGGCATCCCGCCGTTACGCGAGGCGCTTGCGGCCGATATCGCGCGAGCCTACGGCGGTAAGGTGACGGCGGATAACGTATTGATCACCGCCGGCTGCAATCAGGCCTATTGCCTGACGACGCTGTCGCTGGCCAAAGCGGGGGAGGAGATCATCCTGCCGCTGCCGTATTACTTCAATTATCAGATGTGGCTGGATATGCAGGGCATCCGCGCCAAGCATGTCGCCTTCCGGCCGGATAATGGCGGTGTGCCGGACCTCGATGAGGTCGCGGCGGCGATCGGTCCGTCGACCCGGGCGCTGGTCATCATTTCACCCAACAATCCGACCGGCGCTGTCTATTCACCGGCAGTGTTACGCGGCTTCTATCAGCTCGCGAAAGCGCGCGGCATCGCTTTGATCCTGGATGAGACCTATCGCGATTTCATGCCGCATGACCAGGCGCCGCACGACCTGTTCCAGGACCCGGACTGGCAGGGCACGCTGATCCAGCTTTACAGCTTCTCCAAGGTCTTCTGCATGACCGGCTATCGCGTTGGGGCGCTGATCGGCGCGCCGGCACTGGTCGAAAACGTTGCCAAGGCAATGGATACGGTGGCGATCTGTGCGCCGCATATCGGGCAATTGGCTGCCCTGCGCGGGCTCGAGGCCCTCGGCGATTGGCGACGTAGCAATACCTTGCTGATGCGCGAACGCCTCACGGCTCTGCAATCGGCGTTGAGCCGTAGCGATCTGGGTTATGAGCTGATCAGTGCCGGGGCCTATTTCGCCTACGTCCGGCATCCGCATCGGGGCCAGAGCGCTGCCGATGTGGCGCGCCGCCTGGTCGATCGCCACAACCTGCTGGCTTTGCCGGGCGCGATGTTCGGGCCGGGGCAGGAAGACTATCTGCGCGTCGCTTTTGCCAATGTGGAGAAGGAGTGGATGCCGCAGATTGCCGCGCGTCTGGCGGCTGACGCCGCTTCGTGATCGACCCGCCGCTCGAAAAGAGCGGGGTTACTCGGTTCGATGGTCGTTACCACCACTCCCCAACCAGGAAAGAGTAACCCCGCAAAGTCGTGTGCGCGGGATCCGGCGAGGCCGGATCCCGCTGGCGCTCTTAGAAGCGCTTGCTATACGACAGGCTGGCCTGCGAACCCTTCTCGCCGAAGGTCTGCAGCGACAGGTCGAGATTGCCAGCATCGCCCATGCGGTAACCCACGCTGCCCAAGACGCTGAACTGCGTCTTGCCCAGACCCGGATTGCGCACTGAGAACGCCGCCGCCTCGCCATTCACGCTGGCACTCACGTCATGAGCGTCGCCGCTCAGATCGTGGACGACGTTGGCACCGGCGCGCAGCAGCCAGCTGTCGGACAGATTGCCGCTGAGTTCCAAGCCGGCGAGCAGTGCCGTGCCGTCCTGCTTCATCGAGCGCACCGACAGTGCATCGGTGATCGATGCCCGGTTGGTCTCGTTGAAGTTGTCGACCTTGACGCCGTAGCTGGCCACTTCGAACGAGGAGCGCAGGCTCAGTCGCTCGAAATTGGCCAGGTGCATCACGCCGACGCCCGCGAGCCAGGCGCTCGAGTCGATGCGATTGGCCCGGGCAGTACCGTCGCTGGTCTGGCGTGAGGCATCTGTCTTGTATTCCGCGTAAGTCACGCGGCCCGACAGATACAACCCTTGCACCGGCAACGTCTTCGCTGCCGCCACCGAGCCGATCAGGCCGTCCGAGCTGCCACTCAGGGTGCTGTTGCGATTGCGGCCGTTCTCGATGCCCAGGCTCACCTTGCCGATCAGACTCTCGCCCGTGCTGTAGCCGATCTGCACGCCGTCGGCATCCAGATCGTAGTTGGCGTAACCGCTGTTACGCGCTTTGCCGCTACGGGTGTAGACGCTCGCAATGGCGCCGCGTGCCTCACCAAGGTCGCTGCCGATATCCGCCTCAGGCATGAAGAACAGAGCCTGCCGGCCTTGCTCGATCAGGCCGGTGTAAGCCTCGGGCGAGGCCATGGCGAAGATCGATGAGCTGTCGGTGCCGTTGGCGTAGGCGTTGGCCAGCCGTTCGAGCAGCTTGCCGCCGCTGAACTGGCGAACGCCACCCGCGTCTTCGACCATCAGAGCGTCCAGCATGGCGCCTTCGTTGCGGCGACGTGCGACGTGGCTGTAGAACTCGCCATAACCGCCGCTGCCCAGGCCGATGACGCTGCCGGTGCTGACGTTGAATAGCGCTTCGTCGCCGTCGGTCTTCTGCACGCTCGCGAACTTGCCGGAGACCTGGCCGTCGCGCACGTTGAACAGCTTGACCGTCTCGCCGCGGGCGAGATCGTCGCCAGTGCCGTAGCGATCGATGACCAGCGCAGCGCCGTCCTCGATGCGCAGGCTGCCGCTGACCGAGATGGCATCGTAATCGACGCCTGCGACTCGGTTGCCAACAGTGCCGCCCACTTCCAGTTGCGTGGTGGACTGGTTGCCCAAGGTCAGGTCGGCGAACTGCAGGCTGCCCGGAGAGTTGCCGGGGTTGAGCCACGAGTTCGCACCCATCACCACCTGGCCGGACAACGCACCGTTGCCGGACAGCACACCGCCACTGATCTCGGTGCGGCTCGCGTTGACGCTGCCCCGAGTGGTGGGATCGAACGGATTGCCGAGGTGCAGGACCGGCGCCGCATCCGGGCTGGTGGCGTCGGACCTGACCACGATGTTGTTGGCGTTCAAGGTGCCTTGCACGTCCAGCTTGGCGGTATCGCTCACCTGGACCGAGCCCGACTGAACCGTGCCGCCGGCGGCGATCTCCAGCAGCGAATTGCCGCCCAGACCGACGCGATCCGATACCACGGAGCCGCCCGTGGAGACCGCCAGAGTTGCGTTCTCATGCAGCTCCACGGCCGGGAATTGCAGCCTGGCGCCGCTGCCGACCGTCGTCGATGCCTGCGAGTCTTCACCGCCCAGAGTGAACACGCTGGTCGGGTCGAGCGAGATCAGGTCGTTGTCGAGCTGGAACGAGCCGCTGCGCATGTCGAGCGCGCCGGAGCCCAACACCGTACCGGTGAAGTTGCCGCCGTTGCGCACCGTCAGACGGTTGGTCGCACCGAGGTCGATCTGGCCCGCACCGCTCAGCGAGAAGATGCTCTGGTCGCCTCTGACCAGTTGCAGAGTGCCGATGATCTGCTCATCGCCGACCGTAGTGCTGTTGACCACCACGCCCATGCTCTGATCGAGGATGTAGCCGCCATCCAGGGCCACCGTGCCCTGATCGATGACGAGTTCGCCGCCGATGTTCACCGAGCCCACCTCGCCATTGAGGGTGAGGGTGCCCGCGCCGGTCTTGACCAGCGAGCCAGCGCCCGTGATCTGGCCACCGTACACGCTGTTCTGCGCCTGGTTCAGGGTCAGAGCATCGGCAGCCTGATCGAAGTGCAGGACACCCATCGAACCGCCGTTGAATCCGGTGGTCGTCATTGCCTGGCTGCCAGACACGTTGATGACGCCATCGTTGGTCACGGTTCCGGCGCTCGTCAGATTCGCGGAGAGCTGTGTCGTGCCCGCGTTCGCCAGAGAGGCGACGTGCTGGTCCGTTGCGACGTTATAAGTGCCGCCGTTGATCACCGCGCCGACCGTGTCGGCGGTGCCCGCCTTGAAGGTCGCGCCACTGACGATTGCGATGTCGCCATCGTCGGCCAGCGTGCCCCCGCCTGTGGTGTCCAGCGTACCCGCCACAACCGCGGTGCCGCCCACATGGCTGCTGGCGCCGGTCAGTGTCAGCGTGCCCGCGCCCGCCTTGATGATGGCGCCCGCACCGCCGAACGTTCCGTCGAAGGTGCTGTTGCCGCTCTGCTCGATGCTCAGGACGTCCGACATCCTGGTGAGTTCGAACGCTCCGCTGCCGGTCAGCGACGGAGTGGCGAGGGTGCGCTGGCCGCTCACTGCCCACAGGCCGTCGTTCACGACGTTGCCGGCGGTGATCTGGCCGAGCTGGAACACCGTGCCTTCGTCGTGGTTGCTCAGCAAGCCGCTCACCGCCAGGGTGCCAGCGGTGTTCAACAGAGCGTTGGCGTTGTTGGTCAGGTTGGTGAGCGAAGTGGTACCGAGGTAGGAGAGCAGTCCGCTATTCACGGCGTTGCCTGCGGTCAAGCTTCCGGTCGACATCAAGTGGCCGCCCGTGGCAACGGATGACGACGTGATGTTTTCTTCGCCGACCAGCACCAGGGTGCCGCCGTTGATCGTGACGCTACCACCGCTGGTGCGCATCAGACGTCCGCTAGCGCCGGCAGTGCCCAGTGTGGAGACCACGCCGGTGTTGAGAGTGAAGGCGCTGAGCTCGTTCTGGCCTGTGAGGTAAAGCGTGCCCGCGTAGCCGGCGCTGCCGACTTCCAGGCTGCCGTTGGTGAGTTTGCCGCTCAGGTAGGCGGTCTGCCCGGGAGTCGCATCGGCAGACAGGCTGCCGTAGACCGCAACCCTGCCGGTGTTGCCGTTGAGGTTGATGTCGTTCTGCAGATCGACCGAGCCCTGGCTGTATTCCGAACCGAACACCAGCGTCGAAGTGTTGGCGAGGTAGGAACTGCCCCAGCTCAGCGTCTGTCCGGCGGCGCCACCGGCGGTCTTGCCGAAATTGACCGTGATGCCGTTGGCGTTGCCGGCGGCGAAGCCGCCCGCGCCATTCCAGCTGAATTGTCCCGGCACCAGCGTGCCGGCACGCTGAGTCACGTTCTCGCTCAGCAAGAGCACGCCGGCGTTGCCTGTATTCAGTGAGCCCAGCCCGCCCTGACCGCTGAAGACGATGGAGCTGGTCGGATGGATGCCGCGGCCCAGAGTGGTTTCGAGCGTGGCGCCTTCGAGGATGGTCTTGCCCGAGTAAGTGTTGGTGCCCGCCAGTTGCACCAGGCCACCGCCGCCGATGCGCAGATCGGCGCCGGCACCGGGAGCGTAGCTGCCGCCGGCAATGCTGGCGCTGCTGTCGTCGGCAATCTGCCCTTCGATGCGAATGACCTTGCCATTGCCCGGTGCCAGCAGAACATCGGACCCTCTCATCATGAAGATGTCGGAACCCGCCGCCTGGCCGGGTGTGCCGCCGTTGTTGCTGGAACCGGCGAGCACGGTGTTCTCACGGAACAGCACGTTGCCGGTGAGGGCCAGCGTACCGCCGTTACGCACGAAGATGGCGCCGCCAAAGCCGGAGCCGCCACCGCCGAACAAGCCATCGCCGTTGCTGCCCACGCCACCGCCGAAGCCGCCGAGGCCGCCTGCGCCGGTATCGCCATCGCTCGCGTTGCCAGTGCCACCGCCCGCGCCACCGGCGCCGCCCGAGCCGCCGCCTGCGCCGAAGCCGCCAGAGCCGCCCGAGCCACCAATACCGCCGTCGCCGCCGTCGGTATGACTCAGCGCGCCGCTACCGCCGCTACCGCCCGCGCCGCCGGCGCCACCACCATAGAAGGTGGAACCGTTGCCGCCGTTGCCGCCGTTACCACCGGCGCCGCCTCGTCCAGCAGTGCCATTGCTGACGTCGAGGCCCCATTGCGTGAGGTTCGCGATAGCGATGCCGAGCTGCGCGTAGGACACGGCAGCTGCCGCGACGTGAGCAGCCGACAGTGCGGGGTTGGGTGGGAAGGCAGACAGTGCACCGACCGCGGCGGCCGTTTTCTGAGCCGCATCAGCCGTCTTTTCAATCGTCTCCCGGGTCATCTCGTAGTTGAATGGAACACCGCCGCTGCCGTTGCCACCGTTGCCGCCGGTGCCGCCCGCCCCGCCCATGCCGTCGGTGGCGCTACCGCCTTTGGTGCCGTCGCGGCCTTCGCCGTCGGTGATGTAGACGATGCCGACAGGTGCGTTGACGCCCCTGCCGCCGTTGAAACCGTTGATCCCGTTGATGGCGATGCCGTTGAGCGAGCCGCCGACGCGATAGGGCGAGCTGGCGCTGAAACCATCGACCGTCCCTGTCGGTGTGCTGGACAGAGTGATGACGTTGCCGTTGATGGCGGTGATCGTGGTTCCCGCCGGAATGCCGCCACCTTCAACTTGCATGCCCACCACCAGGCCCGCGGCGCTGAGCAAGGTCAACTGGCTGCCGCTCTGTGCGGTGATGCGCTTGGAGGAGAACTCGGTGGGGTTGCCGGTGAGATTCTGGCTCAGGGTGACCACGCCGGTCGCGCTGTCGATGGCGGTGATCGTGGTGCCGGCGGGAATGCCGTCGCCGCTGATCACTGCGCCGATCTTCAGGCGACTGTCGACCGCGGTCAGCTGGATGGTGTTCTGGCCGACCACTGTCGCCGGCAGGCTGCCGGTGAATGCAACGGCCGAAGACGAAATAGGCTGCGACAGCGTGACCTGATTGCCGTTGATGGCGGTAATCGTGGTGCCGGCCGGAATGCCGGTGCCGGTCAGGGTCATGCCGACCGCGAGTCCCAGACCCGTGGCCGGCAGCGTGATCTGCGTGCCGCCGTTCGAGACTTCGAACTGCGAGGCGTTGAAGCTGCGGACGTCGACCAGTCTCAGAGTCGCGTTGCTGCCGCCGGTCGCGATGTTGTTGCTGAGCCTGATGCCGGTCACGGCGTTGGTGGCGGCATCGCGCGTGACTTCGGTAATCGTGGTGCCGTCCGGGATGCCGGTGCCGACCACCGACATGCCGGCAATGATGTCCGAGGGAGCGAGCGAGCCGAAGCTAGCGACGCTGATGGAGTTGGTGCCGGCATTCAAGCTGGCGCCGCTCAGGTTCTTGATCGCGCTGCTGTCGACGGCGAGCGCCGAGTCGAACGTGACGTTGCCGCCGGTGATGCCACTGATCGTGGTGGAGCCGCCGACGCCGGTCATGGTGACCACTGCGCCCGACTTGATCAGCGGGTTGTCGGAACTCATGACTGCGCCCGACACGGTGATGTTGCCGCCGCCATCGACCGACAGCGTGGGCGTGATCGCCAGCGCGCTGACTGCCGTCACGTCCGCCGTCTTGTCGAGCAGGGTCACCGTCAGACCGGCGATATTCACGTCGGGCGAACTGCCGCCTTCGCCGCCTTTGACGACGTTGTGCAGGAAGCTGACGTTATTCAGATGCAGCGTGGCACCGCTGTCGACGAAGAACACGCCGCCCAAGCCTGCGCCGCCACCGCTGCCCGCGCCGCCCTCGGTGTAGAAGTTGGTGTAGACGGCATCGCTGGTCTGCAGGTTGCAGGTGGAGACGCCGATCATGCAGCCTGAATTGCCGTTGCCGTCGATCAACGCTGTCTGCGCATGTGCGCCACCTGCTGCGAGCAGCGTAGCCAGCACGGCGCGCCGGACAGTCTTGGAACGCGACGACTTGCCGCGACCTCGCGCGGTTTCTGCCACGGCGACCCAGGCGTTTTTCGCCGTGCTCCAGACAAGACGGTACACATGATTCAGAGAGGGATAGCGCATACGACGAAGCTCCTTAAGGTGCGAGCAGGGGCGGCGTCGGTGCTGGCGCGATCCTGTAAAAGATCGCGTATCAATGTGATTTAGTTCACATTTTTCGCCGACCCTGTGCGGGTGCGGCGGAATCTAGGAAGACCCGCAATCGTCAACCTTGCGGAACATTGCCGAAAAACCTCAGCGCGACTTAAGGGCCCAGTGTCGGCGCGGTTTACAGGGTCGGTATGCCGCGTGGATCCGGTTCCGCCTAAGCTCACGTCAGGGTTTCCCCCTGACTCCTGGCTGCAGCGGCGTCTGAGAGACCTGCGTCTCAGTCGATGACGACGGCGCAGCCGAGCTGATAGCCGTGCTTGCGAATGGCGATGAGGGGATTGCCGGTGGCGCCGACCAGGGTGAATTTGCGACGCAGGCGGCTGACCGGGACTTCCAGTGCCATCTTGCCCGAGCTGTCGAGCCAGCCGAGCTGTTCGAGAAGTTGCCAGGTTTCGAGGCGCTGACCTGGTGCGCGCACCAACGCCGCGAGCAGCGTCGCATCCTGCGCCGTGAGTGACGTCTCGCCGCTCGGGCCACGCAGCCGCATCTGTTTCAGATCCAGGCTGAAGCCTTGCGGTGTCGGGTGACTCGCGCGCTGGAGTCGCTTCCCCAGCGCCGCCGCCGCCGCGCACAGCTCTTCAACCGATACCGGCTTGGTCAAGTAGAGGTCCGCTCCGCACTCATAGGCGCCGAGCTTGTCGTCGAGCCGATTGCGCACACTGACTACGATCACTCCGAGATCCGGGTGACTCTGCTTCAGACGGCGCGCCAGGCTGACGCCGTTTTCGCCCGGCAGATTGACGTCGACCACGACGAGATCGAGCGACTGATTGCCCAGTGCTTCCTGCAAGCATTCGGCGCTTTCGACTCCGGTGACCCGATGTCCCCGACTCTGCAGGGCTTCGACGGTGATGAGGCGCAGCGCCTCGTGATCTTCGACGACGGCGATGTTCAGACAGGGATCCATCACGCAGAAATCCATAGGGTGAAGCGGGCGCGCTCGTGAACTTGCTCGTAGCTCAGGCGCGTGCCCAGCAGTTCGGCCAGATGCCGGACGAGGTACAGGCCGAGGCCTGAACCGGTGTACTTGTGGGCGTGCGGGCTGCGGTAGTACTTCTCGAACAGCTTGTCTGGATCGGGCAGGCCGGCCGGGCCGGCCTGGTTTTCGATACAAAAGCGGATGAGTGTTTCTGCGTCGTCCTGCTGGCGCTCGATGCGGCAGTCGATGTCCGACCCCGGCGCGGAATATTTGACGGCGTTGTCGACCAGATTGGCGAGGATGATCTTCAGCAGGCGCCGATCGCTGTCGATGACGGGCACCGTGTCAGTCGTCAGGCGCAGCCGCTGGGAGGCCGGCGAGGCTGCGAGGATCTCGGCCAGCAGATCATCCACTCGGCACGGTTCGCGATGAGGTATGAAGCGGCCCTGCTGGAGCAGATCCAGTTGCTGGCAGCGCTCGACGACGGCATCCATGTCCTCTAGCGTGGTGAGCGCATAGCGCCGGGTGCTTTCGGAAGCTTCCGGCAACTGAAACACCATCTTCACAGCGGCGATCGGCGTCTTCAGTTCGTGCGTGAGCATGTCCATGAAGCGCGCTTGTTCAGAGGCGCGCTCGCGCTCGGCGTCGAGCAGGGTGTGCGTCATCCTCGCTTCCATCTCGGCGCGCCGCCGCGCCTCGACCAGGCTGCGGGTGCGCTGATGCAGGATTGCGCACATTACCGCCGCGGCGACTATGCCCTGACTCAGCGGCGCATCGACGATCCAGTTGACGCCGGAAGAGAGCACTCCTAGCAGAGGCATCATCATGAGGGTGAGTGCGCCGGCTTGCAGCCAGACCAGCCCGCAGATGATACGACGCTCACGCTGGGGCCCTGCGCGCATCGTCAGCGCGATGATCGGTGCAAGCCCACCGAGCAGCAGGACGACGTCGCCGTTGATCTGCAGCGCGAGCGCGGTCCGGCCCGCGCCCATGAGGCAGAACTCGACGATGACGACGAGCAGGAAGCCATCGAGAACACGCAGCATGAGAGGGGATGCAGCGTAGTCTCGAAACACCTGGCGGTAGAAGAGTGCGCCGGTTGCGACGCTGCCCACCACCAGGATGCTGGTGAGCGTGTCATTCCACTGGGCATGCGCGGCGGGAATGAAGTGGGCCAGATAGCCATTGAGCGCTACGAACGACGCGATCTGCGTCGTCAGGTAGAGCAGGAACACCGCCGCCAGATGTGAGCGCAGGTTCATGAGGCCGAGCAGCGCGAGCACGACCATCGACAGCATGACGGCGAGGTAGCTGGCGTGGGTCAACTGCCGGATGAGATCGTCGGTGCGCGCGGCGGCTGGCTCGAGCGCCTGCACTGCAAGGAGCGAACTGCTGGTCGTCTTGAGCCGCAGGTAGTAGGTCGTCTCTTCCTGCAGCGACGTCACGAGAAATCCGAGCGTGGTGGCCGGACGGTCCGGGTTGGCGTGGCGGTCGCCGGTAGCGCGCTGTAGCCACGCTCCTGGCCGTGCCGGGTCTGGCTCGTAGAGCACGACTTCATCGAGGAAGGTCGGCCGGATGCGCAGCTCGAACGTCCCACCTTCTCGTGGCGCTCGCACTGTGATGCGCAGCCAGTGGACCGCATCGGTGAAGCCGCCGACGAGGATCGGCCCGGCGTCTTTGAACTCGCGCTCGGCTACTGTCTGGATGTCCAAATCACCGTCGCGGTCCACCAGGATGGCGCGCGAGGTGACCAGATCCTGGGCGCAGGCCGAGGCGCCGAGCAGGAGTCCCAGTAACAGGGTGACGACGAGAGTCTTGAAATACGGGTGCAACGTCAAGGCCGGGAAAAAATTGCCGGATTGAAAAATGCACCGGTCCTGCCGCAGGGAATCCATCACAGGTAATGGTACATGGGGTCGGCGCGCTGCGTGTGTATGGCGAATGCCGAGCAAGTATTGCATTTGCAGTTTGACCACGATGTGATTGCGGTCGTGACTTGCCCACCGGACTGCCATTGAGAGACGAAATGCAGCCGCCAACCATCACGCACCTCCAGGATCGAGGCCTGTTCTCGTTCGATCTTTCGTCGCATTGGTAGCATCAGATCGAAGCGGACGGCAAGCAGGTTTTCTGGCAAACGGGGCTGAGCCAGCATCACTGCTTGCGGCGCGCTTCGAACTCGATGATGAGATCGACATCGTCACCGACCCAGCCGTTCGCGACGCCGTAGTTCATGCCCCATTCGCTGCGTTTCACCGTGCCACGCAGCGACACGCCCATGACATACGGCTTCGGATCGTTGCCGATCGGATAGATGCCGCTCTTGTTGAGGGTGCCCGTGAGTTGCAGCGGTCGCCGCTTGCCGAGCAGTTCGAGCTCCCCGTCGACGCGGAAAGTTTTGTCATCGGTCCAGGTTGCAGAGTTGGCAGTGAAGGTCATGCGCGGAGTACGCGAGGCATCGAGGAAATCGGGGCCGCGCAGGTGACCGTCGCGTTTGTCGTGCCCGGTAAACACGCTGCCGGTCTCGACGATCACTTGGACATTGCTGAGCTGGCGCGTTGCCTCGTCGAAGGTATAGGACCCTGCGGCTTTTCTGAAAGAGCCCAGCGTGTCCGCATAGCCGAGATGCCGGACGAGAAAGGCGATCGTGAGATGTTCGGGATCGATCTCGTAGCGAGCGTCGGCAGCGTGTGCGGGCGCCGCACCGACGAGTGCGATCGCAAGGACGATTTGTAAGAAGCGCAGATGAGCATGAAAGCGGGTGTTCATACCCAATATTGAATCTCTCCACGCGGTCCCGTCCAGCAGCGAATTCCGCGCAAACGCAGCGCCCAATCGCCGGCCCTGGTGGTTGGTTTTTCTCGTGAGACGTTGCGCACAGATCGGTACCCGGGCTGCTCTCACAATAGCCACGGTCCTGCCTGCTGGATGCGGCGCATGCGCGCCATGGCATTTGAACCACGGTGAAAGCGCAATGTCTCGTCGAACCGTCTTGCTGTTGGGTCTGCTCGCCAGCGTCGCCGCCGGAGCGTGGCATTTTCATCGGACTCAGCAGACGCAGGCCATGCCGAGCTCGGTTGCGCGCGAGGATGGGCCGCAAGCGGTTCAGCCAGCGGCGCCGGCATCCGAACAATCAGAAGATTCATACATCGAGGACGATGCAGCGCTGCTGGCGCCGTTCGTTCCGAGACTCAGCCGGATGGCAGAGGCCTTCTACACAGATCTCGGCATCGATGTGCGAGTGATCACGACCGACGCCGCCGCGACCTCGATCGAGGTGCAGGCCAACGAGATTTTCGAACGCCGGCAGATTGGTCGGCAGGCGCCGGTCGGCGGCCTGTTAATTATCCTGAATCCACGTCTGGCGAAGGCGCGCATCGAAGTTGGATACACGCTCGAAGGTGCGCTGACCGACCATCACATGGGACGCATCGCGCGCGATCAACTGGCACCCTATGTTTCGTACGGTGCTGCCGGGATGGCCGTCATGGACGTTCTGCACTATCTGCGCGATCACGTTTATCTGTCGGCCGCACTGGGGCGTATATCCCTGCCCGAAGACATGCGCAACGCCAAGGCCTATCTCGAGTACGAGCGATATGTATCGGGCGGAGCGGGTGCGCGAACTGCGCTGTCGAACTTGCCGGTCGATGCCGATCTGAAGGTTACCGTGCCGCCTGAGTTGCGAGGTCGCTATGCGCCGTCGCGCGACGTCAAGGAATCCGTTGAAGCATTTCTGCGCGCTACGGCCGATTTCGCCGGCGATCCAACACTGGAATTGTTCACGGACGGCTCGCGCCTCATGCGCGCGCACTATCCATTGGCGCCGTTCGAGGAACTGAAAAGAGTCGAGCGCATCGAGGCGTCGAAGCCGCTGCAATACCTCGTGGAGGGCGACTATGCGGTCGCGACCAGCCAGCGCCCGGCGCACGGCTTCGTGCCGATCCTGCTTCATCGCCAACAAGGGCTGTGGCGCATCGACCAGGTGGAGACCTGGAAGAATTTGTTCTTCGATAACGAGGGCAACTACTTTCTTCGCAACTCCAATACCCCGTACGGCTTTGGCCTGAAGCAGTTCGGCTCTGGGCGGTACTACGACATGGCAGCCGTGCCGCTACGTGACGTATCCCTCGGGCGCTGGCTGGATGAGCTCGATCGCAACGACGATGTGATCGCGTCGCTGTGGCGGGCCGAGCTGTGGCTTCGGAACGGTTTCGTATTTCCTCAGGCGTTCACAGATTACGAGAGGGCACGCCAACTTGCCCCGAACGATCCGTGGGTGCTCGAGACGCTGGGCGAGCGGGCGCGATATCTCAGCTTTCCCGAGCTTGCGATACCGGCATTGGAAGCGATCGGGCGCGGGCTGGAAATTTCCTTGGCCGAGGCTTACAACGAAATGGGCGATCGCCAG
The DNA here is from genome assembly GCF_003104955.1 of Steroidobacter cummioxidans. NCBI lineage: Bacteria > Pseudomonadati > Pseudomonadota > Gammaproteobacteria > Steroidobacterales > Steroidobacteraceae > Steroidobacter > Steroidobacter cummioxidans. The sequence goes on along the minus strand of NZ_LSRW01000070.1, from coordinate 26,004 downwards.
GGCGCCGGCCGATGGATCGACAAGGCGCTCGAGGAGAATCCTTACGATGTGCGCGCTTTGCAATGGCGAAAACGTCTCGCCGAGAAGCAGGGGAATAGCGACCTCGCGCGCCGCACGCAGGAGCTCATCGAGGCACTCACGCAAAGCGCCGAGCGTCCCGACTGGCCTGTCATGTTGTACTTCAATCCAAACATGCCGCGGTTCGAGCCGGATACCACCCTCCAGGTCGATGGCACGAAGGTCTTCGATCACAGCAAGTTCGGCGTCACGCTACAGAATGCGAGTCATCGCACCGTCGAGATTGAAAGCGTAGCGCTGACCAGTGTCGGCAACGCTGCTCCCAGTGGACTCGGAGACATCAAGGACTATTGGCGCTACCCGCAGGGCAACCATCGTCTTGGTCCCCGCGAGCACGTGTACTTCGACAAGCAATGGGGCTTCACCGTCGACACCGGACATCGTCACGTGCGCTATGTGTTTCGCACGTGTTGGCGTGGCGTGGGCTCTGACACGCGTCAGTGCCGCACGCAGTGGGTAGACACGATGCCTTACATTCCGAACCCGCAATGACTGGCTACGGATACACCTCGATCTCGCGCAGCTGATAGTTCTGCAGTGATGTGCCTCGCTTGTGGGCGAAGATGCGGACGTAGCGACCCAAGCCCGTCAGTCCGCGGACATCGTCCACGCCGCCATCGCCAGCGCTCGTCTGGTAGATGGTGGTCCAGGTCGTGCCGCTCGTCAGCGTCTGGATCGTGTACTCGGATGCATGGGCGGCATCCCAATTCAGACGTACGCGCGAAATGGGATAGCGCTGTCCGAGATCGACATAGATCCATTGCTTGTCATTGCCCGGTGCGCTGCTCCAGCGAGTCTCGGTGCTGCCGTCCAGCGCATAGGAGGCGGGAAAGCCGCTCTGGGTTGAGCTCGCATACGCCGGCTTGCCTTTGGCGACATCCTTTTGCGCCTGGACGGCAGCCATGATCCCGCCGAATTCTTTCCAGCCGGTGGCTTCCAGAGGCCGCAAACCGCTTAGAAACGTTGCGTCATCGCTGCCCGAGGCCTGCGCCCAGATTTCAACCATCCGCAACTGCAGACCTTGCTGCGCCCCGGCCGCAAGTCGCTGTGCGAGATAGAGCGGATAGTCGCCTTCGTCTGCAGGTCCGCCGCCGCGCGTCGTGACGCCCGAATTGCCGGTGCCGGTTTCCGAGAGGCCGAACGGCTTGCCATGTTCCAACGCGAAGGAGATCGCGGCAGGGATGCCCCAGCCTCGCTGCTGGTTCCAGTAATCCGCAGCCGGGTAATCCCAGATCTGGGTGCGGTTGACTGGATTGGCGAGCCATTGAGCCAGCGAGACATTCTGCTCGCTGCTCCAATCGTAGTAGGCCGTTCCATCCGGTGAGCGAGTCGCGTTCCATATCGGGCTGTAAGCGGTGGGCGCGACGATGTCGACGTAACTGTCGCCGGGATAACTACTCTCCTCGGCGATGCCGTGGTTCGCGTACGAGGCAGTGGGGCTCCACACAGTTTCGATCGTCATGTCATGAGCAGCGGCATAGTTGCGCGCCACAGTGGCCACATGACGCCATGCCGCCAGATATGCGGCCTTCGTCGCGTCATTGCGGACCTGCCAACCATACCAGTCGCCGTTCTGCTCCCAGCCGACGCGCAGGTAGATCTTGCGAAAACCAGCGTTGCGGAATGCGTCGAAAATGGCGGGCCAGACGCGATATCGGCCGGTCGCTGCATCGTCGAGATCGTACTTGCCGTTGGCAATGTCGTTCATCATTCGCACAGCTTCCGCTTCGCTGTACTTGCCGTGGTTCGGATCGTTCGCAGGCAGATTGCGCCGATAGGCGCGATGATCGTCGGTCAGGCCGACGCTGACCACCGGAATGATGTCCGGTCGACCTTCGGCATCCAATCGATTGAGATGCTCGGCGGAGCACAGCTTCGCCAGTTCGCCGGCGTGCCAGGCTGCATTGTTGCGCCACTGTGCATCGTACGTGCCCGAGCTCCAGATCGGCTCGCGATAGTCGATGAATACATTGGTGGAGTTCGGCTGCTGCTTGATCTGTTGTACGAACGAGTCGTAACGCGGCTGCGCCTTGCTGGGGGTGGGATCGCCCATGAAGAACGCGGTGCCGCTGAACTGATCCTGGGCGTGCGCGGCAAATGCGCAGACCAACGTCGACAAGACAAAGGGGGCGAATCGCAATTTCACTCGGCGCTCCGTGTGTGAGTCTTTGGTTGGGATTTTTTTCCGGGAAATTTTTTCCCGTGACATCCGCGACGCCGGTGTAGCGGCCGCTCGACGAGCATAGCGAGCACCACGGCACCACCGACATCGTCGCAACCGTGTGAATGCGACTCAGAGAAACTGCGCAATGACTTGCAAGCAGGCGTCGGACGTCGCTGCCTGGGGACGGGCGCTGGTTGCTAAAGAGTCCCTCGGTCTCAAACACCTGCACCGGCACGCACGGCGATGACGATGAGCGCCAGAAAGCAGATCAATTGAATGGTGAAGAACGAAAATCGCACGGCGACGAAGGCGTCGGTCTGCTCATGAGACACGTGGACGAGAGATTGGCAGATGCGAGCGATCAGGACCGCTGTGCACAGATAGTTCACGGCAGCGCTGTCGACTCCAATGACGGATATCACGAACACAATGGCGCCGAACACCGGCAGGTTCTCGACGCAGTTCGCGTGGGCACGCGTGCCGCGTCGATACCAATCCTCACCCTCGAGCCGATCGCTTCGAAACGAAGCGATCGGCGCTCTCCGAAACAGGATGTTGAACCACCGATACACGCCGACGAACGCCATCAGCAGCAGCAATGTCCATGCGGCAAAGCCGAGCAACATCCACATCGGGATAGTCATGGTCGTCATCCTCATCGATCGGCAGCGATGATCGGGGCCAGCGCGGCCTGGATCCGCAACAATTGAGAGGACGTCGTCATGCTGGTCAGCAGCCGGTGAAAGTGCGGATGCTGCACGCCTGAAATGATGTACTGCCAGCGATAGGCGCTGAGCACGGTGGTTCCGATCCGCGTCGTCTCATCAGCGCTGAAGCGGCGCGGAACATTGCGAATGAAGTATTCCGCGTCGGCTTGTGCCTGCGCCTGCAGGATGCCATTGACGGCCGCTACCAGTGCAATCAGATCGTTCACCGCCCGATCGCGATCGGGCGGCGACAATCTTGCGTCCTCGTCCCGCCATTCGAGCTCATCGAGCACGACATGTCGGCTTTCGTCTTTCCAGTGGTACTTGAAGACATCCTTGAACAGCGGGCACAGCTCGTCGCGAGGACCGATGCTCTGCGCGTAGTGCGCCTGCACGAACAGTTCGATGTGACAAGTCAACGCCAGCACGGACCAGGTGCTCGCCGCGAGCACCGCACGCGCCACGTCGTTGGGATCGGCCGTTTGACGATAGCCAGTAGGCAGTTGCGCACCGATCATCGTCTCCATGCGTCGAAACAACTCCTGATGCTTGATCTCCTCGGCGGAAAAGCGCACTAACGCTTCGAGCGCAAGCTGATCGTCGAAGGCGTGCGCCCGCCCTTGATCGAGCATCTTGGCGCTGATGAAACGTTCGACCAGCCCGAAGACATACGCATAGGTGCGACCCTGGATTTGACTGAGCAGGCGCGCCTCGTCGGCGGCAAGAAAATCGAGACGATCGACCCGCGACAGGGCGTCGGGCAGGAACTTGCGCGAGAAGTCGAAAGTCCGGTCGCGAATCAGATCGCGATCGATCTGCCATTCGGATTGCTTCGACAGACTGACGAGTTTGCCGTAACGGGCGGTGTGGTTCGATCCGGCGGTGAGAGCGGCAGCAATGGCGTTCATGATGAAATCCTCTTCGCAAGGGTTTTTCGGCCGGTGCTAATCTAGGCACTCCCTTGCCGGGGATGAATGGCCGCTGCGCCGGACTTCATGCTCCAGGCTCCTGACACAGATGGGCCAGCGTTGGACGCGTTCTCAGATGTCTTGCGGGTGATTCGCCTGGCCGGTGGCGTTTTTCTAGAGGCCGAGTTCACTGCGCCGTGGTGCATCAATGGGAAGGTCTCTACGGACCTTTGCAAACCGTTTCTGGTCACTCCACGGCACATCATTGCATCCCATTTCGTCGCTCAGGGTCACATGCGACTGCGAGTCGACGGCGATGAGTTGGTCGACGTGCACGCCGGCGAACTCGTTCTACTGTCGCGCAACGACGAGCACTCGTTTGGCAGCGATTTGAACGCGGCCGCGACTCCTGCCTACCAGATCATTCAGCCGCCTCAGGCCGGCGGCATCTCGCGTATCAAGTACGGTGGCGGTGGGGAGGCGACGCAAATACTGTGCGGCTATCTCGGCTCCGAAACTTCTTTCAGTCCGCTGCTTTTGTCATTGCCGCGGGTCTTGAAACTGGATGTGCGCGCAACTGCTTCGGGCGCCTGGATCGAGAGTTCGTTCCGCTTCGCTGTGAGCGAGATCGCGGCGGGACGGATGGGGTCGGCGACAGTGATCGCGAAACTCTCCGAGCTATTGTTCGTCGAAGCCGTGAGTCAATACGTCGCGAGTCTGCCCGCGGAACGACGCGGATGGCTTGCGGGTTTGCGCGATCCACAAATTGGACGTGCGTTGGCGTTGCTCCATGGCCGTCCGACTGAGGACTGGACCGCGGAAGCCCTGGCGCTCGAGGTGGGCATGTCACGTTCCGTGTTCGCCGAGCGTTTCACCTACCTGATTGGACAGCCACCGATGCATTACCTGTCTCTGTGGCGAATGCATCTGGCCGCGCAACGCCTGCGAGAGGGTCACGAGAGTGTGGCGCAGGTTGCCGTTGCTGTGGGTTACGAGTCCGAGGCGGCCTTCAGTCGCGCATTCAAACGTCAGTTCGGCACATCGCCCGGTGGCTGGCGTGGGAAGGGCTAACGCGGGCTCGGCACGAAGCGACAGCCGCCGGGCACAGTGCTTTCCAGTCGACGGCAGTTTGCGGCGATGTCGTCGGGGGTAGGGCGATGGCCTGCGTCGATCCATTCGTTGAGCGACGTCAGCAGAGCCATGTACTGCGTTTCGGCGAGCTTGGAATGTCCGTGCTCGTCCGTAGCCGTTTGCACCAGCAGATTCGAGCGACCCGCCGCGGAGACCACGCGGGCGTAGTCGGCTTCGAAAGCGAAAGGAATCGTTGGATCGTGAAGCGCGTGCATCGTTACGGTCGGCAGCACGATCAGGCCGGATAGATCCGCATCGTAAGCGAGCTTCGCGACCGCGCGCGGATCGGCAGTGAAGCGTTCGACGCCGGCATTGAGCGCGGCATCGTCGTCCGAGCCCGTGTAGGTTTTGTTTGAATTGTCGAACGGGTTGAGTCCGTCCAGTCGCTCGTGCACCAGGTCGCGAAACGTGAGCGTTGACCAGCTCATGTGTGAGACCAGTTGTTTCTCGGCGATACCGGTGACGCTGAGAATGTTACGCAGTCGTCGCTTCTGTTCGGAGCTGCGCTTGGCAGGCGCCAGGGCGACTCCCGTGCAAGCTTCGACGCGGCGCTGTATCTCAGGTCGCGTGAGTTTGGAATCCGCGGGCAGACCCTGCCACATTGGATAGGTCGGCTCACCCGACGCCGGCAGATTGCGGCAGTAGTATTGATACACCGCGCGCAGGTCGGCTCGAAAACCATAGGCTCGCGTGCCCCCCGCTAGCACGCCGCTGGTCAACATCACACCGTGGTAGTTTGGCGCGCCTTCCGCATCGAGAGCGTAGAGCTCGGCGACCTTCGCTGCGACATTGCCACCGTACGATTGGCCATGTAACACGGTGCGGCTCGGCTTGCCGAAGGACTGCAAGAACAGCTCGCGACTGTGATCTACATCGGCGGCCGCCATGCGCACGCCGTAGCCGCCGCGTCTGTAAGTCGAGCTGACCCAGGCATAGCCCTGTCGTACGAAGACGTCGAAGCGCTGCATGTCTTCGATCGCCTCTTCGACCTCGGGCACGTTGAGGCTGGGGCCACCGTGCGCGTGCACGATGAGCATCTTGTTCCACTGTTTGGGCACAGCGACCCAGACCCAGGCGCCGTGGCTGTCACGAGTCGAATGACAGGTCGCAATGGACCTCACCGATTCCGGGCACTCGGATGCCGAGAAGACCGTTGCGGTGCTTGCTGTCGCCGATTGCGTCGATGCGGCGCTGGAGGCCAGTGCCAACGCCGTCGCGACAGAGGTCGCGACGGCTGCCAGTGTGCTGATCATGCCGGTCTCTTCAGAACGTCTTGGAGAGATTCATATACCAGAAGCGTCCCCACGGCACCTGCACGGAGCCGAGGTAGCCGCCGTCGGCGAGCGACGGGCCTTCATCCGTCAGATCGCGCACGCCCAGACGTATCTTGGTGTTGGAGGCAAAGCCCGCATCGGCAAATTCATATTGCGTGTACAGGCCGGCGACCAGCTGCTCGTCCACGACCCACGGCTCGCCGGTGGCGCTCAATAGACCGATCTGCTCGACCTCGCTCACATAGTTGAGCGTCAGGCCGAAGCGCCAGGGGTCGATGTCCCAGATGAACGAAGAGCTGGCTTTCCACTCGGGGCGACCGTTCTGCGCGATCAGCTGTCGCGAGTCGGGCAACGGCGTCAGCGCATCGATGAGACCTTCCTCGCGAGCCCGATAGAGCGAGTCGACGATCGGTCCCGGTGCGCGGGTGAACTCGAGCAATTTCGCGCCATTCAATCGCACCGTGAAGTCGCCGAACCGCGTCCGACGCAGCGACCAGGTGATGCCGAAGTCGATGCCCTCGACGGTTTGCGGCAGCAGGTTGATGAATTGGTCGCTGACTGAAATCACGGTGCCCACCGGAGTCAGTCCGGTGCCGGCGAACAAGGCTTCGTCATCCGCATTGACGGGCGAGCGAACCACCGCCGGGTTGGAGCCGCCTTGCAGGCGATTCAAATAGTCGAGCGCCATCGCGGTGGGCGCGCCGAGCAGGCCGACGATCTGTTCCTGTTCGATCTTCCAGCGATCCACGGTGAAGGTGAAATTGCCCCAGCTGTCCGGCAGGAACTTCGGTTGGAACACCAGGCCGATGGACTGATTGGTGCTCTCTTCGGGCTCCAGGTCGGGATTGCCCGAGACCAGCAGCGAGATGCTGTTCGCACGGACGCATGCGTTCATCGATGCAATACGCCCAGCGCGGATGTCTGCTTCGCAACGATAGAAATCGTTGGGCGTCGACAGTCGCGCGTACTGCGTGGCATTGGTCTGCTCGAGGTTGGGTGCGCGGAATCCTTCGGAATAGGAAGCGCGAACTCGCACGCCGTCGACGATATCCCATCCCATCGCAATCTTCGGCTTGGCGACCGAACCGAAATCTGAGTAGTGCTCGTAGCGGCCCGCCACCTGCATGTCGAGCGAGCGCACCAACGGGATATTCATATCCGATGAAATGACCGGGACGGCGAACTCCAGATAAGCCGCGCCCACGGTGCGGCTGCCGCTGGTGTCGGGATTCGGGCTGACGGCCGAAATATTGGAGAGATTGACCTCGCCGCTCACCATGTCGACGAACGTGTTGGTGCCGTCGAGGTTGGCGTCGCGATTGTCGCGCTGAGTTTCACGCCGGCCTTCCACGCCGAAAGCGACACCGACCGAGCCACCGGGCAGCGAGAAGAGATCGGCAGTGGTCACTTTGAAGTCCGCGAGCGTCAGCGACGAACGTGACACGCGCTTCATGTCGAAAGTGATCGCGTCGATGGCCGCCTGCGAGCTGGGCGAGCAGTCGCCGTAGCTCAACGTGTCAGCGCAGCCACCGCCGAATGGGTTGTATGCATCAGGCGTGGACAGCGCCAGCTGCTGCTGAAGCGCGGTCATGTTGATGTTCGGTGAGATGTCCTTGGCTTCCGCTTCGGAATAGACCACGGCGGATTCCCAGTCGAACTTGCCCCATTGCCCGCGCAGGCCGGCGACGAAGCGCGATTGGAAGTTCTTCACCGTGACGTCCTGGAAGCCGGCATCGACGAAGCGGTAGTTGCCGAGACGAATCGGCAAGCCCTCGGCAGGAACGTTTGTCAGGCCGGGCAGACGATTCGGATTGGGTGTGCCATCGGCGAACGCGACCGGGCCGAATGGGTTGTAGTAGTTGCTGGCAGGAATCCACAAGCCGTTGAGATTCACGACCGGCGGTTGTGTCGCTCTGCTTTCTGCGCCGTAGAAGCCGACTTCACCGAACGCCGTGATGGAAGAGGTGAGTTCGTACTCGCCAGTGAGATACAGGTTCACGCGCTCGACAGCGGGGCGCACCGTCGTGTTGTAGCGAGTGTCGTAACGCATGTCGCGGTTCACGCCGCTGTAAGCAACCGTGCCGCGCACCAGGCAGATGTCATTGGCCATCGCGACGCCATCGCAGCCGATACTCGATGGCTGAACGTGAAATGCGCCGGCGGCGGTCGTCAGCGCCGTTGTGCCTTGTCTGATCACCGGCGTTCCCGCAGGCACGCTCAGCTGCGGCCACGGGGAATGTGACGAGCGCCCGTCTGGCACCGTGGAATTCGCAAAGCCGGGATAGTTGCTGAAGAACGAGCGCATGTCGTCGCTGCGTGTGAAACTCTGATCGGCGGCGTCGAGCGAGCTGCGATCGGTGTAGTTCAGGAACACTCCGATGTGGCCGCGCTCGAAGCGCTGCCCGCCGTGCAGGTTCATTTCGAACTCGCGCAGGCCGGTGCCTTCAGCGCCGCCGTACTGCGTGCTGACCGACAATCCCTCGTAGCCGCTCTTGAGGATCGAGTTGACGACGCCGGCGACAGCATCGGCGCCATAGATCGCCGCTGCGCCGTCGAGCAGCACTTCGAGGCGCTCCAGGCCGGCAACGGGCACAGCATTGGCGTTGAAGCTTTGCACCGGCACCGTGCCGGTGTCGGAGGTTCCCTGGCTGGTCGGGTGCGGCACGAGACGTCGGCCGTTGAGCAGTACCAGCGTGTTGCCGACGCCGAGCGAGCGCAAGTTGACGGAGTTGACGTCGCCGCGCGCGGAGTTGCTGGTCTGTGGATTGTTGGCCGCTTCAAACAACACATCGCCCATCTGCGGAATCGAGCGGAACAGGTCATCGCCACTGATCGCGCCAGTCGCTGCGATTTGATCCTGATCGATGGTCACCACGGGCAGCACGGCGGCGACTTCGCTGCCGCGGATGTTCGTGCCAGTGACCACGATTTCTTCGAGCTGTTGGGCGGGCTCGGCGTCGGAAGCGGTCTGAGCCCACACATTCGTTGTGGTCGTGAGTTGCACCAGCGCGCTGGCAAAGAGCAGCGGACCGGTCATCGGATTGCGTCGCATACTGAAAAACTCCCCCGTCTTCGGATTATGAATTGGGCTGATCTGCCTGTGGCTCGGACAGGACTGGCTCGGTGGCACGGCCGTGCAGCGCTGCGTCGAGCATTTCGCGATCGAGCTCGCTTTCCCAGCGCGCCACCACGATGGTGGCGACGGCATTGCCGATGAAATTGGTCAGCGCGCGGCATTCCGACATGAAGCGGTCGATGCCGAGGATCAGGGCCATGCCGGCCACGGGCACGCTGGGAACGACCGCGAGCGTGGCGGCGAGTGTGACGAAGCCGGCGCCGGTGACGCCCGCGGCGCCCTTTGAGCTGATCGCGGCAACGAGCAGCAGCAGCAGTTGATCGCCCAACGACAGGTCTACGCCGGTCGCCTGTGCGATGAACAGTGCGGCCAACGTCATATAAATGTTGGTGCCGTCGAGATTGAACGAATAGCCCGTGGGGACCACCAGGCCGACCACCGCCTTGCCGCAGCCGGCGTGCTCCAGCTTCTTCATCAGATTGGGCAGCGCCGATTCCGAGGAACTGGTGCCGAGCACCAGCAGCAGCTCCGAGCGCAGATAGGCGATCAGCCGCAGGATGGAAAAGCCATTGAGGCGGGCTATGAGCCCGAGCACCAGCAGGATGAAAATCGCCGATGTGAGATAGAAGGTGGCGACCAGCGTGGCGAGATTGACGATGGTGCCGATGCCGTACTTGCCGATGGTGAAGGCGAATGCGCCAAGCGCGCCCAGCGGCGCGGCTTTCATCAATACCGCGACCAAGCGAAAGACCACTGCGCTGGCACTTTCGAGCACCGCCAGCAGCGGCCGGGCAGGGGCACCGACCAGCGAGATGCTGATGCCGAACAGAATGGCGACGAACAGCACCGGCAGGATGTCGCCGTCGGTGAACGCCCCGACGAAGGTCGTCGGAATGATGCCCATGAGAAACCCGACCAGGCTTTGCTCATGCGCCTTGGCCGCATAGTTCGCCACCGCGCCCGTATCTAATGTCGTCGGATCGATGTTCATGCCGGCGCCGGGCTGCACGACATTCGCGACGATGAGGCCCACCACCAGCGCGAAGGATGAGACGGTCAGGAAATAACCGAAGGCCTTGAGCGCGACGCTGCGCAGCGCGGTCAGGCTGGACATCCCAGCGATCCCGGAGCTGAGCGTCAGGAAGATCACCGGCGCGATGATCATCTTCACCAGATTGATGAAGGCATCGCCCAGCGGTTTGAGCTGGACGGCGAATTCGGGCGAGAAGTGACCGAGCAGGCCGCCGATCACGATGGCCGCAATCACCTGCACGTACAGAGAGCGATGCAGAGGCGTGCGGACAGCATCCCGCAGCGGTGCATTGGTGTTAGTCACGGCATGCATCCGTGTTCCCCCCTTCTCGTTCGTCGGCTTTGTTCGGCGGTCGCTATCGTGCGGGCGTTGGAGCATGGCTCGCAAGGCGCGCTGTCAATTGTGATAAGTTGCTGTTTATACTTTGTTTATTGGTATTTTGGCGGGTGTGTTTGTGCGGAAAACTGCACACGATGAGACCGGGGTGTGTGATGATCCGCCCACTCGGGGGAGATCGTTGTTGTGATCATCGGTGAGAGCCCACGTCGCATCGTGCGCCATGCGCTGATCGTTGCCATCGTTTCGCTGACATGCGCGCTGATCGTGGGAGAGGTCGGAGCCCGGTTGGCATGGCAACAGGTCGAGCAGCGCGCGCGAACCGACGTCGCTCTGCGGGCTGCCATGCTTCGGAGCGAACTGGATCGGCATCGCTCGTTGCCCTTCGTGTTGGGTGACGATGCCGAGGTGCGTGCAGCGCTGCGACTTGGCGAGCGCACGCCGCAGACTGCTGCTGCTTTCGATGCCTTGAGCGCACGCTTCGAGCGGCTCGCCGCGCATGCGGGTGCGACGACTGTTTATTTGATCGATGCGTCGGGAAGAACGATTGCCGCCAGCAATTGGCGCACGCCCGCGAGCTTCGTCGGCGAGAACTATTCGTTTCGACCTTACTTCCGTAACGCGATGGCCGAGGGCGCGGCCGAATTCTTCACGCTGGGCACGGTGAGTCATGTGCCAGGGTTGTATCTGGCACGTCGCATCGATGAGCGTGGCGGCGGCGCGCAGCTTGGCGTGATCGTAGTAAAGGTGCAGTTCGATGCGCTCGAAGCTCAGTGGCACGGTGTCGACGACGAGGCGTTCGTGACCGACGCTCACGGCGTGGTGCTGATTACCAGCGAGCCAGCGTGGCGTTTCACGGCCACGCGCCCGCTCAGTGCTCCAGAGCAGTCGTTGCTGATGAGTGCCGAACATCTCGGCCTCGATACGCAGCTCGGCGCGTTTCCCATCGTCGACGAGGCCACGCATGTGTCGGCGCAAACCGCGACGGGCAAGCCCGGGTGGACGGTTCACATTCTGCGTAACGCCAGCAAGGAGTTGACGACAGCGAGAGTGAGCGGCCTGGCGATCGGCGGGCTCGGCGGCGTGCTGCTGAGTCTCGGCGTGATGGCGGCGATCGTTGTGAGGGCGCGGCAAAGAACGATGACCGCGCGTCGCGAGGCTGCACGAGCCGAACTCGAACGACAGGTCGATGCGCGCACTCGCGAGCTGAGCGAAACGAACCTTCGGCTATTGCGGGAAGTGGATGAGCGCGCTCGCGCCGAGGCGAGCTTGCACCGGTTGCAGGACGAGCTCGTGCAGACAAACAAGCTGGCAGTCCTCGGCCAGATCTCCGCTGGCGTGGCTCACGAAATCAATCAGCCGCTCTCGGCGATCCGCAGCTACGTCGACAACACGCGAGCGTTCCTGGCGCGCTCGGATGTGCGCAAAGCCGGCTCGAATCTCGATTCCATCGCTGCACTCACCGATCGCATCGGTGCGATCACGCAGGAACTTCGCACGTTCTCGCGCAAGAGCAGCGCTACGCCGCAGCCTGTGCCGCTCGAAGCTGCGATTGCCGGGGCGTTGTTGCTGATGTCCTCGCGATTGCGTGCACGCAGTATCAAACACGTTCGCAATGGGCAGAGCTCGGCAGTTCGCGTGATCGCCGAGCGCGCCCGGTTGGAGCAGGTGCTCGTCAATCTTCTGCAGAACGCCGCCGACGCGCTCGACGGCGTGCGCGAGCCGCGAATTACCATCGATGTGCACAGCGATGCCGACGAAGTGCAGGTCGAGATTTCCGACAATGGCCCCGGCATCAGCGCCGCAACGCTCGAAGAATTGTTCACCCCGTTTGTGACCAGCAAACCTAATGGCCTGGGTCTCGGGTTGGTGATCTCGCGCGACATCGCCGTGGAATTCGGCGGACGACTCGAATATCTGCGCCGCCCCGGACCGGGCGCGACCTTTGTGCTTGCCTTGAGACGCGCGCCATGACGCTAGATTCTTCCACTGCCCAGGATCCGGCCTGCCGGATCGCTTTCTTCATCGATGACGATCCAGATGTGCGCGCCGCGAATGCGCAGACATTGGAGCTGGCGGGTTTCGATGTGCGCCTCTTCGACGGCGCCGAGGCCGCCCTGGCGCAACTCGACGAGCACTTCCCGGGTGTCGTCATCAGCGATCTGCGCATGCCCGACGTCGATGGACGCACCTTGTTTCAAGAGCTGCGACGGCGCGATCCCGACATCCCGGTCATTCTCATCACCGGCCACGGCGATATCCACGAAGCCGTCGAGCTGATCCATGCCGGTGCTTACGATTTCATCGCCAAGCCGTTTCCCGCCGAACGGCTGGTGTCGAGTGTGCATCGTGCGCTCGAACAACGCAGCCTGGTGCTGGACAATCGTCGCTTGCGTGACGCCGCGCGTCGCGAAGATGACGAGTTGCCATTGATCGGCGACAGCCCCGTGATGGTCGGACTGCGCGCCAGTCTGCGGCAGCTTGCCGATGCCGACGTGGATGTGTTGATCGAAGGCGAGACCGGCGTTGGCAAGGAAGTCGCCGCTCGTGCCTTGCACGCATGGAGCAAACGTCGCACGCGCACGTTCGCTGTATTGAACTGTGCGGCGCTACCTGATGGCTTGCTCGAAAGCGAGTTGTTCGGTCATGAGGCCGCTGCGTTTCAAGGCGCCGTGCGCCGGCGGATCGGCCGCATCGAGGCTGCGCACAGTGGCACGCTCTTTCTCGATGACATCGAATCCATGCCGCTGGCGTTGCAGACACGACTGCTGCGCGTGCTGGAAGATCGCTCCGTAACACCGCTTGGCGCCAACGTGCCGCGGCCCATCGATTTCCGCGTGGTCGCCGCATCGAAAGTCGACCTCGGCGATCTGGCCGCTCGCGAATTGTTTCGCTCGGATCTCTACTTCCGTCTCAACGTCGTCCGCCTGCGAATTCCGCCGTTGCGTGAGCGCAGGGCCGACATCGTGCCGTTGTTCGGTCATTTCCTGACGCTCGCCGCGCAGCGCTTCAGGCGCTCACCGCCTGCCATCACTCGTACGATCAAAGCGCGCCTGTTCGAACATTCCTGGCCGGGCAATGCCCGCGAGCTGCGCAACTTCGCCGATCGCGTCGTGCTGAAGGTGCCGGATGCCGCCGAGGCAGAAGCAGACTCAGTGGAAAGTTTGCCCGAGCGTGTGGAACGTTACGAAGCCAGCCTGATTCGCGACGCTCTACGTGCCACCGACGGCGACGTACGCGCCACCCTCGCCAAACTCGCGATCCCTCGCAAAACGTTCTACGACAAGATCGCCAGACACCGGATCGATCTGGATTCGTTCCGGAGGGGGTGAGTAAGGACCCGGCAGCGGCACCGGCGGAAAGGCTGCGAGTTTTCCGGAACTGCTGCGTGAAGTGACATCGATGGATTGACATTCTGACCACAACGCAGCAATTTAGGTGCACGAGAGCGGCGCAGCCGCCAGAGTGGATCGTCATAACAAGCAACCGGCACGGAGGCCTCCACTCACCTCCAATGGATTACGGAACTTCCAGATGCGTCATTTCCGTGCGGGCCTATCTCGGGCAGGCAGGGCGGTACCAGCTTGCCGGGTTCTGATCGCAGCCGCAGGTCTGCTCGTGTCTGCCCTCGCGACGGCGCAGGCATTCCCTCCTCAGTACGTCAACGCTCTGCAACGGGCCGCCTACTCGATTTTTATCGGTGATGTGAACAACGACGGCTACCCGGACTTGCTAGCCAAGGCAAAGAGCGGTCTCGTGATGATCGACATGGACGTCTTGGTTCCGATCGTGCTCAAGCCTCCCAGCGCGACGTTCGTTCTGCTATCACAAAGCGGCGGTCCCTATGTCCTGGATGCCAACCCGAGCACTGCTACTGTTCGCAGCTCCGTGTGGCAACCTGCCAATTACACCCAGGTATTCGGCGACGTCATGGGAACAGGCAGCGTCGCGTTGTTATTGCAGGCCCGTACGCCGGGCTCGCCCAGCTTTCTAATAACCACTACCGCGTCGAACGGCGCACCCTCGTTGGTCCAGGAGCTCACCACGGCCGGGATCGGATATGATCTGAGCGCAGGCGGCATCACTGTGACGCTGAGCGATACCAATCGCGACGGCCGGGCCGATCTCACGATCCGCTCGAACGGCTTGATCGAAGCCGTACTCACCGCCAGCCAGCAGGGCACCTTCGCCCGGCCAAGTAGCGACACGGACCAGATTCTGGTCGCGTGGCGCTCTTTCTGCGCGGCGCTGGACTCGGGCGATGTGAATTCGGCCGCGCGCTTCATCAGCATCGATGGTCAGGCGATCTATCT
This sequence comes from Steroidobacter cummioxidans, assembly GCF_003104955.1. Lineage (NCBI taxonomy): Bacteria > Pseudomonadati > Pseudomonadota > Gammaproteobacteria > Steroidobacterales > Steroidobacteraceae > Steroidobacter > Steroidobacter cummioxidans. Next base: position 10,984 of record NZ_LSRW01000070.1, on the reverse strand, counting down.
GCCGGTCTTGCAGGATCTCGGGCCGACGCTGCGCACAGTCACTGCTGGCTGGTCGCAGCCCAAGGCTATCAACATGAGCACTAGATTCGCTCTCTACGGGCTGCGTGATAGCACGGGGAGCGGCAATGAGTTGCACATGATTCTCTTCATGCGCGAGGCCGGCCGCTGGGTGCTGAGTGAGTTCTGAACGAGCGCATGAGCAAACTGCTGAGCTATCTGGTTGCCGTTGGCGTGCTGGCACTGCTGCTTGCGGGTTACTACGTCACGTCCAGCTTCTGGATGTCGTCGGAAGCGCGGGCGCGCGTGGTCGATGCGCAGACGGGTCAACCCGTGCCCGATGCGATCGTGCTTGCCACCTGGGAGGTGAAGGGGCTCGAGGGTTACTCGTTCGGTCCGCTCGTCATGTTCGAGCTGACGACAGATGTGCAGGGCGCTTTTTTGCTGCCGGCGTGGGGCCCTCGTTTGTACACCGGCAGCGGTGAAATTCGCGGCTCCGAGCCGGTGGTTAGAGTTTTTAAACGCGGTTACTTGCCGGCGGTGCTCAACAACAAGTCACCGCCTACGCGTTTCATCAAGCCGAGCATCGATCGTCAGGTGATCCAGTTGCAGCCATCGAGCGTGCCGCTCGCGGAATACGCGCGTCAATTGGAGCCGTTCCGGATGTCGATTCTATTTCTCTACAACGCTGGTCATTGCGAATGGCAACGAGCACCGCGCACCACGGCGGCGATGCATCGATTGAAGAGCGAATTGCAAGGCACCGATGCCGCGAGCGCATTTCGTTCCGTGGATGAAATCTTGGGGCCGCCCGAGTGCGGCTCGGCACGCGAGTTCTTGAAGGAATATCTGCGATGAGACGTGTCACCTCGACGATCCATTGCGCGGCATGGCTGATGCTATCGACCAGCACGGCCTTCGCTTACGAGCCGACTACTCACCAGGTTCTCTCGCAACTGGCGGCGCAACGCTCGAAGGTGTACAGCGATCCCGCCTTGCTGCCTGACCTGGGCGTGTCGGTCAGCACCAGTTTCACGCTAACCAATATTCTTGGCCAAGCGGCCGGTACCGCCAACGCCGGAGATATCATCGCCTTCGGGTCGGACCTGGAGGACTATTACGAGAAGAGCTGCAACTGGAAGAATCCAACGACGCTGGGCTGGATGCGCGTGTTCAATCATTTCTTCGATCCTCAGCATGGCGGCCGCGCACTCACGGTCTCGGGAGCGGCGATCGGCATACCATCGCCGAACTGGGCATTGGAAGATGGCGGCGACGTAACGACGGTGTGGGGACCTTGCGCGGAGATCGGGCGCAATCAAACCTATTCCTATCGGCAAGCGCAGGATCACCTCTACAACTCGCTGACCGGCCAGGCTGCCAACTATCGCCAGCAGGAAATATCCATCACGTTGCAGACGCTGGGGCACGTGATTCATCACGTTCAGGACATGGCGCAACCCCAGCACGCACGCAACGATAAACACAACGAACCGGACCAGGCGTATTACGAGGTCTACACGGATGAGTTCGTCAGGACGAAAATTCCTGATATCATCGCCGGTAGCCCCCCATATCGGATTCCTGAGTTCCCGCGTGCGCGGCAATACTGGGTCAGCGACACAGCGCCTGCGTATGTCGGCATGGCGGAATTTTCCTCGAACAATTACGTCAGCTACGGAACGAACTTTGCGTCGAGCCCGGGCGGTTCCATATTGCCGAATGTACTGTTTCCGTACCCGAACGCTGCCAACGCCAATGGCACGCAGAAACGAATCGAAGCGCGTTCGATAACGCTTAGGTACTCTGACAACAGCACCGACGCAGGCCCCGTCAATGTAGTGCTTGGCGATGTGTACGACGGCAATACCGGTGCGCACAACTCAAATCAGATTCTCGCGGTGGCCTCACTGCTTGATCGCCCTTCCCAGAGCGCGTTGTCACGTCGGGTGTTCAAGATCACACCAGTCGTGTTTGAAGATAACTATCGAATCCTGTTGCCTCGAGCGGTGGCGTTCTCGGCGGGACTGATCAATCATTTCTTTGCCGGACGTCTGGATGTGACGCGCGCTGCGAGCGGCAGCGGATGGACCATCCGCAATCTGTCCGGCGAGACCATGACAGGAACATTCGCCCTGTATTACGAGGATAACGCGGGCATTCGGTACGCCATCAACGCAGCCTCTTGGACCGGTACGCTCACCGCGAACCAAATGACGGCGGCGCTGCCCGAGCCACCCGCTTCCGCCGCCAAACTGATCGGTGTTTTCAAAGGTACCATCGGCGCGGAAACTGCCTTGACGCGCGTCGCGGGTAAGGTGGTCTCATTCGCGCCGCCGCCAGTTGCATGCGCCGGCACGTACAAGATGACGGGTGGCATCAGTGGTTTGGACATCACTCGCGAAATGGGGTCGACATCGGGGACTGTGCAACTGAGCTTCGAGGCGTATTCGATCAAGGACTCGCTGGTCGTCAACGCGGTGAACCCGGCGAACACGCAGCTGGCTACGACCAGCGGCATGGTTTCAGGGCTGCACAAGAGAACCTTCGCCTTCAATCCGGCCACGCTGGGAACGACCAAGGCGCGAATTCGCATCGTTGGTAGCGATGCAGATACGGTGTGGAATGTGGCGATGAGTTGTCCGGGCAAGAGCCTGAGCGCTGAGGACTTCCCGCCGAGCCGCCAAGTGCGCTTTGACTTCGGCTCGACGTTGAGCAATGCATCCGGCAGCTGCCAGGCGGACTTCTACGTCGACGACGTTCGCATCGGTCTCGCGTATGTCTCCGCCGCCGGCGGCACCTCCCTCACGGCATCGCTCACCCAGGGACCGGGACACGGCGCTGAATTCAGAAACTTCTCCTGCACCAGCAACAACAACAATCTGCTGGTCGGGTCGCAGTACACCGATCCGAGTGGGACGGTACGGCTGCAAAACATGAACGTCACGGGCATTCGCTACTTCGACGTTCGCTGAGCGCAAGAGCCTGGCGCCGCATCGGCGCCAGGTATCTGTCGCGAATTTGTATTCCTCGTCGCAGCGACGATCGTGAAGCGCACTCCGGCGCGATCCAGGAAGTAGCCCGCCGCGAGCTCCGCTTGTCCGGCATGTCCCCGAGGCGCGGCTGCAATCGAGCATCCATGCGCTGAGAACCTTTGGGGATCCGCCGCTCGAAGCGATGCCGATCGGCAAGCTCATCCGGCATTGCGAGTGACGATAGGTCAACGGATAGGCCGCTTTCCGCCGATGGGATCCGGCGGATCGGCAAGATTTTGCCGATTCTGCTGCGCATTCCCCTCGCGCAAGGGGTGAGTACTCAAATATTCAACTGGTCCCGACTTCCGCGTCGGGGTCTGTACGTTCGTGGCATGGGGATTGCACCCTTGGCAGCCGGGCACAGACGAACGGTTATCCGGCCGGGAAGTAGCAGAAAAATGGGACAAATTGAGCTGGCAGTCGATGCCGACATTGCAGCAGCAGCGAACAAAGTTGCGCCCCTCGATGCCGCGGACATGCGTCGGCGTCTCAAGTCGATCTTCATCGGGTCGGTAGGCAATCTGGTCGAGTGGTACGACTTCTACGCCTACGCGGCCTTCGCGCTGTACTTCGCGCACCTGTTCTTCCCGGGCGACAACGTGGTGGTTCAGCAGCTGAACGCTGCGCTGCTGTTCGCGTTCGGTTTCATCGTCCGGCCGATCGGCGGCATGCTGTTCGGGCATCTGGCCGACAAGTATGGCCGGCGCACGGCGCTCACGCTGTCGGTGCTGTTGATGTGTTTCGGCTCGTTGATGATCGCCGTGACGCCGACCTACGCCTCGATCGGCATGGCCGCGCCGGTGATGCTGTTCCTGGCGCGCCTGATCCAGGGCTTGAGCCTGGGCGGCGAGTACGGCACCAGCGCGACTTACCTGAGCGAAGTCGCGCACGAGAATCATCGCGGTTTCTTTTCCAGTTTCCAGTATGTGACGCTGATCGGCGGCCAGCTGCTGGCCATCCTGGTGCTGTTGCTGCTGCAGAAGGTGTTCCTGACGCACGAGCAGTTGATGGACTGGGGCTGGCGCATTCCCTTCGTGATCGGCGCCTGTCTGGCGATCGTCGCAGCCCTCATGCGTCGCGACCTGCACGAGACCACCGCGTTCGTCGAGGCCAAGAAATCCTCCAAAGGTGAAAGCTCGCTGAAGGCGCTGATGAAGTATCCGCGCGAGGTGATGCTGGTCGTCGGCCTGACCATGGGCGGCACCGCGGCGTTCTACACGTACACCACGTACATGCAGAAATTCCTGAAGCTCTCGGTCGATCTCACCAACGACCAGACGACCATGGTCACTGCCGGCTCGCTGTTGTTCGCGATGCTGTTGCAACCGATCTATGGGGCGATTTCCGACAAGATCGGCCGCAAGTGGTTGCTGATCGGCTTCGGCGTGGCCGGCACGCTGTTTACGATTCCATTGCTGACAGCATTGCAGACGGCGCAAGGTCCGCTGCATGCGTTCATCCTGATTGCCGCCGCATGGATAATTGTGTCAGGCTACACGTCAATAAATGCGGTGGTGAAAGCGGAGCTATTCCCCACTCGGGTCCGTGCAACTGGCGTCGGACTTCCCTATGCAATCACAGTGTCGATATTCGGCGGTACCGCCGAATCCCTGGCGCTATGGTTCAAATCGATTGGCCACGAAAGTTGGTTCTACTACTACCTGACCGGCTGTATCGCAACGTCGCTCGTGGTCTACTTGTTCATGCGCGACACCAAGACGGCATCCGCCATGAACCGGCATGACTGACACTGACGCACATCGCCAGAAGGGGGCGACGCAAGCATCAGATTGGACGAGCAACTAGCCGCGAACATCCGCACGATCCTCGCTCATGAAGTTCGCGGCCAAGACTTTGCAATCCCTTCGCGTTCGTCGCGCAGCGGTGGCGATGCTGATCGCTGCGGTGATCGCCGGATCCGGATGGCTCGCCTACGAGCTGGCGCTACAGTCCGGGTTCGGCGGCTTGCAGCGTGCGGCGGATGATCGGCTGTCGTTGCTGCAGCTCACGCTCGACGCCACGATCGAACGATTCCGCTACCTGCCCACGGCGCTCGCTCAGGCGGCGCCGATCGCGGGCATCTATGAGCATCCCGATTCGCCGCAGGCAAGACAGGCCGCGAACCAGTATCTGAAATCGTTGAACGATGCGGCCGGCTCGTCCGACATCTATGTGCTCGATCACAGCGGCGTCGCGCTGGCGGCCAGCAACTACCTCGACAACAACAACTTCATCGGCCAGAACTACGCGTTCCGCCCGTACTTCACCGAAGCGGTGAACAGCGTCGAAGGCCGTTACTACGCGGTCGGTGCGACCACGGGAAAGCCCGGCTATTTTCTCTGGCATTCGGCCAACGAGAACGCCCAGACCGGGGTGGGCGTGGCCGTGGTGAAAGTGGATCTGCACCCGTTGCAGAACGAATGGAAGAGCACCGGCGCGCTGGTGGCCATGCTCGATCCCAACGGCGTGATCTTCCTGACCAGCCGCCCGAACTGGCAGTACCGGCCCATCTCGCACCTGTCGGAATCCCAGTTGCGGCTGCTGCGCGATACGCGTCAATACGGCCGTGCCATCGACGACCTGAATCCGCTGTTCGACGGGGAGCGCACCGATCATGGCATGAAGGTGGTGCGCATCAAGGAACGCGAGGAGCGCACCAGCCATGAGTACGTCGTCTTCCGGCGGCCATTGCCGAAGCATGGCTGGACGATGGTGGTCCTGTTTCCTTTGCGATCGGTACAGCAGCAGGCTGCTGTGGTTGCGGCTGCCGTGATGCTGGCGGTGCTCGCCGCCTTGCTGACCTATCTCGTCACGCATCAGCGCCGGCAGATCGTGCGCGCCAAGCTCAACGCGCATCACGTCCTGGAACAGCGGGTGACCGAGCGCACGGCGGAGCTGGCTGAGACGAATTCGCTCCTGTCGGCGGAGATCAATGAACGAATCAGGACCGAGCGGGACCTGCGCCTCGCGCAGGACAACCTGGTGCACGCAACCAAGATGGCAAGCCTCGGGCAGGCACTGGCGGGCGTAGCTCACGAGATCAATCAGTCGCTTGCTGCGATGACGACCTACATCGCGGGTGCGCGCGTGCTGCTCGACAGAGACAATAAGGAGTCGGCTCTGTCGAATCTGAAACTGGTCTCTGCAATCGTCACCCGCATGGGGGCGTTGACTCAGCATCTCAAAACGTTCGCGCGCAAGGACACTGCGTCCCGACAGGCGACCGACATCACCGCTGCGATTCGCTACGCACTCAGTCTGGTCGACTATCGCATCGGAGAGCAGGGCGTGACCTTGCACGTCTTGGTTCCCGAACAGCCGGTGTACGTGATCGGCAACGCGGTTCGCCTGGAACAGGTCATCGTCAACCTGATCTCCAATGCACTCGACGCCATGCGTGAGCGGCCGCAACGGCAGCTGACGATCGATCTGGAGTGCGGCGAAGGCCGCGCAAGCCTCAAGGTCCGCGATACCGGCCGGGGCATTGCCCGCGAGCATCTCAGCAGCGTGTTCGATCCTTTCTACACGACCAAGGACGTCGGCCAGGGTCTCGGCCTGGGGCTGTCGATCTCCTACGGAATCATCCAGGACATGGGCGGCGAAATATCCGTCGAGAGCACCTTGGATCATGGCACGACGTTTCGTATTGTCCTGCCGCTCGCCGGCACTCTGGCCCTTCACACCGCAGTGGCAATCCAGACATGAATCCCACAGTCCTCGTTGTCGATGATGAAGAGCAGGTACGCCACTCGATCGCGCAATGGCTCGAACTGGGCGGGCTCACCGTCGAGACGGCTGCAGATGCGGACGCCGCTCTGGCTGCGATCCGGCGCGGCCCTCCCAAGGTCGTGCTGACGGACTTCAAGATGCCGCGCAAATCGGGCATGGACCTGATGCGCGAGCTGCAGCGTTTCGAACCCGACATTCCTGTCGTGCTGCTCACCGCACATGGCGACGTGCCGCTCGCTGTCGCCGCGATGCGCGAGGGCGCCTACGATTTCTTGCAGAAGCCTTATGTGCCTGAACATCTGTCGGCAGTCGTGGCGCGGGCGATCGAACAACGCCGTTTGAAACAGGAACTGCAGCAGCTGTCCGGACGCGTCGCCGCTCACGAAGGATTGCAGGCTCACATCGTCGGCGCTTCGGCGGCGATCGTGCGGGTTCGCGACATGGTGGCGGAACTGTGCCTGCACGATCCCAACGTGATCATCAACGGGCAGACCGGCACGGGCAAAGAAGTGGTCGCACGCGCCTTACACGATTTCGGACCGCGCGCGAAGGCGCCCTTTGTCGCGATCAATTGCGCGGCGTTGCCCGAAGAGTTGTTTGAAAGCGAGCTGTTCGGCCACGAAGCGGGCGCGTTCACCGGGGCGCGCACCGCGCGGGTCGGCAAATTCGAATTCGCGCACGGCGGCACGCTGCTGCTCGATGAGATCGAGAGCATGCCGCTGGCGTTGCAGGCGAAGCTGTTGCGCGTTCTGCAGGAGAGGGTGGTCGAGCGCGTCGGCTCGAACAAGAGCGTTCCGGTCAACGTGCGGATCATCGCTGCCACGAAATACGATCTCGAGGAACAGGGCCGGCAGGGGCGGTTTCGTCCCGATCTCTACTATCGATTGGCGGGCGCCGAGATTCCGCTGCCGCCGCTCAAGGCGCGCGAAGGAGACATCCTGCTGTTGTTCGAACACTTTGCGACGCGCGCAGCTGCAACGGCGGGGCAGCCTCATCGAGCATTGTCGTCATCCGACGTCGAGGCATTGCTCACGCACAGTTGGCCCGGCAACGTGCGGGAATTGAAAAGCGTTGCCGAGCGTTATGCGCTGGGACTGAAGTCGATGGGGCGTACGGTGCCGGAGATCCTGGGCAAGGTGGCGCCGAGTCCGACCGCTGTCGGCGCGGCGCTGGCGGATCGTGTCGCAGCTTACGAGCGGCAATTGATCGAGACCGCTCTGAGAGACCACAGCGGTTCGATCAGCGCCGTCATCGAGGTGCTCGGCATACCGCGGCGGACGTTGAACGAGAAGATGGTCAAATACGGATTGATCAGGCCGGGCCGGGACACCGGTACGCACAACCAGGCCTGACGCCGGCAGGTTTCGGCCGATGTTGAAATTATGGATCGGCGAATTTCCGCCGATCGGCGGAAATCGGGCGTCGCGCCCGGACACCTCTCGCCAAAAAAATACGATGCGACAAGGTGTTACGTAACGCGCAGCGGGTAACGACAAAGTGGCACGTGTGTTGCTACATCTGCTGCATAAGCGACGTCAGGTGCATTGCGATACGCGTGATCTTGTTGGTAAATGACCCTTGTTGATGCGTTGCAGCTAGCCGTCGTAAGTTTGTGCAATCGTAAGGAGCGAGAGCAGCTGGGTGTTCGAGCTCCTATGTTTGAGTAGGGGGTTACATGCGTCTGTTGTCGAGTGAACGGTGTCCGCCGGTGGGGCGAGGGTTCTCGCGCCGGATTGGATCTGCAGCGGGATTGCTGGCCACCATCGCATTGGCGAGTTATTCCGGAACATCAACTGCCGCGCAGAGCGCAGCGACGGCTGCCACGGGTCACGCAACACAGGCGCCCCTGCAGGAGCCGCAGGACACCGGGTCTCTGAATCGGCTGCGGTTGGTGACCGAGGAGCAGTACCTCAACACCGTCCGTTATGTTTTCGGGCCCGACGTTGCTCCCGAACCTCACTTCCCTCCGGCGCAGCGTCGCGATGGTCTGCTCGCGCTCGGCTCTTCGATTACGGGCGTGACCACGGCACAGCTCGAGCTGTATCAGAAGGCCGCGGTGACGATCGCCAACACAGTGGCCGACCCGAAATATCGCTCGTTCCTCATCACCTGTCAGCCCAAGAACGAGAAAGCGGCGGACAAAGCCTGCGCAACTCAGTTTCTGAAGGAAAAGGGACGACTGCTGAATCGCCGCCCGTTGACGCAGCAAGAGCTCGACGCGTTCGTCGCTCAGGCCAACCAGTCCGCCAATCAGCTCAAGGATTTCTACACGGGCATCAGCATTGCGCTCGAGGCCATGCTGGTCAGCCCCAACGTGCTGTTCATCGCTGAGACCACCGAGCCGGATCCGACGCGTCCCGGTCGCCAGCGTCTCGACGCTTATTCGCTCGCCACCCGTATGTCGCTGTTCCTGTGGAATGCGATGCCGGACGACAACGTGCTGAAGGCTGCGGAGAGCGGCGAGATTCAGACGCCGCAGGGCCGGGCACGCGTGGTCGACATGATGCTTTCGAGCCGTCGTCTCGACTCTGGTGTGCGCGCCTTCTTCGACGACATGTTCCACTTCGACGATTTCAATGCGCTCTCCAAGGATCCGGCAACGTATCCGCAGTTCACAGGCCAGGTGGCGCAGGATGCACGCGAGCAGACCTTGCGAACCATCGTCGATCATCTGGTCAACAAGCGCGGCGACTACCGTGATCTTTTTACAACGCGTGAAACGTTCATTTCACCTGCACTCGCCGTGGTCTATGGCGAGCCCGCACCTGCTGGCTGGACGCCGTACACCGCGCCACCCGACAGCCCCCGCGCGGGTCTGTTGAGCCAGGTCAGCTTCCTTGCGCTCCATTCGCATCCCACGCGCTCCTCTCCGACTTTGCGTGGCAAAGCGCTGCGTGAAACGCTGCTGTGCCAGCGCGTGCCGCCGCCGCCGCCGAATGTCGATTTCGGCGCGGTCGACGATCCGAACTCGCCGTTCAAGACACAGCGCGAGCGCGTCGCGTTTCACTTGACCAACCCGGTCTGCGCGGGTTGCCACAAGATCACGGATCCGATGGGCCTGGCGCTCGAGAACTTCGACAGCAGCGGTCGTTTCCGCGCAGACGAAGGCGGCGCCCCGATCGACGCGAGCGGTACGCTCGACGGTAAATCGTTCGTCGGCGTGCCGAGCCTCGGGCAGGTGCTCCGCGATCACCCGCAGCTTACCTCGTGTTTAGTACAGCGCGTCTACAGCTACGGCTCGGGCGGAGCGGTTCGTTCGGAGGACAAGAAGACGCTCGAATACTTCAATGCGAGCTTTGCCGATGCCGGCTATCGCGTGCCGGATCTGCTGCGAACCATTGCGCTCAGCAATGCGTTCTCGGAGATCGTTGAACCGAAGGCGAACGTGCCTGCTGTGAAGACAGCCAGCACCACGAACTAACGAATGAGGGGGAAATACCAATGACAACATTCACACGTCGCCGGGTTCTGCGCGGAGTTCTCCAGGGCGGAGCCGTCACCGTCGGATTGCCGCTGCTGAATTGCTTTCTCAACGACAACGGCAACGCCTATGCCGACGGCACGCCGCTGCCGATTCGTTACGGCACCTGGCTGTGGGGCCTGGGCATGAGCAAGAATGTGTTCGTGCCGAAGAAGACCGGGCCGGGCTACGATCTTCCCGAGGAGCTGGCCGCACTCAAGAACGTGCGCGATCAGGTCAATCTTTACACCAACCTCACGGCCTTTCGTGACGGCGCGTTCTTCTGTCACTTCACGGGCTGGATGGTGTTCCGCTCGGGCACCTCGCCCACGGTCGGCAACCAGGCGCCATCGGAGACGCTCGATGTGATCGTGGCCAATCAGATCGGCCGCACCACGCGCTTCAAGAACCTGACTGCAACCGCGACCGGCGACGTGCGTACCGTCGTGTCCTACGAGAATGCCAACACGCCCAACTCGCCGGAATTCTCACCGCTGAATTTCTACCGGCGGCTGTTCGGCCCGGATTTCCAGGATCCGAATGCGCCCACCTTCTCGCCGAGCCCACTCATCATGGCGCGCAAGAGCGCGCTGTCGGCAGTCTCTGATCAGATCAAGGGACTGGAGCGCAGGGTCGGTGCCGAGGATCGGCAGCGGCTCGATCAGTACTTCACGGGCCTGCGTCATCTCGAGCAGCAGTTCGACCATCAGTTGACCAAGCCTGAGCCGCGCGCGGCCCTGTCTCTTATACACATCTCCGAGCC
>NZ_LSRW01000069.1:0-37586 GCF_003104955.1 Steroidobacter cummioxidans | reverse complement strand
GGCTCGGAGATGTGTATAAGAGACAGGTGCCATGACCACGGTCGTTCCTGAATACCGCTGCGGGGCAGTTCCGGCATTGGGCTCATGAGCCCGCACCGGATTACCTATTAAGTCCGCTTGTTCGCAGGCGGACACCGCTGGCGCGAGGAAAAAAGATAGGTTTGACGCTTGGCGCGCTGTCAACGCGCCGCTGCGGGGCGAATGTGACAACGCGAAACATGCAACTGCCACGCAGTTGCTAGCAACGACGCCAGTTGACTCTCGTCTCCAGACACAATACTTTGCCGCCCTTCTCGGTGCCCGCCCCAAGATCAGTGGAGCGGGCTGAAAAGGGAATCCGGTGACCGCGTTGTAATCACTGCGCGCATTCCGGAGCTGCCCCGCAGCGGTAATTGGGAACGAACGGCGCACACAGCACTGGGCTTTAGCCTGGGAAGCAGCGCCAAGTAGGTCGGCATTCGCCGAAGCCCATGAGCCCGAAGACCTGCCGAGAATCGCGCGTCGCCAAGACGCGCATAGGCTGTCGGGCTCTCGTGGGAAGGGGCTGGCGGATGTTCGCGTCGCTGCGTTCGCCGGCGATCGCGCCTTCCGTTCTGCAATGTTTCCATTGGTACCCGATTTCGCTCGCGGGAGCGAAGGCCGTCGTATTGGCACATGCTTTTCGAGCATCGGCCAGTCGGCGCCTGCGCGCACCGCAAGCACGTTATTGCTGCTCGTTAACGGAGTTAACGCATGGCTTAACCCGCGGTAAACCGTAAATAACTCGACGGCGCGCAGCGATTCTCCGATCTTTGCGCCGCCTTCTCAGAAAACAACAAACACCGCTCTGACCGCGGCATCGATCCTCATGCTTCTGCTACGTCGACTCATCATCCTCAGCCATCGATATCTCGGCATCGTCATCAGTCTGGCGGTCGTCATCTGGTTCGCTTCGGGCATCGTGATGATGTACGCAGGCGGCATGCCTCGACTCGATCCGCACACGCGCATCGAGAAACTGCCTGCGCTGGATTTCAGTCGCATCACCCTCTCGCCGGCAGCAGCAGCCGCTCGCGTCGGCCTGGAAGGCTCGGCGCCGCTGCTCACCTCTGTCATGGAGCGTCCGGCATATCGGTTTCAGGGCGCTCGCGCACCAACTCTGTTCGCCGACACCGGCGAGCTCCTGGCCCCCATCGATGCCGCGACGGCACGCGAGATCGCGAGTCGCTTCGTGGCAGCCGCTCTCGAACACGTGCACCTGGATCGCACGCTGAATGAGCCTGACCAGTGGACATTGTCGAACCGCGAGCGAGCGACGCTGCACAAGTTTGTGGTCGACGACGGCGACGGTACCGAGATTTACGTGTCGGCCGAGACCGCGGATGTCCGTCTCGTCACCACGCGCTCACAACGTCTGCTCGCCTGGATTGGCACGATTCCCCATTGGATTTATTTCGCGGGCCTGAAGACGAATCAACCGCTCTGGTACCAGATCGTCGTCTGGACTGCAGCGCTCGCCTGCTGCTTGAGCGTGCTCGGCCTGATTCTCGCGGTCACGCAATTCCGCGTCACCAGACCGTTCCAATGGTCGAAGGCAGTCGTCTATCGAGGCTGGATGCGCTGGCATTACATCTCCGGCGCCATCTTTGGCGTGTTCGCGCTGACGTGGGCCTTCAGTGGACTGATGTCGATGGAGCCGTGGGACTGGACCAGAGCTCGCGGCCTCGAAGTCCGACGGGACGTCTTCAGCGGCGGCGCGCCAGAGATACCAGTGACGCTGATCGACGGCGCGGCGCTTCAACAAGCGGTGGGAGATCGCTCGATCAAAGAGCTGGGCTTCACCCGCGTGCACGGCGAACAGTTCTATACCATCAGAGCGACGGCAAAGAGCCTGCCGGACGGTTCGCGGCCCGAGCGGCTTCACGAGCCCTACTCCGACGGTGGTCGTCGCGGCACGCGCGGTGGTTTGCTGGTAGCGGCTGAGACTCTTGCCATGCGCAGCGAGCCGTACTCGCAGGATGCAATCGTCACGCGGCTGCGGTCATCGCTACCCGCTGGCGTCAACATCGTCGAGCAACTGATGCTGGACGACTACGACGATTACTACTACTCGCGTGGCCGGCAGGCGCCGCTGCCGGTGCTTCGCTTCAAGTTCGACGATCCGATGCAAACCTGGATCTACGTCGATCCCCGCGGCAGCGACATCGTCGCGCAAACGCATCGCTACAGCCGCATCGAGCGCTGGCTCTACAACGGATTGCACAGTCTCGATTTCAAGTTCTGGTACAGCAAACGCCCGCTATGGGACATCGGCATGATCGTCCTGCTGCTGGGCGGACTCGTCTCGAGCGTGTTGGGCCTGTATCTCGGCCTCAAGCGGCTGGTTCGCAATCTGGCGCCGGCTCGCAGGCCCTAGAGCGACGCCGCTTTCCCCTGATTCAAGTTTTTTCTTCACGCTCATTGGAGGCGTCCTCATGTCCCCCGTCCGGAAGTCGGCGTTCGCGCGCACCGCGCTGCTCTGTCTGTCTTCGATTCCTTCGATCACCTTCGCGGTTGATCCCGACACGAAAACGATGTCGCCGATCGTCGTCAGCTCGGACCCCGAAAGCGAGCAGGCGGTGTACCGCGTCGGCGGCGACGTGCAGGTGATCACTCGCGAGCAGATCGAGACTCGTCACTTCACCAGTGTGAAGGAGGCCATCAAGCGAATCCCGGGCGTGCAGATCTCCAGCCCGGGCTATCGGGCCTACGAGTACGGCTCGACGTTCGGCGAAGAAATCAGCATCAACGGCGACAGCAGCGTGCTCATTACGGTCGACGGCCGCCGCCTCGACAACGACGCCTCCTCTTACGGTCAATCGAACGCCTCGAAATCCAGACTGCCGCTCGATGTGATCACCAACATCAACAACGTCGAGCGCATCGAAGTAATCAAAGGCACAGGCGCGGTTGCCTACGGCGCCGACGCCGCTGGCGGCGTCATCAACATAGTTACGCGCAGCGGTCGCGACCGGCACGAGCTGGCTGTGGATGCCTCCTTGGGCTCCTGGGGACAGGAGAATTACGGTCTGTCGCAATCCGGCCCGATCGGCGACGAAACGTTTCGCTACTTCATCTCGGGCAGCTATCAAACCGGCGACAACACCAAATACAAGGATGCCGATACAGACCGCACCGCAAAGTTCATCAACACCGGCTATCGCGAGCAAGGCGCCTCGATTCGCCTGGACAAGGACTTCGGCAGCGATCAGACCGTGAGCCTCTCCTACTCGTGGACAGACAACAAGGCGCACTACCCGATCACCGCGCCGGATGCCGACACGCTGCATTTGTTTTTGGAAAGCCGTCTGTCCACCTCATCCTCGACGCCCGGCTATCGCAACTGGTTCCTCTATGACGCCTGGCTCGGCTCGTTCAGTCTGAGCCGCTCCAGCGACGTCGATCTCAAATACACCTTCGATCGGGACGACGACGGCCTGACCAGCTACGTTCGGGCTTACCGCAACCACCGGAAATATCACACGCGCGTGTACGGCGGGTTGTTCGGCACGCCACTGGCGGACGTGACGCCGGCGCTTATCGAGAACGCACACCGTTCCGCGGGACGCCATAACTACGAGATCGTCGATGGCGCCGACCTGCAACTGGCCAAGCGCTTCGGCAGACACAGCCTGATCTCGGGCTGGGAATATCGCACCAGCGAGTTCGAGCGCATCCAGGTGTCCAACGGCAGCACCAACCGCGTCGAGCGCGACAGCTATCAGGGATACCTGCAGGACAAAATCGCGCTGACCGAGCGCTTCACCGTCAGTCCGGGCGTGCGCTATGACCACTTCGGCAAGATCGATCGCATCTCCGCGACCGGCGTCACGACCACCAAGCCCAGCATGGACAAAGTCACGTTCGCGGTTCATTCGAACTATACGTTCGATCTGCTCGGCGACTTTTTCATGTCGTGGTCGCAGATCTACCGCCCGTTGACCAACAATGACTTCACCAACGAATCTCCGGTCGAGCCGCTCAAGGTGGAGACGGGCGACGCGTTTTCGGCTGGCATTCGCAAGAATTTCGGCAGCGCCACCTTCCTGAGCGTGAACTTTGCGTTCACCGACATGGACAATGCCGTCGGCCGCTACTCGGTGTGGGATCCGACGGTCGTGAATGCAGGCTCACCGACCGGCTTCGGCAACTGGGTCACCCGCTCGGTGAACGCAACGCGGAAGAAGGAATCTCTCAACATCGTCGTCGACCACCGCTTCAGCTCGCAATGGGCAGCCGCAGCCTCGTACGCATACGTAAAGGACAGATTCAGCGCGAAGAACTACGACAACAATCCCAATGACAGCAACGTGAACGCCCTCATCAATCGCTTCCGCCCCATGAACACCTATCAGGCGGACATCATGTACGACAATGAAAAGTGGTCGGCCGCGTTGACGGCACAGCTATTCACGGGCATGAGCACACGCTACTTCACCGATGATCGATTCACGGTGCTCGGCTTCGTCGCGAACTATGACGTACTCGCCAGCACCCGGTTGTATGTCACGGTCGACAATCTGACGAACGAAGCCTATGAGAATCGCGGCCACCCGGTGTACGGGCCCGGTTCGTATCCGCAGCCGGGACGCAGCTTCGTCGCTGGCATCAATCAGAGGTTCTGACCCCTGCGCAAGATGCCTCGGGCTGTGGCGAACCCATCGCCACAGCCCGACAACAGAGCACTCTGCTTCGCCCTACTCCCCCGGCAGCTTCGGCTCGACCGCCAGCTTGTCATCGACGGCAACGACGACCAGCGCGAAGGGCGTCCCATCATCGGCCGCGACGGCAGGCAGCCCGCTATCCGGCCTGAAACCGCCCAACATGGCACTCTTATAGTAAGGCGCGTAAATCATCATATGCGGATGCCACCTGCCGTCGTCGCCGACGTTCTGACCGGCCGACCACATATAGGCGAATGACACGCCCTCCATTTTCGGCAGCTTGCCCAGTGCGTACGCCATCGCCAGCTCCCGAGGAATCTCATCCGGTGTCATCCCCTGCAGGCCGAGCTGTGCCCGCATTTCCTCGACCAGCAGGATGGTCCGGCTGCCGACCGGGTCGTAGCAGATCGGCGCCTGGAGGCTGGTGTTATAGGCCTGCTTGCGAGCGTCTCCGGGTGTGAACGCCACGGCCGACCAGCCCCGCATGACGATACATACGAAACCGTTGTCGCCCTGGCTGGCAACTTCATAGCCCGACCTGGTCAGCACTTTGATGGTCGCGCGATCGGCGATGCTGGCCGGAGCCGCGCTCCGGGCGAACGCGATCTCCTTGGCCCGAGACATCAGGTACGCATCGACAGGTGGATATTTCGGATCCTTCGCGTTGGCGGGCAGCACAGCAAACACCGCAGCCACGGCCAGCAAGCTCTGTTTCATTGCATCCATACGTAGGTCCTCTGTTTATGTTTAGGGACCTCGCAAGGACGATCGGCCAGGGCCGATTCCGACACTACATCGCTAGCATCGACGCCATTACACAACCCGCCACCACCACAAGTACTGGCGTACGTGTAGCCATCAGTATTAGAAACGCCGCGCCCGCGATCGCAATATCGGTCCACGCGTGCACCGCGCTGGTCCAGACGGGATTGTAAAGTGCTGCCGCCAGCAGGCCGACGACCGCAGCATTCACTCCCGAGATTGCGTCGGCTGCTTTATCTGCTCGCGCAATGACATGCCAGAACGGCAGCATGCCCGCCATCAGCAACAGGCCTGGCAGAAAGATCGCGAGCAGGCTGACGGCTGCGCCAAGTAAATCATTGAGACCACCGATGCGAGCCCCCAGAAACGCGGCGAGCGAAAACATCGGTCCGGGCACTGCTTGCGCGGCACCGTAACCCGCCAGAAAGTCTTCGGGGTTGACCCAACCGGGATCGACCACACTCTCCTGCAACAGCGGCAATACGACATGACCGC
Source organism: Steroidobacter cummioxidans (assembly GCF_003104955.1). Taxonomy (NCBI): domain Bacteria; kingdom Pseudomonadati; phylum Pseudomonadota; class Gammaproteobacteria; order Steroidobacterales; family Steroidobacteraceae; genus Steroidobacter; species Steroidobacter cummioxidans. The sequence continues at coordinate 31,647 of NZ_LSRW01000069.1, read as the reverse complement.
CGCCGAACACCAGTGCTCCCGTTCGATAGAAAGCACCAGCGACTGACACGAGCAGCGATGGGCCCGGCGTCAGCAGGATCGAAGCCAGCAGCAATATTGCAAACAAAGCAATCAACACCAACCCGGTGCGCCGCCGATAGACCAACGCAAAGCTCGCCGAGTCGGGCACGCTGGAGCCGCGACAAAACATCAGCCCGGCGCACGCCCCACCAACGATCACGACCAGTTGAGTGATCGCGGAGCTGACCGTGATTGCCACAACTGCAGCCACAATCGCGATCACTCTGCGCCGCAGGTCGGGCGTCAATCGCCCGGCCATGGTCAGAACGCCTTGGGCAACGACCGCCACCGCCAGCAGCTTCAGCCCATGTATCGCCGCCTGACCATACGGTTGCTGAAGCAGCGGTATGGCGCGGGCGAATGCCAGTAAGAGCAGTACCGACGGCAACGTGAATGCCATAAAAGCCGCGAGACCCCCGAGCCAGCCCGCACGTAACAACCCAAGCGAAAACCCGACCTGACTGCTCGCCGGCCCCGGCAGGAACTGCCCCAACGCGATGAGTTGCGCATACTGCGCTTCATCTACCCAGCGCCGCTTCACGACGAGCTCGCGATGAAAATAGCCGAGATGCGCGATCGGCCCGCCGAACGAGGTCAGGCCCAGTTTCAGAAAAGTGACCAGCACCTCCAGAACACCCGACAGTCGCGGGGCTGCGCTGGCGCGCGAATCGGGATCGAGGGATGGGTCGGCAAAGGGCATGTGAGCAATTGTAGCCAACGAGCGCTCAGCGCTGTGGTGCCTCGCGATCGAGCCGTAAGATGAACGTCACAAAGCAGCCATGAATGCCGTGAGAAACTGGCGCTCTTGAGGCATACTTACTGCATGTTGCGTCACTCCCCCATCGCCAGGCTCCTGTGGCTGCTCGCCATAGCGCTGCTGTTGGTGCGCGTGGGTGAAGCCCATTTGCACTTGTGCCTGGACGGTCAGCAGCCCGCTGCCGCCATGCATGTGGAGGATGCACCGACGCATAGCGGCGTCGAGGTCTCCGCCGACGGCCACAACGACGTCGATGTCGACTTGTCTGTTTCTCCCTGGGTCAAGAAGATCGGTGCCGATGAGCTGCCGATCCTCGTGTTTGCGAGCATCCTGCTCGCACTGCTGTTACCCGTACTGAACAGCACGGGCCGTCCCGCCCAGCTGTTCGTTCCCTCGCTCGCTCCGGTCTGGGGCCTGCGTCCGCCGCTGCGCGGCCCTCCCGTTTAAACCTCCGATTCGTAGTCATTTCCCGTGACCTCACGCGTGTGAACGCACGCGTGCTGTAGGAGGTTTTCGATGTTTTTGGCACTTGCGCGCGCCTGTGCTGCGTGCGCCCTATTGTTTGTTGTTTCGTCAGCAAACGCACAGTCGCGCGCTGAACCGGTGAATCCCGAAGGCGAGTTGACGCTGGCGCGCGCCATTGACGCGGCCTTGCGCAGCAATCCTGATCTGCTGGCAAGCATGTATGAGCTGAGCGCCGCTCAAGCGCGCATCGTTCAGGCGGGCCTGCGCCCGAATCCTCAGCTCGGCCTGGAGCTCGAGAACTTCGCGGGCACCGGCGAGGCTCGCGGAATCGAGTCGCTCGAGACGACACTCAGTCTGAGTCAGGTCGTCGAGCTGGGCGGCAAACGCGGGCTGCGTCGCTCCGCCGCCGAGGCGGATCTGGATTTCGTCAGCATCGAGCAGCGCGCGCGCGAGTTGGACGTTCTCTCCGACGTCACGCTGCGTTTCATCGAAGTTGTCGCCGCTCAGGAGCGCGAGCGATTCTCCCAAGAGGCAACCGCCCTCGCTCAAAGAACGCTCGATGCGATCGGCACGCGTGTTGAAGCCGGTCGTTCTCCGGAAGCCGAGCGCAGCCGCGCGCGCATTGCTCTGACACGGAGCCTCATAGAACAACGACAGGCTGAAAGTGAGCTGCGCGCCGCGCGTTACGCACTCTCTGCTTCCTGGGGCAACCCTGAGCCGGCCTTCAGCACAGCAAAGGCGCAACTATTCAATCTGCGTGCGGTGGAGTCCTTCCAAGCGCTGATGCAGCAGTTGGAGCAGTCACCGGATTTCACGCGGTTTGCTTCAGAGGCGCGGCTACGTGACGCCGAGTTACGACTGGCGCGCGTTCAAGCTCGACCGAATCTCAATTTCAGCGTCGGGGTTCGACGGTTCGAGCGGACCAACGATGCCGCTCTCGTCGCCGGCTTCACCATGCCGTTGCCGATCTCCGATCGGAATCAGGGCGCCATTCGCGAGGCGCAGGTCCGGCGCGATCAAACGGACGCGCGTCTAAATGCCGCCCGCGTCAGAGCACGCGCCAGCCTGCTCGCGCTGTATCAGGAGATGAATGCAGATCGCGCGCGCGTCGACGCTTTGCGCAATGAAGCGTTGCCTCAAGCTCAGCTCGCACTCGATCAAACGCGCAGCGGCTACGAGCGCGGCCGCTTCTCTTTCCTGGAGCTCATCACCGTTCAGGAGGAGCTCCTCGCGCTGCAAGCCGCAGCGATCGATGCCGCGACCGACTATCACCGCGTGTTGGCCGAGATCGAGCGCCTCACCAGCGCCGCGCTCACCCGCCCGATCACCCCACCTTGAGTCGAACCATGAATCAGAAATCGCTGTTGATGCTGATCGCTGCGGTGCTGGCCATCGGCGGTTGCGGAGGCTCCGACCCGGCGACACCAACGCCTGCGACGCAAGCCGAGACTGGCCACGAGGACCGCGAGTCGAGGCACGTCGCACTGACACCCGAACAAATTCAAGCGGCGGGCATCGTGCTTGCCGAAGCGGGCCCCGCCACCATTCGCGAGACATTGCCGCTCTACGGCACTATCGCACCGAACGCCGAGCGCGTGAGGGACGTTGGAGCGCGGTTTCCCGGCGTGATTCGTACCGTCACCGCGAAGATTGGCGATTCGGTGCGCGCTGGCGATCCACTGGCCACCGTCGAAAGTAACGAAAGCTTGCAGACCTATGCCGTCGTCGCGCCGCTCAATGGCGTCGTCACTGCACGTAACGCGAATCCAGGCGAACAAACGGGCGACAAGGTGCTGTTCACGATTGCAGACCTGGCGACGGTTTGGGTCGAGTTGTCCTTGTTTCCCCGCGATGTGGCGAAAGTTCGCGTCGGTCAAACCGTGCGCGTCGCCAGTCACGACACGGGCGTCAAAGCCGACGGCAAGATCGTCTACGTTGCGCCCTTCGGCACCAGCGCCAATCAAACTCTGACCGCCCGCGTGCTCCTCGACAACGCGGACCGTCGCTGGGCGCCCGGCTTGTATGTCACGGCCGAAGTGACACTGGGCGAGAATCAAGTGCCGCTCGTCGTACGCAACGATGCGTTACAAACATTGGAGAACGGCAACGTCGTGTTCGTTCACGCCGACGCAGGCTTCGAGCCGCGGCCGGTGCGTCTCGGACGCGCAGACGCTCAATGGAGTGAAGTGACGGAGGGCTTGCAGGCAGGCGAACGCTATGCCGCTGCGAACAGCTTCATTCTGAAGGCGGAGCTTGGCAAAGATTCTGCCGAGCACGGTCACTAGGAGCTGCGATGATCGACGCTCTCTTGCGTATTGCCATCGCTCGCCGCTGGGTGGTGCTGTTCTTTGTGATCGTCGCGGCGGCGGCCGGCGTCTGGAACTATCAGCGCTTGCCCATCGATGCGGTGCCCGACATCACCAATGTCCAGGTGCAGATCAACACTCAGGCGCCCGGCTACTCCCCGCTCGAAGTCGAGCAGCGCATTACTTATCTGGTCGAGGTCGCGATCGCCGGCCTGCCGCACCTGGAGTACACGCGCTCGCTGTCTCGCTACGGACTGTCGCAAGTCACAGTCGTGTTCGAGGACGGCACGGACATCTACTTCGCGCGCAATCTCATCAACGAACGTTTGCAGCAAGCGAAGAGTCAGCTGCCGGAAGGGATCGCGCCGGAGATGGGACCGATCGCCACCGGTCTGGGCGAGATCTTTCTGTACACCGTGCACGCAGCTGCGGATGCGCGCCAGCCCGATGGTCGACCCTACGACGCGACTGCCCTTCGCACGCTGCAAGACTGGGTCATTCGGCCGCAACTGCGACAGGTTCCCGGCGTGACGGAGGTCAATACCATCGGCGGCTACGAAAGGCAGTACCACGTCACTCCCGACCCGGCCCGACTGCTGGCGTTCGGACTGTCGTTCGATCACGTAGTCGACGCGTTGAAGAAGAACAATGCCAACGTCGGTGCCGGCTATGTCGAGCGCAATGGCGAGCAGTACTTGATTCGCTCCCCGGGACAAGTGGACGACATTCCTTCCATCGAGCAGATCATCGTTGCCCACCGCGGCGGCGTGCCGGTCACAGTGCGAGACGTTGCGGAAGTCGCATACGGCAAGCAACTGCGCACTGGCGCCGCGACGCGCGATGGCGAGGAGACCGTCCTTGGCACAGCGGTGATGCTGATCGCGGAAAACAGTCGCACGGTGTCGAAGGCCGTCTCCGAGAAACTGGCGGAGATCAATGAAACCCTGCCGGCAGGCGTCACGGCCGATCCCGTTTACGATCGCACCATTCTGGTCGAAAAGACCATCGCAACCGTTCAGAAGAATCTGCTCGAGGGCGCGATCCTCGTCGTCGCGGTGCTGCTGCTGATGCTCGGCAACGTGCGCGCGGCCTTGTTGACGGCCATGGTCATCCCGCTCTCCATGCTGTTGCTGATGACAGGCATGGTCCAATCGAGGGTCAGCGCCAACTTGATGTCGCTCGGCGCGCTGGATTTCGGATTGATCGTCGATGGCGCGGTCATCATTGTGGAGAACTGCATCCTGCGCCTGTCGCAGCGTCAGCATCAGGCCGGACGTCTGTTGAATCTCGACGAGCGCCTGCAAACCGTATTCACTGCCACGCGCGAGGTCTTCACACCCAGCCTCGTCAGCGTGCTCGTCGTCATCCTCGTCAATCTTCCCATCCTTGCCCTCACCGGTGTCGAAGGAAAGATGTTCCGGCCGATGGCGCTGACGGTCATCATCGCGCTGCTCGCCGCCCTTGCGCTATCACTTACCTTCGTTCCCGCCGCCGTGGCGTTGTTCCTGCGCGGCAGGATCGAGGAAAAGGAGAATGCGATCGTGCGCAGTGCGCGACACGCGTATGCACCCATCCTCGACGGCGCATTGAAATTTCGTGCGCCGATCCTTATCGGCGCGGTGATTTTCGTTGGCATTTGCGGCTGGCTTGGATCGCGCATGGGATCGGAGTTCATTCCCAACCTGGACGAAGGCGATCTCGCGGTTCAGGCGTTGCGTATTCCTGGCACCAGTCTCACACAGTCGCTGGAGATGCAGTTCCAGCTCGAGCGCGCCCTGCAGGATGTGCCGGAAGTCAAAACGTACTTCTCGCGGGTGGGCACAGCCGAGGTCGCAACCGATCCGATGCCGCCGAACATCTCGGACGGTTACGTGATGCTGAAGGATCGTCGCGACTGGCAGGATCCGAACAAGACCAAGGCCACGCTGGTGCAGGAAATCCAGGAGAAACTCGCCGCCGTTCCCGGCAACGCGTTCGAGATCAGTCAGCCCATTCAACTGCGCTTCAACGAGTTGATCTCCGGCGTGCGCTCGGATCTGGGAATCAAGATCTACGGCGACGATCTCGATCAATTGCTCGCCTCGGGCAATGCCCTCGCCCGCGTGTTGAGTGGCATCGAGGGCGCCGAAGGCGTCAAGGTGGAACAGGTTGCGGGTTTGCCCGTGCTGTCGGTGGAGCCCAATCGTGCGGCACTGTATCGCTACGGTTTGAACGTCGCAGATGTGCAGGACGTGCTTGCGGCAGCCACCGGCGGCGAAGAGGCTGGTCAAATCTTCGAAGGCGATCGGCGCTTCAGCCTGGTGGTGCGATTGCCGGAGCATTTGCGTGCCGATGTCGCCAATCTCTCGCGATTGCCGATATCACTGCCCAACGGCGGTTACGTGCCGCTGGGAGAGATCGCCTCGCTCAAGCTCGCGCCCGGGCCGAATCAGATCAGCCGTGAGAACGGCAAACGCCGGCTGGTCGTCTCCGCCAACGTGCGCGGGCGCGATCTTGGTGGGTTCGTAGCGGAAGCCCGAGAAAAGATTGCGCAGCAGATCAAACTGCCGGCCGGTTATTGGCTGGACTACGGCGGCACCTTCGAGCAGCTGCAATCGGCATCTGAGCGGCTGGCTGTGCTGGTTCCCGTAACGCTCGCGATGATCTTCGCGTTGCTGTTGATGACGTTCGGTTCTGCCAAGGACGCCGCGCTGGTCTTCAGCGGCGTCCCTCTGGCGCTCACCGGCGGAGTCATCGCTCTTTGGATTCGGGACATACCGTTGTCGATTACCGCCGGCGTCGGCTTCATCACACTGTCCGGCGTCGCCGTGCTCACAGGCGTGATGATGGTCTCGGCATTCCGAGATCGACTAGCGAACGGCGCGATGCTGGATGAAGCCATTCGGGAAGGCGCGATGCTCCGCTTGCGTCCCATTCTGATGGTCGCCTTGGTGGCCGCGCTCGGCTTTCTACCAATGGCGCTGAACACCAGCACCGGCGCCGAAGTGCAGCGACCGCTCGCCACCGTCGTCATCGGCGGCATTCTGTCGTCCACGCTGCTGACGCTGCTGGTGCTGCCCGGTTTGTATCGCATGGCCTATCGACCTGAAGGATCGTCGTAATCGTAGTCTTGCTACGATTGGCTTGATTAATCCAAAGTTTGGATTGATACTGTAAATCGTAGTATGGCTACGAAACGACACGCTATCCTAAAGACGGTCCTGGCAGGCCTGCCCGCCAGCGCACCCGTCACTATGGCCGATTTAGCCGAATACGGCGTCTCCGCCGACCTCGCCGTTCACTACGTCCGGGCAGGTTGGCTCACTCGACTCGAGCGCGGCGTCTTTATACGGCCTGGCGATACGCCATCGCTCTATCCCTCGCTACGGCTACTGGAACGCAAGCTGACCGGACTGCATGTCGGCGGAAAATCGGCGCTGGAGTGGCATGGCATACGCCACTACGTCTCACAGCAAACCACGCTTCATCTCTACGGCTGGACGGCGGGGCGCCTTCCCGCGTGGTTTACCGAGAAATTCCCATCGGGATATCACCGCAAACGCCTCTTTGAAGAAAGGGCGGAAACTCCGCTGCACGTGACCCGCTTCGCGGGCGACCAAACGCCGCTAGTATCATCACCCGAACGCGCTCTACTCGAACTCCTCAGCGAAGTCGGCGTCCGCCAGCCGATGTCGGAGGCGCGTGAACTCACCGAAAGCGCTCATACACTGCGGGCCAGTGTCCTGTTGGATCTACTCAAGCACTGCACGAGCGTCAAGACTGTCCGACTCTGCCTTACACTTGGACAGGAACTCTCCTTGCCTTGGGCACGCAAACTCGACCCCAAACAGCTCCCCACGGGCAGTGACAAACCGTGGGTCTCACGATCCCGCGAAGGCACGCTGGTGCTGAAGCCGTGAATCAGGTGTACCTCGACACTGCTCGCTTGCTTACCCAAGTCGCGCCGGTCGTCCTGAGCACGGACGCCTTTGCTCTCAAAGGCGGTACGGCGATCAACCTCTTCATCCGAGACATGCCGCGGTTATCCGTCGACCTGGATCTCGCGCTGATCGATCACACCCTCTCGCGAGAAGCCGCCCTCAAATGTATCAGCGACTCTCTCGGTGCCAGCGCGAAGGCACTTCAGCGACTCGGCTTCAATACTAGAACCGTCTGCGTCGCGAACACCCCGGACACAAAACTGCTCGCGCGGCGACAGAACATTGAAATTAAGGTCGAAGTGAACTTTGTACTGCGCGGCTTGGTAGGTCCAGTCAGCACGCGAGCGCTCACTCAACAAGCGCAAGATTCCCTCCAAGCGGAAATCGAAGTGCCCGTTGCATCGAACGAGGACGTCTATGCAAGCAAGCTGGTCGCCGCACTAGACCGGCAACACCCCCGCGATCTCTTCGATGTGATGCAGTTGTTCGAGCACGGAGGCATTACTCCTGCGATCCGTCGTGCATTCATCATCTACCTCGCGAGCCACGACCGTCCGCTTCACGAAGTGCTCGCCCCGACGCGCCGAGACCTCACTCTTGACTATGTAGGCGCGTTCAACGGCATGACGGCCAAGGCTGTCCCTCTGGATCAACTATTGGCGGTACGCGAGCGTCTCGTTGCTGAGCTCCACAGAGATCTCGATGAAACCGAGCGACGTTTCCTCCTATCGTTTGTGAATCTGGCACCGGAATGGGCGCTGCTCGATATTCCACATGCTGTGGACCTGCCTGGGCTTCGCTGGAAAATCGCGAACTTGGAACGACTACGCGAGAAGAATCCCGCGAAGTTCGCTCGGCAAGCCAACGCCCTGGCCACAGTGCTCGAAAAGTAGACCGCTCTCGCTACTAATTCTGCTGGTGCTGCCCGGTTTGTATCGCATGGCCTATCGAGCAGCAACGCGAGGCCCGGATTGAACAATCAGCGGGGCGTCGGTCGAAAGTGTACCCCCCTTGCGTGGAACCATCTTCGATCGCGACGCCTTCAGTGGTTCTCGGCACTGCTAAGTCGTGGGGCTCGTCGTGCAACGCTCAAGTTATATTCCGCTACTGGTTGCAGGAGGCCTTGCGGCGCTCGCCGGCTGTAACGAGCATCAGGCGCAAGCGACCCGCACCGAAAACCGTAACGCGGCCCAAAGCGCGGCACCCGCCGCCGTTGCAGCCCCCACGGGGCTGCCCAACTTCACCGCTCTGGTCGATCAGTTCGGAAACGCAGTAGTCAACGTGGAAGTGGTGGGGATGGCGCGCCAGACTGCCGATTCGGGAATGGCGCCCTCCGACGCACCGCTGCGGGATTTCTTCAAGCGTTTCGGCATTCCCATTCCTGGAGAAGGCGCCCCGAACCACGGCAGCCCGCCGGTGCTGCACGGTGCGGGCTCCGGATTCATCGTCAGCCACGACGGTTACATTCTCACCAACGCGCACGTGGTTGCCGACGCGGACGAGGTCACCGTAAAACTGACCGATCGTCGCGAGTTTCCAGCGAAGGTCATCGGCAGCGACGCTCGCACGGATGTTGCCGTAATCAAGATCGAAGCGGAGGATCTTCCTATCGTTCGCATCGGCGACCAAACGACACTGAAGACCGGCGAGTGGGTGCTCGCGATCGGCTCGCCGTTTGGCCTGGACAACACCGCGACTGCCGGCATCGTGAGCGCCACGGCGCGTGCCGTGCCGGGCGGCATGGATGTTCCTTTCATTCAAACCGACGTCCCCGTGAACCCGGGTAACTCCGGCGGTCCCCTGTTCAATCTGCAAGGCGAAGTGGTCGGTATCAATTCCATGATCTTCAGCCAGAACGGTGGCTACATGGGTATATCCTTCGCCATTCCGATCGAAGTCGCGATGCACGTGCACGATCAACTCATCCAGACCGGGCACGTGGTCCGGGGTCGGATCGGGGTCATGGTGCAGAATGTGGACGGCGAGCTGGCCCAGCCGTTCGGCCTGGATCGGCCACGCGGCGCACTGGTGAGCGCTGTGGAAAATGGCAGCCCGGCAGCACGCGCGGGCGTCAAGCCGGGCGATGTGATCCTGAAAGTCGACGATCACGCCATCGATCAGAGCAATCAGCTGTCGAGCTTTATCTCTCAGCGCCATCCCGGCGATGAAACCACGCTCACCGTGTGGCGAGCGAAGCAAGAGCAGCAACTGCAGGTGCGCGTCGCCGAGCTGAAAGAGGACAAGCCGCGCAGCGTGCCCCCCATGCCGCAAATGAAAGACGATGCGAGCGGCGGCGCCCGTCTCGGCCTGGCGGTCAAGCCGCTCACGCCAGAGGAAAAGAAATCGCTCGGCACCGATGGCAGCGTGGTCGTGGGCGAAGTCAGCGGAGCGGCCGCGCGCGCTGGCATTCAGCCTGGTGACGTGGTGCTCGGAGTCAACGATCGGCAAGTGAAGACGGTCGCCGATCTACGTTCCGCATCGAAGGACCTTCCTGCCGGCGAGCCCGCGGCCCTGCTCATCGAACGTCAGGGCGCGAGAATCTATGTGCCGGTTCGCGTCGGCTGATATGCCAACGAGTGTCGCCCTAGCGCGCTGAGCGTGACGAGTTGCGCAAGCCGGCCGCAACGGACTGCAAACCGCCGAGAGCGAATGTGACCATGTGTTCGACGAGCTCGTCGGTGTCGGTGAGCAAGGCTGGAAATATTTTCTTCTGCCAGTCCGGATTCGCGATCAGCAGGAACAGACAGGGGCCGACGATACTCACAGTCGCGCGACTCACGGCCGGGTGTGTCGGTGCTACTCCGAGGATGTCACCGATCATTCCCGTCACCAGCCTGGCCTTGGGCATGACCTGATTCTTCATCATCTTGTCCATCAGCGCGGTAGGCGCCATGAGCTCGCGACTCAGCACACGCAGCTCCCAGGCACCATCGTCACGCTTCGCGACTTCGCCGACGATCTTCCGCAACAGCAAGCGCAGCTTGTCCGCCGCACTGGCCGTGCTCTGGGTGATCTCGGTGACGATATCGATGCTCACCAGTCTTGCATGCGCTTCCTCGAGCACCGCGGCGTACAAACCGTCCTTGCCGCCGAAGTGATAATTGACCGCGGCGATGTTGGCCTGGGCGCGCTCGCAGATTTCCTTGCTGGTCGCGTAAACATAACCGCGTTCAGCAAACACGCGGCCGGCCACTTCCAGTAATTGTTGCCGGGTTTGCGCACCATCCTCGCGCATCGCTACCCGGGAGGACGGGCGCTTGCCTGCCGCGCGCGGCTTCGAGGGGGAGCTGTCGGTCTTCTTCCGGGCAGGCATGGGCGGACTCTGTTACGACGCAGACGAAATCATTTTTGAAAACTNNTTTTTTCAAATTGATTGATTTTGAATAGACTGACGGCTGTTTGCAACCCTGTGCTTAGGACCTGGCCGTGCCCAAAAGAATCATTGCACTCGCCGTCGTCGTTCTGCTGGCCATCGCCCTGCTCGGCTACTGGCTGCTGGGGCGCAATCAGCACACCGGGGACATCGTCCTGCAGGGCAATGTGGATCTGCGCCAGGTCCAGCTGCCTTTCAACGACAGCGAGCGCATCGCCGAAGTGCTGGTGGACGAAGGCACTAAAGTGAAAGCCGGTGAGGTTCTGGCGCGACTGGATACCCGCCGATTGTTGCCGCGTGTAGCGCAAGCCGAAGCAGGCGTCGCCGCGCAGCGCGAAGTTCTGAGAAAGCTTCGCAATGGTGCACGTCCGGAAGAAATTGCTCAGTCGCGCGCCGCGCTGGCGGCTGCGCAAGCTGAAGCGGCGAATGCTGCGAGCCAATTGAAGCGCCTGCGCAGTATCAGCGAGGAATCGCAGGGCCGGGCCATCAGCCCGCAGGATCTCGAGACATCCATCGCAGCCGCACGCATGAGTGAAGCGCAGGCGGAAAGCTCGCGTAAGGCGCTCGAGCTCACCCTCGCTGGTCCGCGCCAGGAAGATATCGATCAGGCGAAGGCGCAACTCGATGCCGCCGAGGCCGATCTCGCCCTGCTCAAGCGACAACTGGCCGATGCTGATCTGGTCGCGCCCACCGACGGTGTGATTCGCAATCGCCTCATGGAGCCGGGCGAGCTGGCGACTCCACAGCGTCCGGTGTTCGCGATTGCAATCACGACACCGAAGTGGGTACGAGCGTATCTGTCCGAAGCGGAGTTGAGCCGCGTCGCGCTCGGTGCATCCGCGCGAGTCACCATGGACAGCGCTCCGAAGAGTCCGCTGGAAGGCAAAGTCGGCTTCATCTCCTCCACCGCCGAGTTCACGCCCAAGACCGTGCAGACCAAGGAACTGCGGACCAGCCTGGTGTATGAGATACGCGTGTTCGTCGACGATCCGGAAGACCGATTGCGGCTCGGCATGCCGGCGACGGTAACGATCACGCCCACCGCCCAGACCGCGAGCCGGGGCGAGTCGGATCGATGAACAGCGGCGCCGACGGCTTCATCGTTCGCGGTGACAACCTCACCAAACGATTCCAGCGCCAGAAGAACGACACGATCACGGCGCTCGATCATGTGTCGTTCGGCGCGAAGCCCGGTGCCCTGACTGCGCTCGTCGGCCCGGACGGTGCGGGCAAGACGACGCTGTTGCGACTCACGGCGGGACTCATGCACGCCGACGAAGGCACGCTCACGGTGCTCGGCCTGGACGCGGCGAAGCAGCCGCAGGCGATTCAAGATCGTATCAGTTACATGCCTCAGCGCTTCGGTCTGTACGAGGATCTGAGCGTGCAAGAGAATCTGGATCTGTATGCGGATCTGCACGGCGTCACCGCGGAGCAGCGCTCTGATCGCTATCCGCGTCTCATGGAAATGACGGCGCTCGCACCGTTTCTCGACCGGCTCGCCGGCAAGCTCTCCGGCGGCATGAAACAAAAGCTGGGTCTCGCCTGCACCCTGGTGCGCTCGCCGGAGCTGTTGTTACTCGATGAGCCGACGGTCGGTGTCGACCCGCTCTCCCGACGTGAGCTGTGGGACATCGTGAGCGGGCTCGTAGCAAACGAAGGCCTGTCCGTCGTCGTCAGCACTTCCTACATGGACGAGGCCGAACGCTGCGCGCACGTCGTGGTGCTACACGAGGGCAACGTGCTGGCGAGTGGCACACCGGATGAATTGAAGTCGCGCGCGAATGGTCACTCATTCTTCGCAAGATCACTGCAGCAGACACCCGCGCGCAAATTGCAGGCAGAGCTCATCGATCGCGCCGACGTGATCGACGCCGTACCTCACGGCGGTCACGTGCGCACGGTCCTGCGGGATCGCGAGCCATTGTCGATCGAGGATGTGACGTTCGAGCCGACGTCGCCCACGCTCGAAGACAGCTTGATGATGTTGCTGCGGCATAAGACTGACGTGCATCCGACGGCCAACGCAGCGCTGGATCTCAGCAAGGACGAGTCACAGGATCACTCCGACGTCGTGGTCGAAGTGCACGACCTGGTGCGCAAGTTCGGTGACTTCACGGCAGTGAACCGCACCAGCTTCGAGGTAAAGCGGGGTGAAGTGTTCGGGCTGCTCGGTCCGAACGGCGCCGGCAAGACGACCACGTTTCGAATGTTGTGCGGCTTGCTGCCCGCCACGGCCGGAACGTTGAAAGTGGCTGGCGCCGACCTGCGACGAGCGCGGGCCGAGGCACGACAGAACATTGGTTACGTTGCGCAGAAGTTCTCGCTGTATGGCGATATCAGCGTGCTCGAGAATCTGCAATTCTTCGCGGGCGCCTACGGACTGCGCAATTCGCGAGCTGAGCAGCGCATCGAGTGGGCGCTGGACAATTTCGAGCTCAAGCAGCGTGAGACATCCACGGCCGGCTCGCTGCCCGGCGGCTTTCAACGACGGCTCGCGATGGCAGCCGCCCTGCTGCACGAACCCGCCATCGTGTTTCTCGACGAACCCACGAGCGGCGCCGATCCGCTGGCACGGCGCGAATTCTGGCGGCGAATCGGCTCGCTGGCCGATCACGGCACGACCATCGTAGTGACGACTCACTTCATGGAAGAGGCCGAGTACTGCGATCGCATCATGATCCAGGACGCCGGCACGATGCTGGCGATCGGCACGCCCGAAGAGGTGCGCAATCAGGCCGGCTCGGGCGGCGAGCCCGCGCACTCCATGGAAGAGGCATTCATCGGCATCGTCGAACAGGCCCGGCAACGAGCACAGCAACAGGAGCACGCGGCATGATCGACGAAGTGCGCTCACAACGGCTGTCCTGGCGGCGCTTGCGTGCGCTGACGGTAAAAGAAACCCGGCAGCTGCTGCGTGACCGGAGCAACCTGATGGTCGGTCTGTTCCTGCCGTTCGTGCTGATTCTGGTGTTCGGCTATGGCTTGTCGTTCGATATCAAGAACGCGCCCGTTGCCATCGTCTCGCAGGACACCTCGCCCACCGCCCAGGACGTGCTCGCCGGTTTTTATCTGTCGCCCTACTTCACGGTGACGCAGCTCCACTCCATGCCGGAAGCTCAGCGGTTGATGCGCGCCGGTAAGGTCGAGGCCATCGTGTATCTGCAGAGCGATTTCTCACGACGCCTGGCAGCAGGTGATGCGAGCATCCAGGTGCTCGTCAATGGTGTAGACGCAAATCGTGCACGCGTTCTGGAGGGTTTCGCGCAAGGCGCGATTTCGCAATGGAACGTGAAGCGCACTGCCGCGGGCCAGAACACTGCCCTGCCCGGCCCCGCCGTGCAACTGGAAACCCGCTTGTGGTTCAACGAGGCCAATACCAGTACTCACTTTCTCGTGCCTGGGCTCATCGTGCTGATCATGACGCTGAACGGCGCGCTGCTGACCTCGCTGGTCATGGCCCGCGAGTGGGAGCGCGGCACGCTGGAATCGCTATTCGTCACCCCGATCAATACCGGCGAGCTCATCGCCTCGAAACTCATTCCCTACTTCGGCGTGGGCCTTGCGGGCCTGGCGATGTGCCTGCTCGCGGGCAAGTTTCTATTCTTCGTGCCCATCCGGGGCTCGCTGCTGCTGATCGTCCTGATCTCCATGCTGTACCTGCTGGTGTCGCTGAGCCTGGGGCTATTGATCTCCGCCGCTACCAAGAACCAGTTCCTGGCCTCGCAGATTGCCCTGATCGTCAGCTTCCTACCAGCGCTGATGTTGTCGGGCTTTATTTTCGATCTGCGCAGCGTGCCTGTGATCGTGCGCGCCATCAGTACCGTGCTGCCTCCGACGTACTACGTCGAGGCGCTGCAGACGCTATTTCTCGCCGGCAATGTTCCCGGGCTGCTCATCAAGGACACCGCCGTGCTATTGACGGCAGCGGTCATCCTGTTCGTGCTGATCCGGATCAACACGCGGAAGCAACTCGTATGAACGCGACGCTACATCGGATCCGGATCCTGATCCGCAAGGAGCTGATCGCCATCCTGAAAGATCCGCGCAGCCGCCTGGTACTGGTGGTGCCCGTAATCATGCAATCGCTGCTGTTCGGCTATGCGGCCACGTTCGATTTGAACGAAGTCCCATATGCGCTGCTAGACACTGACCGCAGCAAAGCCTCGACCCAGTTCGTGAACGTGCTCGACGGCTCGGGCGTATTCGATCGGGTAATGAACTTGAGCAGTGCGAATCAGATCGGCGAGGTAATCGGCAAGAAGCGCGCACTGCTGGTCATTCATCTGCCGGCCAACTTCGAGCGCGACATCCTCTCGGGGCGTGGCGGCGTCGTGCAAGTCATCGCCGACGGTCGCAACTCGAACACCGGCAATGTCGCTGCCTCGTACGTCACCGCCGCGGTCGATCGTTTCAACACCGAATGGAACCAGCAGCGCGGCGCCTCGGGTCCGCCGCTCACGATCGACACCCGCGCGTGGTACAACCCGAATCTGGAGACGCGCTGGGCCATGATTCCCAGCCTGATCGGCGCGCTGAGCATGCTTCAGGTGCTAATGCTGTCGGCGTTGTCGGTGGCGCGTGAACGCGAGCAGGGCACATTCGATCAATTGCTCGTTACGCCGCTGCGCCCGACCGAAATCATGATCGGCAAAGCAGTGCCGCCCATTCTCATCGGCCTGACGCAGTCCTCCATCATTTTCCTGGTCGCACGCTTCTGGTTCGGCATTCCCTTTCAAGGCTCGCTGCTGACGCTGTACTCCGGCCTGCTGCTGTTCACGACCGCGGCGGTCGGCATCGGACTGGCCCTGTCGGCGTTCTCGAAGACCATGCAACAGGCGATGCTGTACACGTTCGTCCTGCTGATGCCGATGATGCTGCTGTCCGGCCTGACCTCGGCGATCAGCAACATGCCGAAGGCCATGCAGTACCTCACTTATGCCAATCCGCTGCGCTATGCCATCGATCTGGTGCGGCGGGTGTATCTCGAAGGCGCGGGATTCGGCTATCTCTACCATGACATGTGGCCGCTGGTGATCATCGCGTTGGTGACCCTGCCGGTTGCGGTCTGGCTGTTCAGACACCGACTGGTGTAGGTGCATCATGCGAAGCAAGCTCTGGATCATTGTCAGTTCGACATTGCTGAGTGCATGTGCCGTCGGCCCCAACTTCGAGGCACCGGAACCTGCCTTGCCGCAACAGTGGCGCGCCACGACGGCAACCAACGACGCGGTCGAGCACGAATGGTGGAAACAATTCAACGACGCCACGCTCGATGCGCTCGTCGAGCGCGCACTGGCGAGCAATGCACAGGTCCAGGTCGCAACGCTGCGGGTCGTGCAAAGCCGGCTAGTCCGTGGCGTCGAGGCCGGTGCACGCTGGCCGCAGGTGAATGCCAGCGCCGCCTATTCGCGAGAACGACAGAGCGAGAACGGGACCGCCACCCGACTCATCGACCTGATCGCGCCCGGTCCCGGCGGCCAGGAAATCATCCAATTGCTCAGCGATCCCTTCAGTGTGTACCAGGGCGGCTTCGATGTCGGCTGGGAGCTGGACCTGTGGGGACGCGTGCGTCGCTCGGTAGAAGCGGCCGATGCCAACTTGCGGATGAGCGAAGAGGATTTACACGACGCGCAGCTATCGCTGGTCGGCGACGTCGTGCGCAGCTACCTGGAACTGCGAGGCGTCCAGGATCAACTGCGCATTGCGAATGCAGACGCCGCTGCCAGTGCGGACCTGGTGCAGCTCACGGAATACCGCGTCAAAGGCGGTCTGGTCGATCAACTCGACCTCGCCACTCAGCGAGCGCGTCTGGCGGAATCGAGATCTAACATTCCGCCATTGAGACAACAGGAAATCCAACTGGTCAGCGCACTGGCCGTGCTGCTCAACGCGGAACCCGGGGCACTCGACGCGCAACTCACGGGCACACCGTCGTCGTTCACTCTGCCCTCGGCGATTGCCGGGGGTGTGCCTTCAGAAGTCGCCCGACGACGTCCCGACATTCAACGGGCCGAAGCACAATTGCAGGCGGTCACCGCGGAAATCGGCGTCGCCGTCGCGGATCTATACCCGCGCTTCACTCTGACCGGCAGCTTCGTGCAACAGTCGCTGAGCGCATCGGACTTTTTCGATTGGGGATCCCGGCAGTGGTCGGTCGGTCCGAGTTTGAGCCTGCCGATTTTCGATGGCGGACGTCGGCGAACGGCCGTCGAGCTGCGCAAGCTCGACCAACAGCAGGCCGCTGTGACCTATCAGCAGACCGTACTGCGCGCGTGGCACGAGATCGAAAACGCACTGAGCGGATTCAGTGCCGAGCAGGAACACAATCGCGAGCTGGCGACCGCGCTCGCTGCCAGCCGCGATGCTTATGAGATTGCCCGAGTCCGATACAACCACGGCATGATCAATTATCTGGCCGAGCTCGATGCGCGCCGCACCTTGTTTCAAACGGAGCGCGCCTACAGTCAAAGCAACACGCAGCTAGGGACACAATGGGTCGCGGTCTACAAAGCACTCGGCGGTGCTTGGACGCCCTAGCGCGACCAGCCAGTCACCTCTCTGACGGGCACCAATCAGCAGCTAGTCTTTCGAAAACACGACCCTCACCTCGCGCCGGCCGAGCGCTTGGGCCAGGTCGCTAGGATCGTCTACGCGACCCAAGCGCGTATACGAATACGAAGAACGGAAGGTCTCGTAGAAAATCACGAGCGTACCGCTCCCATAGAGCAGGAGATCGCCGCTGCGGATCGTTCCGGGCCGGCTCGCGTCGGTGGGCAGCGCTCCCGGCAGCTCGGCGTGCTTCTCATTGCCGTTGAGCTCGTTCATGTCGAGCGCCAGTGGCAGCTGTGCCGCGAATGCGCGGGCGGCCGCGCTGTCGGCCAAGGTGATGGCAAAACGACGTTCGCCGACGGTCATCCACATGAGTGATTCTCCCAGTTTCACGGATGCCGCCGCGGCATCCTCGGCAACTGCAGCGAGGCCCGAGGGCGGGCTGGCCTCGGACCCGCCAAGCATCAGCAAGCCGAGCACGGCGCTCAGGTTGCGCAGGGCCCACCATCTGCAGATTCTGCGATATTTGTTATCGATAGCGCAGAAGCGCGCATCGCCGCTGCGCGTGCCAAGGATGGTCGTCGTCATGGCATGGCTCCTTGATCTGCCCGCAACTCAAGTGGCCCGCGCTGCCTGCGAGCGCGAAGTCAAAAGGGACAGCAGCGCTGCAAACAACAGCACGACCGCACTCGCCACGAAGGTACTTTGATATCCGCTGCCGTCGAACAGCAATCCGCCGACAGTCGAGCCCAGGGCGATGGCGAGCTGGATCATCGCCACCATCAGCCCACCGCCGGCCTCGGCATCCTTCGGCATGGTTTGCGCGATCCAGCTCCACCAGCCCACAGGCGCCGCAGTCGCCAGCAGACCCCACAATCCCAGCAACGAGGCGACCGCGGCGACCGACGTTCCAAAGGTAATCAGCGTCAAGGCAATCGCCGCCATCGCAAGGGGAATGACGATCAGAGTTCGATTCAAATCTCGTTTCAAGAACGTGCCGATGATCGCGGTGCCGACGAAACCCGCCACGCCAATCCCGAGCAGGATGAGCGACAGCGTCGACACATCAACGTGCGCCACCGTTTCCAGGAATGGCCGCACATACGTAAACAACGCGAACTGTCCCATGAAGAAGGCACCGCAGGCAGCCATCCCAAGAGCAATGGGCCGACGCTTGAACAGCCTGAAAACATTGCGCGAACCTGCCATGCGCTCAGCCTTCATGGCTGGCAGGCTGGTCCATTGCCAGACCAGGGCGAGCGCCGCGACCGGCACCAGACAGAAAAAAGCGCCCCGCCAGCCGATGATCGATCCCAGATAGCTGCCGAGCGGCGCGGCAACCACAGTGGCCAGCGCATTGCCACCATTGAAGACAGCCAATGCGCGTGGCACCTGACTCGCCGGGACCAGTCGCATGGCGGTGGCGGCAGACATCGACCAGAAGCCGCCAATCACTACGCCAATGAGGGCGCGACCGACCATGTAGGTCAGGTAGTTCGGCGCCAGCCCGACCATGACGCCGGACAGCGCCATCAACGCAGTTAGCATCAACAGCAGCGTCTTACGGTTCATGGTTCCAGCAAGCGTCGCAATCGACAAGCTGGTGAGCACCGCGAAAGCACCGGAGATGGCGATGCCCTGTCCGGCCAAGCCTTCGCTGACGTGCAGGTCTGCGGCCATCGGCGTCAGCAGGCTGACCGGCATGAACTCCGAGGCGATCAGCGCGAACACGCACAGCGTCATCGCAAAGACGCCGCTCCAATAGGCGGGTTGCACCGATGCCTCGTGTTGGGACGGGTCGGCGGGGGCGATTACTGAGCTATTCATGCCGTCGAAATTTCGCCGCCAGGCAAGGCAGGCCGGATCATTGTCCCCGCGCCGCATCTTCTCGATAAGACGATGAATGCTTTTATGCCTTATTAGTCACACTAATTAATCAGGCGTGCCAGACTAAGCCCCCATGGCACGACGCAATCTCAACGATCTGCTGGCCTTCGTCACGGTAGCCCGGGAAGGCAGCTTTACTCGAGCCAGTGCCCTTATGGGAGTGACGCAGTCGGCGCTCAGCCAGGCGATCAAGGGATTGGAACAGCGACTGGAAATTCGCCTGTTGACCCGCACCACCCGCAGCGTCTCGCCCACCCCCGCCGGCGAGCGGTTGCTGCAGGCCATCGGCAGTCGCTTCGATGAGATCGAGGCCGAGCTGGATGCGCTCACGGCACTACGAGACAAGCCCGCCGGCTCGGTTCGCATCACCAGTGGCGAGCACGTCCTGCGGACCATCCTGTTGCCCAAACTCATGCCGTTGATGCACGGCTATCCCGACGTTCAAATCGAATTCGATGTGAGCTACGGATTTCGCGACATCGTCGCCGATCGCTTCGATGCCGGCGTGCGACTGGGCGAAAGCATCGACAAGGACATGATCGCGATGCCGATCGGTCCCAAGCTACGCATGGCGGCAGTCGCCTCGCCCGCGTACTTCCAGAGATATCGCATCCCCAAAATACCCGCCGAGTTGACCAAGCATCGCTGCATCAACATCCGCTTCCCTACGCATGGCGGGCTGTACGTCTGGGAGTTCGAGCGGCGCGGCCGACACGTAAACGTGCGGGTCGATGGCCAAGTGACGTTCAATACATCCCCACCCGTCGTGCTTGGGGCACTTGACGGACTGGGCATCGCATTTCTTCCGGAAGAGGAATTCGCACCCCACATCGAAGCCGGACGCCTGACTCGGGTGCTGGAAGACTGGTGTCCGCCCTTCTCCGGCTATCACCTCTACTATCCCAGCCGGCGGCAACACTCCCCGGCTTTTTCCCTGGTCGTGGAGGCCTTGCGACTTTAGGAGCGAGCGCCTCTACCGTGCCCGAAGTGCGACTCACGCCGCTGCAACGCTGTCCGTAGATTGACAATGCGCCCGCCTGGGCGCGACTCGCTCGCGGAACACCTTTGCTTGCGGGAGATTCTATGCGCTTCCGGCAGGGAGGCTCCCGAATGGGTAGCCTGCATTTCACTCGACGCGCGCTGCATCGCGCGGGCCGTGGCGCGGTGCTGAGTCTGACGAGCGTCGGCCTCGCTGCCTGCTCGGGCGGCGTGCTCGACCCGCTCGGCCCGGTGGGCAGGGATGGGGCGACCATCCTGATCAACGCGACGGTCATCATGCTGGTGATCGTGATCCCGACCATCGTGCTCGCCTTCTGGATCGCCTGGCATTACCGCGCCTCGAACAGCAAAGCGGAGTACTTGCCCTACTGGTCCTACTCGGGACGGATCGAGGCGGTCGTGTGGTCCATTCCTACCCTCACCGTCATGTTCCTCGGCGGCGTGATCTGGATCGGCTCTTACAAGCTCGACCCGTTCCGGCCGCTGGACTCGGAGCACGCGCCGCTGGAGGTGCAGGTCGTTGCGCTCGACTGGAAATGGCTGTTCATCTATCCGCAGCAACACGTCGCGAGCCTCAATCATCTGGTCGTGCCGGCCGGCAGGCCGGTGCACTTTTCGATCACCTCCGCCAGCGTCTTCAACGTTTTCTTCGTACCGCAACTGGGCTCGATGATCTACGCCATGCCCGGCATGGTCTCGCAGCTGCACCTGCAGGCCGATAGCCCAGTAAAGATCTGGGGCATCTCGGCGCAATTCTCCGGCGATGGTTTCTCGGACATGCAGTTCGATGTGACGAGTGTGGCGCCGACGGAGTTCGACGGCTGGGTCGCACGCGCACGCAACAGTCCGGCGCTCGATCGGGCCGCGTACGCCGGCCTGCTCCATCAATCCCACAACGTGCCGCCCGCGACGTATGGAACGATCGATCCACATCTGTTCCATGCCGTGGCCACTCAGGAAATTCCTCCGGGCCCCGGCCCGCAGCCCGGCTCGTCAGGACATGCCGGACGTGAAGTGACGCCCGCCGGGAAGGATTGAACATGTTCGGCAAGCTCGACTGGTCGGCCATTCCCTTTTCGCAACCGCTGCCGTTGATTACTTCGTTCGTGCTCATTTTGCTTGTGCTCGGGCTGCTGATTCTCATCACCGTGAAGAAATGGTGGCCCTATCTCTGGCACGAGTGGATCACCAGCGTCGACCACAAGCGCATCGGCGTCATGTATTCCCTGCTCGGTATTTTGATGCTGATTCGAGGTTTCGCCGACGCCATCATGATGCGAACCCAGCAAGCGGTGGCGATCAACGCGGCAGGCTATCTGACGCCCGAGCATTACAACCAGATCTTCACCGCGCACGGCACGATCATGATTCTGTTCGGTGCCATGCCACTGGTGCTGGGCTTCATGAATTATCTGGTGCCGTTGCAACTTGGCGTTCGCGATGTGGCGTTCCCGACCTTCAATTCGGTGGGCTTCTGGCTGACTGCGAGTGGCGCGTTGCTGGTGAACGTGTCGTTGTTCATCGGCGAATTCGCGCGCACCGGCTGGCTGCCCTACCCACCGCTCAGCGAAACGACCTACACGCCCGGCGTCGGCGTCGACTACTACCTGTGGGCCGTGCAGATCTCGGGCATCGGTACCCTCATTACCGGCATCAACATCGTCACCACCGTATTGAAGATGAGATGTCGCGGCATGAGCTACTTGCGCATGCCCGTGTTTTGCTGGACGGCGCTCGCCTCGTGCCTGTTGATCGTCGCCACGTTCCCGATTCTCACCGCCGCGCTCGCGATGCTCACGCTGGATCGTTACGTCGACTGGAACTACTTCACCAACACGGCGGGCGGCAACCCGATGATGTTCGTGAATCTGGTGTGGGCCTGGGGACATCCGGAGGTCTACATCCTGGTGCTGCCCGCCTTTGGCATCTTCTCGGAAATATTCTCGACGTTCTCCGGCAAGCCGTTGTTCGGCTACCGCTCCATGGTCGCCGCCACGCTGTTCATCTGCATCGTTTCCATGTTGGTTTGGTTGCATCACTTCTTCACTATGGGCGCGGGCGCAGCAGTCAACACTTTCTTCGGGATCTCATCGAGCGTCATCGCGGTGGGCACCGGCGTGAAGATCTACAACTGGATCTTCACCATGTACGGCGGCCGCGTGCGCTTTGAAGTGCCGATGCTGTGGTCGCTCGGTTTCATCTTCACATTCATCATCGGCGGCCTGACGGGCGTGCTGCTCGCCGTGCCACCGGCGGACTTCCTGACCCACAACTCGATGTTCCTGGTGGCGCACTTCCACAACGTCATCGTGGGCGCCGTGGTATTTGGGGTGTTCGCAGGGCTGGAGTACTGGTTTCCGAAGGTCTTCGGCTTCGAGCTGCACAGGACCTGGGGCAAGGCTGCCTTCTGGTTCGCTTTCATCGGCTTCTGGGTGACTTTCACGCCGCTGTACGTGCTCGGCCTGCTCGGCATGACACGGCGGCTGCAGCACATCAACATCCCTGAGTGGGGGCCCTGGCTCTATGTGTCCGTGGCCGGCGTCGGCATCCTCATTCTTGGCGTGATCTCACAAGTGATCCAGCTGGTGGTCAGCATTCGCGACCGCAACAAGCTGCGCGATGTGACCGGCGATCCCTGGGACGGGCGTTCGCTCGAGTGGGCCACGCCCTCGCCACCGCCGTTCTTCAATTTCGCCGTCATGCCGAACGTCGAAGGCGAAGAAGCTTATTGGGGGATCAAGCTGCGCGCCGTCGAGACCCAGCAGCTGGCGCCGGAGCCGAAGTACGAGCCAATCGAAATGCCGCTGCACAGTGGCGTCGGCTTCTTCACGGCGTTTTTCACATCGGTGTTCGGTTTCGCCATGGTCTGGCACATCTGGTGGCTGGCCAGCCTCGCGCTGGTGCTGGCCATCGCCGGTTTTGTGGTCTTCGCCTGGCGTGACAAGCACGAGTTCGAAGTGCCGGTCGAGGAAGTCGCGCGGGTGGATCGCGCTCGACGCGAGGCACGCGAAGCGGCGCTCGCGCGGCTCGCCGAGCAAGGGGCACTGCCGTGAGCTCCAGAGGGCTGCCCGCCAGCCTCGAAGCGATTCGCCGCGTTCGTGAAGATCCGCACCGTCTCGGCCATCGCCCGCATGCGCCGGGAGAGGCGGTCGAAGGCGCCGGACATGGCACGACCGGCCCCGCCAGCAAACGAATCCTGGTCGGCTACGGGTTCTGGATCTTCCTGCTCAGCGATATCGTCATCTTCTCTTGTTTCTTTGCGGCCTTCGCCGTGCAAAAGCACGCGACCGCCGGCGGGCCGACGATGACGGACATCGTCGAGATCGACCGCCTGGCCTGGCAGACGGCGATGCTGCTGCTGTCGAGCTACGTGTGCATGCTCGGGTTCGCGGCCATGAACGTGAGAAATCGCTTATGGACGCAGATTTTTCTGGCGATCACGGGACTGTTCGGACTGGCCTTTCTGCTGCTCGAGGTGCAGGAGTTCATCGAGCTGGCGGAGCGCGGCTTCACGCCGCAGCGAAGCGGCATGCTGACCGCCTTCTTCGGGCTGGTCGGCCTGCATGGCGTACACGTCGCCGCCGGTGGACTGTGGCTGGCCACCATGATGGCGCAAATCCAGGTCAAGGGATTTCGCCGCGAGATCATTCACCGGATGATCTGTTTCAACCTGTTCTGGCACGCCCTCGACATCGTCTGGATCGGCATCTTTACCATCGTCTATCTCATTCCGAGCCGCCCATGAGCACCTCCGAATCCGATCCGCGTCTGCCCGCTGATGTCCTGGACGAGATGGAAGACCACGCGCCCGGCGACGAACCGCCGGAGGAAGGCAGTCATTGGGTGCGCAACGCGAACTACGGCCTCGGCTTTTCGATCCTGCTCACCGTCGGCGCCTTCCTGCTGGCCGGTTCGAACATCATCTACACGCCTGCCATCCCGGTGGCGCTGATCGTACTGGCGATCGCCCAGATGGGCGTGCACCTGGTGTTCTTTCTGCACATCACGACCGGCCCGGACAACACCAACAATGTGCTGGCGCTGGCCTTCGGCATCCTGGTTGTGTTCGTCGTCGTCCTCGGCTCGATCTGGATCATGAGCCATCTGCACGAGAATATGATGCCGATGGACCAGCTGATGAAGATGCAGCCGTAGGCCGCGTCACTGATTCTTCAGTTCCCCTGCGCTCGGACCCACCGTGTCGGCGGAGTACGCGCCGCGTCTGCCCATGGGCTTCGGCTCGCCCTCAGTCGTGTCCTTTTTGGTTTGCCGTTCCATTTCGGAATTGATCTCGGCGCCGAGAATGATGACGTAGCCGGTCAGGTAGAACCACATGAGCAATATGACCACGCCCCCCAACGCGCCATAGGTCTGGTCATAGCGGCCCCAGTTCTGCGCGTACACCGCAAACAGCACGCTGGCGGCCAGCCACAATGTTGCTGCGATCAGTGATCCTGGCGTGATCCAACGCCATTGCGCTTCGCGCCGATCCGGTGCGAAGCGATAGACGATCGCGAGGCCAAGCACCGCCGCGGCGAACAAGAGCAGCCAACGCGCCACCAACAATACCCCCTGAGTCGCCGCCCCCAGCGGCACGAGCGATAGCACCAGCGGAACCGCGATCCCCAACAGCAGGACCACCAGAAAACCCATGATGCCGCCGACGGTAAATGCCAGCGACACGAACAGCTGCTTGAAAAATCCGCGATGCTCGCGTTGATTGTAGGCAACGTTGGTTGCCGTCATGAGCGCGACCATGCCCTGGCGCGAGCTCCATAGAGCCAATGCGATGCCGATCAGGATTCCAGCGCTGAGCGTGCTCTGGGGATGCTGCGAAAGAATGGTCAGGCGCTGCTGCAGGATCATTTGCGCCTGCTGCGGCAGGACCGGAGCGACTTGCTGGATGTGATTGGCGATATCGGCGGGCGAGGCAAACAGCCCGTAAATCGATACAACAGCCGCCAGCGCTGGGAACGCCGCGAGTAGCGCATACATCGCCAGGCCAGCGGCGATGATGCTCACATTGTCCGCGGTCAGCTCTTTTTGGACACGCCTCGCGATGTCCCACCACCCGCGCGCCGGAATCTCTCGAGGGCGCTCCGCGGCTCGTCCGCGGTGCTCTCGGAGATTTTCCATACCAACGTCGGCGTGAGCTTGACGTGCCATGACCGTCGTGAACAGACCCACAACGGCAATCGCTCAACGACGATCGGGGTTCCCGACGGCCTGACGGCCGTCGGCAACCGAGAAACATTACTTCACCCGCACCATCGCCATACGCTCCGACGGCGTCAGCTCGGATTCGAGCACGACCACGAAGCCAGTCTTGTTCTTGATCATCGCGACCTGGCCGCTTGCCAGCTTGCGGTCGATCTTTTCCGGCGTGATGTTCCACATGGCGCCTGTTGCTGGATCCACCGCCAGCATGCCAATCAAGCCGCCGAACACCAGATTGCCCCAGTACCAGCCGGACATCTTCGGGGTCAGCTCGATCTCGGTCGGCTTGTAGCCCGGCATCTCCAGCCGCAGCGTATAGCTCTGGCCCGAGAAGTAGCCTCCCTTGGGATCGAGCGAAATCGTGCACGGGGTCTTTTCCACCGCCACGACGTCCATGATGCCGCCGCCGCTCTTGCGCACCGACGCCGTCGCGCCGGGCGGTTGGGTGGCAATGGAGATGTCTCGATTGCCGCCATTGACGATGGATGCGCAGCCGCCTGTAAACAAGCTGGCCCCCAGGATTCCGAATGCGAGCGCGCCCCGAACCAACCTGTTCCGACTCATGCCGTCCTCCGCTGAATGATATTTGTTCTATCCGTTTCGCAACGGGCGATGGACGCTAGCTGTGGCGCTCAGAATTCGTCAACGATTTCCTCACAGAATTACGACGCAGTCGTCAGTTCACCCGGACCCGGTTCGCTCGCGCCGTTAGCCGCTGGCGCTACGAAGCGCGGCGATGAAATGTTCAACCAGCGGAGTACTCGCTCCCCGTGCTCGCAGGACGCCCAGCTCGACCCGTGCCGGCTTGCCTCGCAAGCGTCGGTATTGAACCCCCCGACGTTTCAGATTGCGCACCGATGCAGGCACCAGGGCGAATCCCATGCCGCTGGATACCAGACTGATGACGGTCTGCATCTGACGCGCATGCTGAGTAATGCGCGGTACGAAGCCGAAGGCGCGGCAGTGGTCCTGCACGAGATCGTAAAGGCCAGGGGCGATATCACGAGGCGGAATGATGAAGCTTTCCTTGGCGAGGGCCCGCAGATCGACCGCCCCCTCGCCCTTGGCGAGCGGATGATTCGCAGGCGCTGCCAGCACCAGCTCCTCGTGCAATAGAACGTCGAACTGCAGGTCCGGCTCGTTCACGGGCCCCAGCGCGATGCCAAGATCCAGGCGCGAGGCCCGCAGCTCACGAATTTGCGCGTCGGTCGTCAGCTCATGCAATTGAACTTCCACCAGCGGCCGGCTGGCACGAAAACCCTTCAGAGCCGGCGGCAGCACGCCGTAGTCGGCGATCGACACGAAGCCGATGGCGAGCATGCCGATCTCGCCCCGATCGGCCCGTGCCGCCGCGCTTTTCGCGTGCTCGATCCGGGCAAGGGCCCCACGCACCTCCTCGAAAAACGCGGCGCCGGCGACGGTGAGCGAGACGCCGCGAGTCGTGCGTTCGAGCAGTCTCACACCGATCTCATCCTCCAGCGCCTTGATCTGGACCGACAGCGGCGGCTGCGAGACATGCAGCAGCTGCGCCGCCCGCGAGAAGCTGCCCGCCTCGGCGACCGCAATGAAATAGCGCAGCTGACGCAGTTCCACTATTCGTAAACCCTATAGCGACCCTCTGTCGATTGTATTGGCGGGTATAGCGCACGCCAAGCCAGACTCGCCCTCCCAGCCGAAGTCGCCAGGAGCTTCACCGTGCCCGTCTATCGTTCCCGTACCAGTACTGCCGGCCGCAACATGGCGGGCGCGCGTTCCCTGTGGCGCGCCACCGGCATGCGAGACGAAGACTTCAGCAAGCCCATCATCGCGGTGGCCAACTCTTTTACTCAGTTCGTCCCGGGCCACGTGCATCTGAAGGACCTCGGGCAGCTGGTCATCGAGGAGATCGAGCGCGTCGGTGGCGTGGGCAAGGAGTTCAACACCATCGCGGTCGATGACGGCATCGCCATGGGCCACGACGGCATGCTCTACAGCCTGCCCTCGCGCGACATCATTGCGGACAGCGTGGAGTACATGTGTAACGCCCACACCGCCGACGCGCTGGTGTGCATCTCGAACTGCGACAAGATCACGCCGGGCATGCTCATGGCAGCGCTGCGGCTGAACATTCCGGTGGTGTTCGTTTCGGGCGGTCCCATGGAAGCGGGCAAGACGCGACTCGCCGACAAGGATGTGTCGCTCGATCTGGTCGATGCCATCGTCGCTGCCGCGAACGACCAGGTGTCGGACGCCGACGTGCAACGGATCGAACGCTCCGCCTGCCCCACCTGCGGATCCTGCTCGGGCATGTTCACCGCCAACTCGATGAACTGCCTCACCGAAGCGCTCGGCCTTTCCCTCCCCGGCAATGGCTCACTGGTCGCCACGCATGCGGATCGGGAGCAGTTGTTTCGTCGAGCCGGACGGACCATCGTCGAGCTGACCAAACGCTACTACCTCAACGACGACGCTCGCGTTTTGCCCCGAAACATTGCCAGCAAGGCGGCCTTCGACAACGCCATGTGCCTGGACATCGCCATGGGCGGCTCGACCAACACGGTGCTGCATCTGTTGGCCGCCGCGCAGGAAGGTGAGATTGGCTTCAGCATGAGCGACATCGATCGGCTGTCGCGCAAGGTGCCCGTACTGTGCAAGGTGGCACCGTCGAGTCATTACCACATGGAAGACGTGCATCGGGCCGGCGGTGTCATGGCGATTCTCGGCGAGCTGGATCGCGCCGGGCTGCTGGACACCTCGGTCGCGACGGTTCATGCCGATTCGCTGGCGAAAGCGCTGGAAACCTGGGACGTAATGCGGACGACGGATACGGCCGTGCGCGACTTCTATCGCGCCGGTCCGGCAGGCATTCGTACTCAAACGGCGTTCTCGCAGAGTTGTCGGTATCCGCAGCTCGATGTCGATCGCGGCGCAGGTTGCATCCGTTCGTCTGAATCCGCCCATCGGCGCGATGGCGGCCTGGCCGTGCTCTACGGCAATCTCGCCGAGCGTGGCTGCATCGTCAAAACCGCAGGCGTCGATGAGAGCATGTTGAGCTTCACCGGTCCGGCGGTGGTCGTCGAAAGTCAGGATGCAGCGGTGGAAGCCATTCTCGGCGGCAAAGTGAAAGCCGGCGATGTGGTCATCATCCGCTACGAAGGTCCGCGCGGCGGGCCCGGCATGCAGGAAATGCTCTACCCCACCAGCTATCTCAAATCCAAAGGGCTCGGCAAAGTGTGCGCGCTGATCACCGATGGTCGCTTCTCAGGCGCGACCTCCGGGTTGTCGATCGGTCATGTCTCTCCCGAAGCCGCGGAAGGCGGCAACATCGGCTTGATCGAAACCGGCGATATCATCGTGATCGACATTGCCACCCGCAGCGTGCGCGTCGATGTGACTGACGAAGAACTGGCCCGTCGTCGCGCCAGCAAATCCATCGACGGCTGGAAACCAAGCGCACCGCGCCCTCGTCAGGTCAGTCAGGCACTCAAGGCCTATGCGAAGTTGGTCACGAGTGCGGACAAAGGCGCCGTTCGCGATGTGAAGCTACTCGCTGACTAGCAAGAGCCGCTCCCTGCGCCTGCAGCACGCGTCGGCCAAGCATCGTGAGCAGCAGTGTTGGCTTATGATTGCTGCGTCGGACTCAGGAACGGCTGGATATGGAAATATCGACGCACGAGGCAGATGCGGCCGGCATTCGCCAGGCCGCTGTTATAACAGTTCCTTCACTCGCCTCTTCCCGGGCCGCCGGGCCCGATCTGCTGCGTGCGCTCGCCATCCTGCTCGTGATGCTCTGGCACCTTCCGCGGCCAGCCACTCCCGTCTTTCTACAGCAGCTCAAGCAGTACGGCTGGACAGGCGTCGATCTGTTCTTCGTGCTCAGCGGCTATCTGATTGGTACCCAACTGTTCGTACGGCTCGCCCGAGGACAGCGTCTCAGCCTGCCGGATTTCTATTTCAAACGTGCGATGCGAATCATGCCGGCGTTCCTGGCGGTACTGGCCGTGTACGTGCTGCTGCCAGGCCTGCGAGAGGACCCGACGATGCAGGCACCGTGGCGATTTCTGACTTTCACCATGAACTTCGGGCTGGACTACCGGGTGACCGGCGCGTTCACCCAAGCCTGGTCCCTGTGTGTCGAGGAACATTTCTATCTGGTCTTCCCCTTGCTGGTGTTGATCCTCAGCCGGCTTCGCTGGCAGGGATGGGTGCTGGTGCTGTCCTTCGGCGTGCTGTTCGGCGGGATGGTGCTGCGTGCACTCATCTGGCAGGACGCGATGACAGCACCGTTGGCTGAGCAGGCGACTGCCAGCCTCGCACCCACTTATCTGAAAGCGATCTACTATCCGACGTACTGCCGGCTCGATGGTCTGCTGTTCGGAGTGCTGCTCGCTGCCTGCAAGGCCTTCAGGCCAGAGCAATGGCGAAAGTACGTCCAGCCACGCTGGGCTTTAGTCGTGGGAGTCATCGCGCTGGCACTGGCCGTCGGCGCCTTTCACTATCCAGCCACGCCTGGCTTTCGAGGGCCGATCCTGACCTGGGTCGGAGCAACCGTGGGCTACCCTTTGCTCTCGCTCGGCTGCGCGTGCATTCTGGCAGCGTCACTGGAGTGGGAACGAGCCTTCGGCAGTTGGCGTGTGCCTGGAGCCGGCACGATCGCTATTCTCTCGTACAGCATCTATCTGTCGCACAAGCTGACCTCGCATGCCAACGAGCTGCTGTTCGGCAAAGACGCGATGATTGGCGTCGGCGGTTTCGTACTCTACTTCGTCAGCAGCATCGCGGTGGCCGCGGTGCTGTGGCTCGCCGTCGAGCGACCGTTCCTGCAGCTCAGGGATCGAATTTTGTCGCGTCGGATTGGCCCTGCTCCCTGAGCCAGTCGATCACTGCCGACACCGCGGGCAAGTGGCGGGGCCGCTGCGGGAGCACCAGCCAGTAAGCGGGCCCGATCGCGACCTGTAACGAACCGAGAGGTCGCAGCAGTCTGCCTGAGGAAACATCTTGCATCGCCAGTCGATGGCGAGCCAATGCAACGCCGTGGCCCTGCTCTGCCGCGCGCAGAACCAGATCCGACGATGCGAAGCGCGGACCGTTGCGCACATTGAGCGAGCGCGGTCCATGAGCACGCCGCCACAGCTCCCACGTTGCATTCGGATCGCGATCGTGCAGCAGGCGCAGCCTCACCAGATCTTCCGGGCGGCTCGGGCGGCGCGACCGCTTCCAGAAATCCGCGCTCATCACTGGATAGAGAACCTCGTCCATGAGCGGCTCACAGCGCAGACCGGGCCATGGGCCGCGCCCCATGCGAATGGCAAAGTCCACGTCCGCTGCATCCGGATCCACGAGCTTTTGCTCGACGACGATAGAGATCTCGATTCGAGGCAGGCTTGATTCCAGCGCCGACAGTCGCGGCAGCAGCCAGCGCGCCGCGAACGACGGTGCAGTGGCGATCGTGACCGAACGACCCGAGCGCGCCTCGCGCATCGAAGCGATTGTCTGCTCGATACCTCGAAGCCCGGCAAGGGTTGCGCGCCCGAGCGCTTCGCCCTGAGCAGTAAACGTCAGGCCGCCGCGGCCCCGGTGTCCTTCCCTGATCAGTGGCACCCCCAGCCAGCGATCGAGCTCCACCAGATGTCGGCTGATCGACGAGTGTGCAACCCCGAGCTCACGCGCGGCCGCACGCACGCCACCGTGCGTGTAGACCGCAGCAAACGCACGCAGCGCATTCAACGGCAAATCTCGCATGGTCACAATCTTAGACCAAAACCCGCCACCGCCAGACCACCGCCCTCGCAATAATCTGCTTGGTGAAGGAGAGATGGGAATGCTTGCACTGCTCAGCGTGGCCGGGCTGGTCGCCGTCGCGGCCATCACGCCAGGACCGAACAATTTCGTGGTCATGCACGTCGCGGCCCGCGCAGGCATCGTCAGAGCGCTGCCCGTGATCGCCATGATCGTGCTGGGCTCGATCGTCTTGCTGACGCTGGCGACGACCGGCGCAGGTACCGTGCTCGAAGCGCGGCCGGCGCTTGCACGTGCCCTCACTATCGCCGGCTGTCTGTATCTATCGTGGATGGGGATATCGCTGCTGCTCGCGCGAGACCAGGCCTGTCTCTTATACACATCTGACGCTGG
>NZ_LSRW01000068.1:0-37878 GCF_003104955.1 Steroidobacter cummioxidans | reverse complement strand
GGCTCGGAGATGTGTATAAGAGACAGGCGTTGCGTCGGCTCGCGGTCCTCGCTCGAGGCGAACAGCGGCTCGCCCACATCCAGATCGAGCCCGCCGCGCGGCACTTCCTGCGTGCGCTCTTCGCTGCCGAACACATCGCTGGAGAAAATGTCGTCGTCCTTACGCGGCTGACGCACGGTGTCGGTGCTGGGGCGCGCCTCGGTCAGATCGTCCAGATCCAGGTCGATGTCGGTCATCGCCAGCGAGCTCTTCATCGACGCCGTCGAATCCACATCCGGGCGCGGATGCTCGGCCGTGTCGCCACCGCCGCCGGTCAGATCCACCTGGTCGATATAGATCGTGCCGGTGCTCTCGATGTCGCCATCGAAGCGCTCCGCGATTCGCGGCGCTTCCATCGTGCGATCGAAGCTGCTCAGCGACGGCGCCAGCTGCGTCATCTCGTCGTCGCGCAACGGCCGCACGTCTTCGATCGTGTCCTTGTCGAGCGAATGCGTGTCTTCCAGGGCGCGGCCCTGATCGAGCGAGTCCGCATCCAGGCCCAGATCGTCGATCGACAGCTCGGCGGTGTCGCCGGTGCTGGTGCCCTTGCCGAACAGCGCGGTGTCGACCTTCTCGCGCACGGTCTGCGCGGTGCGATCGATCATCGGCGACTCGATGGTGGGCGTTTCCTGCGTGCGCGCCAGCGCGTCGATTTCGCGCGTGCGCTGTTCCTGCGTGTCGTCGTCGTTCGGCTCGTCGAGCAGGAAGTCCAGGTCGCTGGCGACCTGCGTGGCGTCCGTCGGGCCACGGCGCTCGCCGCTGGCGAATTCCAGATCCAGGCCCTGGCGCTCCTCGCCCGACGGCTCGGCGAACAGATCGACGTCGACGCGGTTCTCGCCGCCTTCCAGGTTCACGTCGACCAGACCGACGTGGCTGCCCTCGCCCTGGAACATGTCGTTCTCGGGGGCGATCTGCTTGCCCATGATCAGGACCTTGTCCCACTCGCCCGGCGCCTCGTCGGCACGGCTCTCGTACAGATCGCGCGCGGTGTCGAGGAACAGATCCTTGTTGCCCCAGACGAAGTAGATCTCCAGCAGCTTCAGCTTCAGGTCGCGGCGCGACGGCTCACGATCGATGGCGATCTTCACCAGATCCGCGGCCTGGTCGTAGAGACCGTAGGCCATGTGGAAGTCGGCCTCGGCCAGCGCGTCCTGCTGATCGAAGCGGACCGCGGACTCGCTGCTCAGCGTGTCGTCGGCGCCGAAATCGGTGGCCGCGGCCGCAGCAGCGGGCTCGAAACCACGAGCCGGCTCGCGACGCGTGGTCGGCGCAGGCTGATCGAAATCCAGACCGTCATCCAGATCGGTGTCGAGGTTGGTCTTCACCAGACCCGCGTCGTCCTCGCCTTCCACGAGGAATGCATCGGCGCGACCACCCTTGCTCGACGGCGCGAGCGCACGGGCCGGACGCTCCGACGGCGGATCGAACGCCAGCTGCGTATTGAACGAATCGAGTGAATCGTCCTCGGCTTCGCGACGACGGCGCATGAACAAAACACCGAGCAGCAGGGCAAGACCCGCTGCGACCACCGCCCACCAGTAGTCGGTGATGCGCTCGACCAGCGTCTGCTCGGGCTCAACCGGCGCGGCCGCCGGAGCCTGAGCGGGTCGCGGTGCGGGTTCGGCGACCGGCTCTTCGGAAACCGCAGTCGACTCGTCGGACGTCGGCGCCTCAGCTTCCGTGGGCACCTGCTCTTCGGCAGGCGGTTCGACCGGCGTCGGATCGACATTGCGCTGAGCCTGAGCCAGGCCCGGGTTTTCCACTTCGAGACGACGGTCCGGCGGCGTCGCTGCGCCCGGCGCAGTCGACGGACGCGACGGCTGCTCTTGAGCCTGCGTCTGCGGCGCCGGTGCCGGCGCAGTCGTTGTTTCTTGCGGCGTCACCAGCCGCAGGCGATCGGCTTCGGGGATGGTGTCGGCGACGATGCCGCCCGCCCACTCCGCCGTCTGCCGCGACACTTCCGCGGTGGCTTCGTCGTTGGAGATCGCTTCGATCTCGGACAAGTCCGGAATGCGCAGCACGCTGCCGGCACGCAGCCGATTGATGTTGTTGCCGCTGAATGCCTGCGGATTCGCGCGGAACAACGCGATCATCGTGCGGTTGTTGACGCGACGGTTGCCGGGGTTGGCGGCGGCCGCAATCTTCGACAACGTGTCGTTGCGCTGAACGGTGTACTCGCTGCCCGGCGAGGCAAAGATCTGTTGATCGGTCGACGGCTCGATGCTCTGGGCAGTCGGCTCGGGCGCCGGCGTTGCACGCGGCGTCGGAGCAGGAGCAGGCGCTGGCGTCGGTTCAGGAGCGGGCGTCGGACGACGCTCGATACGGCCTTCCGCGGTCGTCGCCGACTGCGGCGTCGTGACCGGAGCAGGCGCTTGGTTCTGCGACGGCATGAACACCGGCGGATCGAGCAGCACGGTGTACTCGCGAACCAGACGGCCACGGGCCCAATTCGCCTCGACCAGCAATGTCACGTACGGCTCGGTGACTGAACGATTCGAAGTGACCTTGATGGTCGCTTTGCCCTCGCGGTTACGGCTCACCGCGAAGTCGAAGTTGCTCAGGTACGCGGGCCGATCGATGCCATAGCGGGAGAAGACGTCCTGGCCGGCCAGGGCGACTTTCAAGCTGCCCAACTCCTCGGCAGTCGGCGACAGCAGCTCGATTTCCGCATCGAAAGGCTGATTCAGGGCGGAATTGAGGCGGATCTCCCCCAGTCCCAGCGCATACAGCGTCATAGGGGACAGCAGGGCGCCCGTCAGCAGCAGGCGCGGCAGGTGTCTTCTCATCAGCACTCCCGGTACGTGTCCCGAAGCATCCTTTTGCGATGTCAGGGTGCCTGCCGCAAGGCGTTATGCAACGACCTTATGGCAAGCGCCCTTGCTACAGATGACCAGCGCGCCCAAGCCTCGAAGTGCATGAAAACTTCATGTGCTTCCTGACGTTAGGCGCGCAACTATAGCTCACAAATACTCTTTCACCAAAATCTCGGCGATTTGGACGCTATTTAACGCTGCTCCCTTGCGAACGTTATCGGACACAATCCACAGATTTAGACCCCGGTCATGACTGATGTCTTCCCGGATGCGTCCCACGAACACCGGATCGGTGCCGGCGGCCTCGGTGACGGGGGTGGGATACCCGCCGGGCTTGCGCTCGTCCATCAGCACCACCCCAGGGGCCTTGCTCAGCAGTTCCCTGGCCTCGCCCTCGGTGAGCTTGCGTCGGGTTTCGATGCTCACGGCCTCGGAATGGCCGACGAACACGCCGACGCGCACCGCCGTGGCATTCACCT
This sequence comes from Steroidobacter cummioxidans, assembly GCF_003104955.1. Taxonomy (NCBI): domain Bacteria; kingdom Pseudomonadati; phylum Pseudomonadota; class Gammaproteobacteria; order Steroidobacterales; family Steroidobacteraceae; genus Steroidobacter; species Steroidobacter cummioxidans. The sequence goes on along the minus strand of NZ_LSRW01000068.1, from coordinate 34,547 downwards.
TGATGCTCTGGTCTTCGAAGATCTTCTGGGTTTCCCAGTGCATCTTCATCTCTTCCTTGGTGTAGCCGTTGTCCAGGAACACGTCGATCTGCGGCACGCAGTTGAACGCGATCTGCTTGGCGATCACCTGCGGGGTCACCGTGCCGCCCTTGAGCAGGGTCTCGGTCTGCGACTGCAGCTCGTCCATGGCCTTCTGGCCGCCGCCCGACACCGACTGATAGGTCGCGACGTTGATGCGCTCGATGCCGGCGGCATCGTGCAACGGCTTCAGCGCCACCAGCATCTGCATGGTCGAGCAGTTCGGGTTGGCGATGATGTTGTGCTTCTTGTAGCCCGCGATGGCGTGCGGATTGACCTCGGTCACCACCAGCGGGATGTCATCCTGATAGCGGAACTGCGAGGTGTTATCGACCACCACGCAGCCGGCCTGTCCGGCGCGCACGGCTTGCACTTTGGAAACGCTGGCACCGGCCGAGAACAGGCCGACGTGCGCCTTGCTGAAGTCGAACGTCTCGACGTCTAGAACGGGTATCTCTGTGCCTTTGAAGCGAATGGTTTTGCCGACGGATTTGGCGCTCGCCAGGGGAAACAGCTCGCCCACGGGAAAATCGCGCTGTTCCAGAATCGACAGCATGTTGCCGCCGACCAGACCAGTCGCACCCAAAACCGCCACATTCCAACGCTTGCTCATGACTCCAGAACTCAGTTACTCGCCAATGCACCGGCTGCGCGACACCATGCCGCCCAGCCTGAATTCAGACCTGTCCCCTTTTTAACCTAACCTTGCTAAATCGGGCCGCGCACACTACCTCAATCGCCGCCGGGAAGCAGCGTCCCAAGCGCGAATTTGCTCTGCACGTCGCCATTCTGAGCACGCTGCCGGAGATAGTGATCCATCAGCACCAGCGCCAGCATCGCCTCGGCGATGGGCGTGGCGCGTAGTCCTACACAAGGGTCGTGCCGCCCGGTCGTGACAACCTCGACGGGATTGCCGTCCAGATCGATGGAGCGGCCCGGCACGATGATGCTGGAGGTGGGTTTGAGCGCGATGCTCACCAGGATGTCCTGGCCCGAGGAGATGCCGCCCAGCACGCCGCCCGCATTATTAGAGAGAAACCCCTGCGGCGTGATCTCGTCGCGATGCTCGCTGCCTCGCTGGCTCACGCTCGCGAAGCCCGCACCGATCTCAACACCCTTCACCGCATTGATGCTCATCATGGCAAAGGCGATGTCCGCGTCCAGCCGATCGAATACCGGCTCGCCGAGCCCGGCCGGCACGCCGCTGGCGATCACGTTGACGCGCGCGCCCACTGAATCGCCGTCGCGGCGCAGGTTGACCATGTATTCCTCGAGCTCCTCCAACCGCGACGGGTCGGGGCTGAAGAACGGATTGTCGTAAACCGTCGCCAGCGACTTCGGCTCGAGCACCAATGGGCCGAGCTGCGCGAGATATCCCTGAATGCTCACACTGAGCCGCTCGCGCAAATATTTGCGAGCAATGGCGCCGGCCGCGACGCGCATCACCGTTTCGCGGGCCGAAGAGCGTCCGCCGCCGCGATAGTCGCGAAAGCCATATTTCTGCTGATAGGTGTAATCGGCGTGCCCGGGGCGGAAACGATCTTTGATCTTTTCGTAGTCGCGCGAGCGCTGATCCGTGTTCTCGATCAGCAGCCCGATCGGCGTGCCGGTGGTGCGGCCTTCGAACACGCCGGACAGGATTCTCACCTGATCCGGCTCCTTGCGCTGACTGGTGTGCCGCGAAGTGCCGGTGCGGCGCCGTTCCAGCTCCGGCTGAATGTCGGCTTCGGACAATTCCAGCCCCGGCGGACAGCCGTCGACGATGCAGCCGAGCGCGGGCCCGTGGCTTTCGCCGAAGGTGGTGACAGTAAAGAGCTTGCCTAGGGTGTTGCCGGACATGTACGGAGCGAAGTGATTCGTGACTAATGACTAATGACTGGTCAGAAAGAGCAACCGGGATTCTACCCACAGACCGGGCAAGCCCGCGCTGCGCCCTGCTCGCGTTTTACAGACTTTCTTTGCGCTTCGCGGTCAGCTCTTCTCTGGTAAGCAGAAACACCCCGCCGCCGCCGCGCTCGAATTCCAGCCAGGTGAACGGCATTTTGGGCCGCGCCGCGGCCAGCGCATCCTCCGAATTGCCCACCTCGACGATCAATATTCCGTGCGGCTGCAGATGCGCGGCGGCCTGATCGATGATCCGGTGCACGATGTCGAGACCATCGCTGCCGCCATGCAAGCCCATCACCGGCTCGCGACGATACTCCTCGGGCAGGCCCGCCAGCTCCTCATCGCCCACGTACGGCGGATTGGAAACGATCACGTCGTAGCGCTCGTCCTTCAGGCCGTCGAACACATCCGACTGCACCGCGCGCACGCGCTGCTGAAGGGCATGACGATCGATGTTCTTGCGCGTCACGGCCAGCGCATCGGGCGACAGATCTGCCGCATCGACCTTGGCCTTGGGGAAAGCCAGCGCGCTGGCGATCGCGATACAGCCGGAGCCGGTGCCGATGTCCAGAATGCGACGCACCTTGGTGGGATCGATCCAGGGACGAAAGCGCGCTTCGATCAGCTCGGCGATCGGCGAGCGCGGCACCAGCACGCGGTCGTCGACGTAAAACTCATGGCCCGCAAACCACATGCGATGAGTGAGATACGCCGCTGGCACTCGCTCGCGAATGCGCCGCTCGATCAGGCCGAGGGCCTTGGTTCGGTGCGCAGCCTTGAGCGTCTGGCCGTACACTTCGTCCGCTTCGTCGTGGCGCAACCCAGCCGCGAAAAACACCAGCTCGGCCGCTTCATCGACGGCGTTGTCGGTGCCGTGCCCGAACCAGAGTTCCGCGTGCGCAAATCGTTCAGCGGCGAAGCTGATGAGCTGCGCAACTGTTGCCGGCTCAGGCGCGCCAGCAACGGGTGAAGCCGGCGTTTTTGCCCCACGGGCCTTGCTCGCGGTGGCTCGTCCCGGGATGGAACGCAGTTTCGGGGTGGACTTCCTGGGGGCGGTTTTCTTGGCGGGCATGCGATACTTCGCGCCACGAGGAGACAAATGAGTCGAGCAAAATCGATAGGACTCGCGGCGTTGGTCGCTATTGTAGCGATAGCGGCAGGCATGCTGCTGTCACGCGCACTGCTGGATCGCTCCGGCGGCCCCACCCTGGCCAGGGCCACGCTGCTGGAGCCGGCCCGGCCGCTGCCGCCCATGGCATTCATCGACCAGCAAGGTCAGCCGTTCGGACTGGAGCAGCTGCGCGGCCACTGGAGCATTTTGTTTTTCGGCTTCACCTCGTGCCCGGACGTGTGTCCAATGACGCTCGCCTTGCTGGCGCAGGTCGAGAAGAAGCTCGCCGATCTGCCGGCCGAACAGCGCCCGCACATCGTGCTGGTGTCGGTGGATCCCAAGCGCGACACGCCGGAGCGGCTGGCACAGTACGTGAAATCGTTCAGCCCGACCTTCACCGGGATCACGGGCGACGCCGTTCAGGAGTTTGCGCTGAAGATGGGCGTGCCCGTGGCGATCTCGGAACAGCCCGGCGGCAACTACACCGTCGATCACTCCGCCGCGATTTTCGTGGTCGACCCGAGCGGCGCACTGCGTGCTCTGTCCTCGACGCCGCACGAAGTGCCCATCATCGCTGAAGACTATCGCAGCCTGGTTGCTGCCTATCCGCCGTCCTCATGACCGTCGATTCATGACCGAAATCCCCAACGTCAGCGCTGGCGACCGGCTGTTCGCCGCGCTCCAGTACCTCCTGCCCAAACACCTGATGTCGCGCGTGATCTACTCGATCACGCGCAGCGAGTCGGCGTTCGTCAAGAACACCTTCCTGCGCATCTTCCTCAAGTTATTCGATATCAACATGGCCGAGGCGGCGCAGCCCGATCCATTTGCCTATCGCACCTTCAACGATTTCTTCACTCGCGCCCTGAAGCCGGGCGCCCGCCCGATCGCCATCGAGCAGGAATTCATCGCCAGCCCCGTTGACGGCACCGTGAGCCAGGTCGGCGAGTTGCTGAACGAGTCGATCCTGCAGGCCAAGGGCCAGCACTACACGCTGCAGGAGTTGCTGGCCGGCGATGAGGAGTCCATCACCACGTATCGCAACGGCAGCTTCGCGTGCATCTATCTCGCGCCGTACAACTATCACCGCATTCACATGCCGTACGCGGGTACGGCGTTCAAGAACATTTATGTGCCGGGTGAATTGTTCAGCGTAAACGCATCGACAGCGCGCGCCGTGCCCCGAGTGTTCGCTCGCAATGAACGTCTGATTTGTGAGTTCACGACGCCGATCGGGCGAGTCGCCGTCATTCTGGTCGGCGCGCTGCACGTCGGCAGTATCGAAACCGTGCACTGTGGTGAAGTGAATCCGCCGCCGCGGCGGCGCAAGCAGCCGGAAATCATCGCCAAAGGCGTCGGCCACGAGTTCGACAAAGGCGAGGAACTGGGCCGCTTCAACATGGGCTCGACCGTCGTGCTGCTGTTCGAGCGCGGCCGCATCCACTGGGACTCGTCGCTGCACCCGAATTCGACGGTGCAGCTCGGCCGTCCCATTGCCCGGATCGTGCAATGAGTAACGACTGGCGCCCGACAGCGGCCATTGCGACGCTCGAGGTTCGGGCGTCCATGCTGCGAGCCGCGCGGGAATATTTCACCGCCACTCGCGCGCTCGAGGTCGATACGCCGACGATCAGCTCGGCTGCCGTGACCGATGTGCATCTGGCGAGCGTCGCCGCGACCACCATCGGCCGTCGGACATTTCTGCATACGTCGCCCGAATACGCGATGAAACGTTTGCTCGCTGCCGGCTGCGGCGACATCTGGCAGATCTGCAAGGTGTATCGCGACGGCGAGAGTGGCCGCTCGCACAATCCCGAGTTCACCATGATCGAGTGGTATCGGCTCGGCATGGACCATCACGCCTTGATGTCGGATGTCGAGCGTCTGATCGGCGCAATGCTGCCACCGTCACGTGCCTTCGACCGCTCCGAGCGGCTCACTTATCGGGAAGCGGTGCAGCTGCACGCCGGCATCGATCCGTTCGACGACCCGCTGGCGGTGCTGATCGCGCGACTGGAAAGCGCCGACATCGAAGTGCCGCGCGATGTGCAGAACGATCGCGACGCGTGCCTGGACCTGATCATGGGCATCCTGGTCGGCCCGCAGCTCGGCCACGATCGCCTCACGTTCATTTATGACTATCCCGCTTCGCAAGCGGCACTGGCGCAAATTCGCGGCCCGGTCGCATCCCGCTTCGAGGCGTACATGGATGGGCTCGAGCTGTGCAATGGATTTCACGAGCTCGCCAATGCCGCCGAACAGCGCGCTCGATTCGAACGCGACCTCGCCGAGCGCAGCAAACGCGGCTTACCGCCGATGCCGATGGATGAGCGGTTCCTCGCGGCGCTCGAGCATGGACTGCCGGAATGCTCCGGTGTCGCGCTCGGCTTCGACCGCCTCGTGATGTGTGCGACCGGCGCCAAACATATCGACGCCGTGCTCGCGTTCCCGTTCGACCGCGCCTGATCAGCGATCGACCAGCTTCATGAACGCCTCGCTGTAGCGAGAACCGGACACTTGTTCCTCGCCGATGGCGTCGAGCTGCTGCATCTCCTGCGGCGTCAGCGTGACTGAAGCGGCGGCGGCATTCTCTTCGAGATACTTGCGCCGTTTCGTGCCCGGAATCGGCACGATGTCGTTGCCCTTCTGCAGCACCCACGCGAGCGCAACCTGTGCTGCCGTCACGCCTTTCTTCGTGGCCGCGGCCTTCACTTCTTCGACCAGGTGCAGATTGCGATCGTAGTTTTCGCCCTGAAAGCGCGGATCGCGACGCCGGAAATCACTTTCGAGCGTCGAGTCCAGCCGCGGCGCCGTGCCCGTGAGGTATCCGCGACCGAGCGGACAATACGGCACGAGGCCGATGCCCAACTCGCGAATCAGCGGAATGATCTCGGGCTCGAGATTGCGCTCCCACAACGAATATTCACTCTGCAGCGCAGAGATCGGATGCACGGCGTGCGCGCGCCGAATGTTTGCCGCGCCCGCCTCGGACAGCCCCAGGTAGCGCACCTTGCCCTGCTTCACCAGCTCGGCCATGGCACCGACCGTCTCTTCGATCGGTACCGCAGGATCGACGCGATGCTGATAAAACAGATCGATGTAATCCGTGCCCAGCCGCTGCAAGCTTTCGTTCGCGACCTTGAAAACATTCTCCGGCCGGCTGTTGACGGCGCCGAGCCGGTCCTTGGAAGTCAGATCGAACCCGAACTTGGTCGCGATGACCGCCTGCTGGCGCTTGCCCTTGAGCGCCTTGCCGAGCAGCTCTTCATTGATGTACGGCCCATACACTTCAGCCGTATCGAAAAAATTCACACCGAGCTCGAGCGCACGGTGAATGGTCGCGATGGACTCGGCATCGTCGCTCTCGCCGTAAACCTGAGCCATGCCCATGCAGCCCAGGCCGAGCGCCGACACCGTCAACCCTTGAGAACCCAATTTACGTTGTTGCATGGTGACCTCGATACTCAATCAATCGTCGCGGTCGGCATTATTGCCGATGCGCCGCGCGCCGACGATGCACGAAGCCGCAGGATGATTGCCTGAACATGCATCGCGCCGCAGCCCTCGACAAGTCGCCAGAATTCACTGAACGAGGGGGTAGGGCTTTTCCAGGTCACGCAACTGACGTTGCACCGCTGCCAGAGCAGGATGTGCAGGCGGCATGATCTTTTGCCGCAAGCTTGCGGCCTCATCGAGTAAGGTCCGCGCGCCGTTGGCATCTCCAGCCTCGCTGTGCATGTCAGCCAACACGCAAAGCGCCTCTGCCAGCCGTACCGGCTCGTCCTGCTTGCGCAGACTGGCGACGGCATCTTCGAGATCGTTCTTTGCATCGGCGGTGTTGCCCATGGCGAGATTCACACGACCACGCTCCATGGTAATCATTACGTGCCGCCGATCCTTCGGGTCGAAGCGCTGAGCTGCAATGGTCTGCGCTTCAGTGAGCGCGACGCGCGCGTCGGCGAGTTTTCCCTGCTCGCGCAAGGCACCAGCTCTCTCGAGCAACGAACTCACCAACTGCGGACTCCCCGGCCCGACTGCCTCGCGCTTGAACGCAATCGCCTGATCCGCCTGCTGCAGCGCCTGCTCGAAGTCACCGGCTTCACGGTACACACCGGCCAGATTGTGATGCGCGATGGCGAGATCCAATTGGTCCGGCTCGCGCCCCGATTCGTAGATGCGCAACGCTTCGAGCAGCGCATCCTCGGCGCCCTTGTAATCCGCCTTCGCTCGCAACAGCGTCGCGAGATTGTTCTGCGCACGTGCCACGAGGAAATGACTCTTGCCGAGCATTTCAATCTGCCGCGCGACGAACCGTCGAAACAGCGGCTCGGCCTCATCGAGCTTGAATTGCCGCCGCAGAATGTAGCCCAGCGTATTCAGACCGTTGGCGTACAGGTCGTGACCTTCATAAACGGCACCATCCAACAGCGGCAACGCCTCGCGTGCATAGCGCTCAGCATTGACGTAATCGCCCGACTCGCCGTACGTGAATGCCAATCCTTGCAGCACATTGCCAAGTGTTCCGTGCTCTGATGCGGGCAGCGCGCGCGCCCCCGCCTCGGCTCGCAAGTGATATTTGATCGCGTCCTCGAAGCGCTGTTCGGCGCGAAGATTGGCGGCGATGGAGTGCAGCAAGCGCGCCCATTCAGCATCGTGCTCCAAACCCAGGCGGATTCGGATCAGCTCCGCTTCGCCGAACGCTTGCTCGGCCAACGTGAATTTCGACATCGAGTGATGCACATGGCCGAGTGCTTCCAATGCCCGCGCCAACTCGACATCGGTCTCGCCAAACAGCGAGCGCGCCACACTGACTTGTCGTTCCATCAAGCTCAACGCTTCGGGCATCAAACCCAAGCCGCTGTACGACTGGCCCATCTTGCGCATGAGCGCCAGACGCAGCCGCGGTTCATTCGTGAGATCGCGATCGATGCGCGCCGCCGCGGCGTCGAGCGCATCGCGTGCTGTCACTTCCGCGCCCCGTGTTTCATTGGGATTGGCGCGACGAAACACGTCGATCATGAATTCAGCAACTGTGTCGGCGGCCTTGCGCTCGCGTTGCGCGATGTCGCGCTCCTCGGAAAGCCGAGCGGTGTAGAACGAGATGAGCGTGACGATCATCAGCACCGACGCCGTCACGCCACCCACCGCCCACATGTTCCGACGCAGGAACTTGCGGGCGCGATATGTCCACGTGTCCGGTCGCGCCTGGACCGGCCTGCCATCGAGATAATTCTGAATGTCCGCCGCAAGCGCCGCCGCCGATGCATAGCGACGATTGGCATCGCGATGCATGGCTTTGAGCACGATGTTGTCGAGATCGCCGCGCAGCTCGGCAGCGAGTCCCCGCCGATCCGTTTCGGTGCGAATGCGCGCACTCGGCGGTGCGGGAGTGGTGAGACCGACGATTCGCGAGATCTCACTCAACGACAGGTTCGCGAACTCGAACGGCCGCTGGCCGCTCAACAATTCATACAGCAGCACGCCGAGCGCATAGATATCCGACGTCGTGCCGACCGGTTGGCCGAGCAACTGTTCCGGGCTGGCATGATCCGGCGTCAGCACGCGATCGATCTGCTGTGTCGTCGAATGATCGGTGCCGCGGCCCGCGCTCAGAAGCTTGGCGACACCGAAGTCCAGCAGCTTCACTACGCCCTGATCGGTGACCAGAATATTCGAAGGCTTCAGATCGCGGTGGATCACCAGATTCTGATGCGCGTACTGCACGCTCGCACAGACCTGCTGCATCAATTTGAGCTTGGCTGCAGTGTTGAGCCGGCCGAGCTTGCAGTAGTGATCGATGCGTGTGCCGGCGATGTGCTCCATCACCAGATACGGCGTGCCATCGGACATCTGACCGCCGTCGAGCAGTCGCGCGATGTTCTCGTGCGACAGACGGGCGAGAATCTGTCGCTCCGCACGGAAGCGAGCCGCGAGGTCCGTGACTGCAGGGCACCACTCGACGACCTTCAGCGCCACCGACTGCTGATATTCCTCATCGGCACGCTCGGCGAAATACACCGAACCCATGCCGCCACGTCCGAGCAGGCGCACAATGCGATAGCGCCCGATGATTTCCCCTGGCGGCAGGTCGCGTCGGATGATTGCAGCAGGGTTTGCATGATCCGGCGTGGGATCGAGGGCCGCGCTCGGCGCGGGCTCGGGGCTGACTCCCGGCTCCATAGTTCGTCCGCTGATGTTTGTTACAGATCGAAGCCGTGCGCAGCCTACACGCGCCGTCGACATTGCTGAAGAAGCGGGATCACACTGCGGAGTACAATGCCTTTACTGGTAATAATCGAGTTGCGCCATGCATGAGAGCCACATCGACCCCACCCAACCAAAGTCAGTGCTTTATCGGCAACTAGTCGAGGAGCTGCGCGCTCTGATTGAGAATGAGACCGATTGGATCGCCAATCTGGCCAACAGCGCCGCGCTGCTCTATCACTCGCTGCCCGATCTGAACTGGGCGGGCTTTTATCTACTCAAGGACGGCGAGCTGGTGGTCGGCCCCTTTCAGGGCAAACCCGCATGCGTGCGTATCGCGCTAGGGAGAGGCGTGTGCGGAACCGCCGCTGCGCAGAAAAAGACCCAGGTCGTGCGTGATGTGCACGAGTTCGCAGGTCACATCGCGTGTGACTCGGCGTCGAACTCGGAAATCGTGGTGCCGATGGTTCGCGACGGCGAGCTGATCGGTGTGCTCGATCTCGACAGCCCGAAGCTGGCGCGATTCGATGAGGAGGACCGGAACGGTCTGGAAGGATTCGTGGCGGCGTTGCTCGCCGCCACGTGATCTTTGCTTTCGAGCGGGAAACTGCTTACGCCGGCGCCTTGGCGCGAGCGATGTACTCACCGGTGCGAGTGTCGACGCGGATGTACTCGCCTTGATCGATGAACAACGGGACGCGCACCGTGGCGCCGGTTTCCAGCTTGGCGGGCTTGCCGCCGCCGGTTGCGGTGTCACCGCGCAGGCCCGGGTCGGTCTCGGTGACCTTCAATTCGACGTGCGCCGGCGGCGTCACGTTCAGCGGCTCGCCATTCCACAGCATGACGGTGCAAGTCATGCCGTCCTTCAGCCAGATCGAGCCATCGCCCAGCGCTTCCTTACCGGCGGTGTACTGCTCGAACGACTCCGGATTCATGAAGGTCCAGAACTCGCCGTCCGTATAGAGATATTGCATTTCCGTTTCAACGACGTCGGCCGCCTCGGCGGTATCGCCCGACTTGAAGGTGCGCTCGGTCACCTTGCCGTTCTTCAGATTGCGTACTTTGACCCGGTTGAATGCCTGACCCTTGCCGGGCTTGACCATCTCGTTCTCGACGATGGAATACGGGACACCCTCGAGCAAGATCTTAACGCCCGATTTAAATTCATTGGTTGAGTAACTGGCCATTGGGCACCGCGGCTGAAAGTCTGCGAAAATGGACCGGTCCCGCAGTCCCGCGAGGCCCGGCAAAGGGCGCAGATGATAGCCGCAACCTCCTACGCAAACCAGTTGAACAGCCAGCCCGACCCCATTGCGCTCGCGCCCACCGCCCGGAACGGTGCGGACGGACCCGGCTGGCAGCAATTGTTGGCGGACGCGATCAGCGATCCCCGGGAACTGTGCACCCGGCTCGATCTCGACCCGGCGCTGGTCTTGCCTGCGATAGCCGCAGCCAAAGATTTCGCTCTGCGAGTGCCCCGCAGCTACGTGGCCCGCATGCGCAAGGGGGATCCGAACGACCCGTTGCTCCTGCAAGTCCTGCCCGTTGCCGCGGAAAACGAGGTGGTCGCGGGCTTCGTTACCGACCCGGTCGGCGATATGGACCGGCGCGCCGCCCAGGGCCTGCTGCACAAATACCGGGGCCGGGCGTTGCTCGTGGCCACCGGCGCCTGCGCCGTTCATTGTCGATACTGCTTTCGCAGGCATTTTCCCTATGGCGAAGAGTCGGCCCTACAGCAGGGCTGGCACGGCGCCATTGAGCACCTGCGCGCCGACCCGACCATCACCGAAGTGATCCTGAGCGGCGGCGACCCCTGGAGCCTGAGCGATCGCCGGCTCAAGCAGCTGACCGACGCGCTTCAGGCGATCCCTCATATCCGTCGCCTGCGGGTCCATACCCGCTACCCCATCGTGCTCCCCGAGCGTATCGACAGCGGTTTGCTCGACTGGCTGCAGGGGGTCCGGCTGCAGAAAGTGGTGGTCATGCATGCCAATCACGCCCGTGAAGTCGACGCTTCGGTGCGCCTGGCCTGCCAGCGGCTGTCTGCGGCGGGCGTCACTCTGCTGAACCAGTCGGTACTGCTCAAAGGCGTCAACGACAACGTCGACGCCCTCGCCGAATTAAGTGAAGCGCTATTCGAGACGCATGTCCTTCCCTATTACCTCCATGTATTGGACAAAGTGCGGGGTTCGGCGCACTTCGATCTGCCCGAATCCCGGGCGCTGCAACTCCACCAGGAGCTGACCGCGCGCCTGCCCGGCTATCTGGTGCCAAAGCTGGTGCGTGAGATCGCCGGCGCCCCGGCGAAGACCGCCGTCGTGGCCGCCTGAGTCGTTTGGAAGTTTTTGCTGGAGTAGTACGTTGGCCGAATCTAGCGCCGTGCCGATGATCGTCCTGACCCGCCATCAGGACAACGTCGAGGCGATCAACAGCACCCTGCGCAATGCCGGCGTGGCCGTGCGCTGCAATTGGATCAAGGAGCTGACCGACCTCGGCGAAGCTCTGCAGCAGATCAATGCGCACATGCTGGTGGCGTTCGTCGGCCCGGACCCGGCCGACATGACCAAGGTCATGACGGTGGTCAAACAATATGGCGCCGACGTGCCAGTGCTGTTCGCACGCGATCAGGTCGATGAGGAGATCATCGCCAACGCCATGCAACAGGGCGCGCGCGACGTAATCACGTTGATGAACCCGAATCGCTTGCGCGGTGTGGTCGCCCGCGAGCTGGAAGCGAATCGCCAGGCCCGCGCGCTCAACAGCACCATCAGCTCGGCACGCGAATATCGCGATCAGCTGAAATCTTTCATGGCCGGCTCCGCCGATGCCATTGCTCACGTGCAGGAAGGCATCATCGTCGACGCCAATCCGGCGTGGCTGGATCTGTATGGTTTCAGCGATGCCGATGCCTTGGTCGGCACGCCGCTGATGGACGTGTTCGATACGGAAGTGCACGCTGCGCTCAAGGGCGCCCTGGTCGCGTGTTTGCAGGGCAAGTGGTCCAACCACGCGCTCAAAGCGCATGCCCTGCTGAACGACGGCTCGAGCGTGCCGCTCGACCTGGAACTGTCACGCACCGAGTTCGACGGCGAGCCCGCCGTGCGCCTGTGCTTTGCCGCTCGCAAGCGTGAGTCCGGCAATCTCAACGAACAGCTCACCGAAGCGCTGGAACGCGACGCCAGCACCGGCGCGCTGCAACGGCGGTTCTTCATCGAGCATCTGAAAAAGTCGCTGGCCCAGCCCATCAAGGCGGGCGTGCGCGAGATGGTCGCCATCCAACCCGACAAGCTCGACGCCATCGCCGACGACATCGGCCCGCTGGCCGTCGAAGATTTCATCGGCCAGTTCGCCGGCCTGGTCAGCGAAACCCGCCAGGGCAGCGACTTGTTCGGTCGCTTCGGCGACGGCACGTTGCTGCTGGTGATGGAGCGCGGCACCGCGCGTGACATCGAAGTGTGGGCCACGAACCTGATCCGCAAAGTCGGCACGCAAGTGTTCCGCCTCGGCGAGAAACAAATCTCCTGCACCTGCAGCGTCGGCGTCGGCCTGATCGATCCGCGCGCACCGAACGCCAGCAGCGCCATCGCCGATGCGCTGTCCGCTCGCCGTGCCGCCGAAACGGCCGGCGGTGCGCGAGTAAACATCGTCGATCACCGCGAAGAGGACACGAAGCGCGAAGCCGCCGATGAAGTGTGGGTCAAGCGCATCCGTGCCGCCCTCATGGAAAACCGTTTCCGCCTCATGCAACAGCCCATCGCCAGCCTGCTCGGCGAAGACAAGGGCATGTTCGACGTGCTGGTACGCATGGTCGACGAGCAAGGCGCTGAGTTGCTGCCCGCCGAATTCATGGCCGCCTCGGAACGCAACGATCTGATGAAGAACATCGACCGCTGGGTGATCGGCGCGTCCATGACTTTCATCGCCAGCCGCCCGGTGAAACAATTGTTCGTGCGCCTGTCGAAAGATTCGGTGCGCGACAAGTCGCTGCTGCAGTGGCTGTTGAATCAGCTCAAGTCGTCCCGCATCGAGCCCAGCCGTCTGGCCTTCCAGATCAGCGAGCAGATCGCCACCGACTATCTGGGCGACGCCAGCGAACTGGCCAACGGCCTGCGAAAAATCGGCTTCCGCTTCACCATCGAGCACTTCGGCACCGGCCGCGACCCGCAACGCCTGATCGCGCACCTGCCCATCGACTACATCAAAGTCGACGGCACGCTGATGCAAGGCCTGGCCGTCGATCAGGCCCTGCAGAGCCGCGTCCGCGAACTGGTCGATCAAGCCAAGGGCCGCAACATCGGCACCATCGCCGAGCGCGTCGAGGACGCGAACACGATGGCGGTGCTGTGGCAGCTGGGCATCGAGTTCATTCAGGGTTACTTCGTGAATGAGCCGGAACAGGTGGTGATGGGCTGAGGCCTCATGTCGATGCTATCGACATGTCCGGAGAACATGTCGATAAAACTTGAAAATTTCGACATGTCCTGGCCAAATGTCGATTGCGTAAACATATCGGCGGTGGCCACTGCTCGCGACCATGCGCGCCAAGAAAAGCAAGAAGACGCCGGCGAGGGCGTCATCCAGGTTCAATCCCCAGCGGCAATTCAACCAGCTGCCGATGCTGCCGCCTGCGGCAGATATCGAAACCAAGACCATCCTGAAAGCCTGTATCTCCGCTCGGGCCGCGCTCGAAGGCCTCAAGCAGGCCGGGGCGCAACTGCCGAATCAGACAGTCCTCTAAATCAATAGCATTCCGCTGCTGGAAGCTCAGGCGAGTTCGGAAATCGAAAACATCGTCACCACCTCCGATGCTCTGTTCCGCTACGCACAGATCGAGGACCAAAGTCCCGACAGTGCCACCAAAGAAGCCCTGAGATACCGGACGGCGCTGGAGCGCGGCTTCCGTTCGCTCGAAACGCGGCCAATCTCGACCAATACAGCTATCGAAGTCTGTACCCAAATCAAGGGTGCGACGATGCAGATTCGGCGCGTGCCTGGCGTCGCCCTGGGCAATAATTCTTCAAAGGAAGTTATCTACACACCGCCCGAGGGCGACTCGCTATTGAGATCGAAACTGGCGAATTGGGAACGTTTCGTCCACGAGCACGACAGCATCGATCCGTTGATTCGCATGGCCGTCGCGCACTATCAATTCGAAGCCATTCACCCGTTCATTGATGGCAATGGCCGTACCGGACGCATACTCAATCTGCTCATTCTGGTCCAGTTGGGCCTGCTGGATCTACCGATTCTGTATTTGTCGCGCGCGATCATTCGCTCGAAGAGCGACTACTATCGATTACTGCTCGGCGTGACTGCGCATGGCCGATGGGAGGACTGGATTCTCTATATGCTTCACGCAGTGGCACAAACTTCAACGTGGACTACTGAGAAGATCAAAGCCATTCAGCGTCTGCAAACGCAGGCCACGGAATATATCCGCACGCACGCACCCAAGATCTACAGCAGGGAACTGGTCGAGATCATCTTCACCCAACCCTATTGCAGAATCCAAAACGTCGTCGAATCGAAGCTCGCCAAACGCCAGACCGCCTCGACATACCTGAAGACACTGGAATCGATTGGTGTCTTGAAAGAAATCAAAGTCGGCCGCGAGAAGTTATTCATCCACCCGAATTTCGTTAATCTCCTGATCAGCGACGATCACCCCGTCCGCCGCTATGGCCGAGATCATTGACGAACCAGGCCTGTGCATCCGCCATCGGGGTAGTTACGACCCATACAGCGTCGTCCGCCGCCTCGCGCGCCTGTCTATCTGCTCGATCAGAGCCGCCATTCGAGGAGCTTCGAAGGCTTGACCGTGGATGGCGCCGGCGGCTTTGCTGATCGACTCATTCATCAGCGTGCCGCCCAGGTCGTTCGCTCCCGACAGCAGACAACGCTGCGCCCATTGCGGGCCGAGCTTCACCCACGACACTTGAATGTTCCGAATGCGTGAGCCGAGGACCAGCCTCGATATCGCGTGCATGAGGATCGTCTCTCGCAGCGTCGGCCCGCGACGCGCCCTGCCCTTCAGATACATCGGCGCTTCCATGTGAACGAACGGCAGTGGCACGAATTCGGTGAAGCCGCCGGTTTCGTCCTGCAATTCCCTCACCCGCTGCAGATGCCGCGCCCAGTGCAGATAGCTCTCAATATGGCCAAACATGATGGTCGCGGTGCTGCGCAGGCCAAGCTGATGTGCCGTGCGCATCACCTCTACCCAGCTGTCCGTGTTGGGTTTGTCAGGCGCAATCACCCGACGAACCTCATCGTCCAGAATTTCTGCGGCCGTGCCCGGTAGTGAGCCCAATCCCGCGCTGCGCAGCTCCGAAAGAAACTCGCCTACGGTGATACCAAGCGTGCGCGCACCGTGAGTAATCTCGAGCGGCGAGAACGCGTGCACATGCATATCAGGCTGCACGCGCTTCACAGTGCGGCAGATTTCCAGATAGGTGTTGCCATCAAAGCTCGGGTGAATGCCACCCTGCATGCAAACTTCCGTTGCGCCTCGTTGCCACGCCTCATCAGCTCGCCTGCCGATCTCTTCCAAGTCCATGACGTACGCCGGCCCGCGCAGCGCCGCGTGTGATCGACCTTTTGAGAACGCGCAGAAGGTGCAGCGGTACAAACAGATGTTTGTGTAGTTGATGTTGCGATTGACGACGTAAGTGACCTCGTCACCCACTTGCTCGCGGCGCAACTCGTCTGCTGCTGACTGCACATGCAGAAAATCGGCACCGCGGGCCGTAAACAATTCAGCGATCGCGGCATCACCCACCCGGACACCGCCCAACAATGCCTCCACCGTCGCGACGATCGAGCTCGCCCCGCCCGGCGCTGGCGACCCCGTCAGTTCCTTCAGCTCTTGCTCGCTCGGTGAATCGGAGCCGCCAGGCGACCACGCACCAATGCGCGCCAGACCGCCACCATCACTCCAACGCAACACCTGCGCATGCAACGCCGGATCAATCCATTGCTCGCGTCGCTCGATGTACTGCGGATAGACCGTGAGCCGCTCGACCAGCGTCGCACCTCGCTGCGCCAACCTTTCGGCCAACCGATCTACATGCGGCCACGGCGCCTCGGGGTTCACATGATCCGGCGTCACGGGCGAAATGCCGCCGCAATCATTGATGCCCGCATCGATCAGCTGCGTAAAGTCACCGACGTAAAGATTCGGCGGCACTTGAATACTCATCCTTGGCCCGAACAGTAGACGCGCCATCGCCACTGTCCACGCCAACTCGTCCATCGACGGCTCTGGCGCATCCTCCATCAACGTACCGGGCTTGGCGCGGAAGTTCTGAATAATGATTTCCTGCAGATGTCCGAACTCATCATGCAGGTCGCGCAACGCCAATAGCGCCTCGACACGCTCGCGACGCGTTTCACCAATGCCAATCAGAATGCCGCTGGTCGTCGGCACCTTCGCAACACCCGCCGCTCGCAAGCTTGCCAAGCGTCGCTCCGGAGTCTTGTCTGGGGAGCCAAAGTGAGGTCCGCCTCGTTGTGACAATCGGGTCGACGCCGACTCCAACATCAAGCCCATCGACGGCGCCACTGGACGCAGCGTTCGGAACTCTGTCTCATCCATCACGCCGGGATTCAGATGCGGCAGCAACCCCGTTTCCGCTCTCACCCGAGTAGCGACTTCCTGCAGATACGACAGCGTCGACTCGTGCCCGAGCTCAGCGAGCGCTCGCCGCGCATGCGAGTATCGCGTCTCGGGCCGATCGCCGAGCGTGAACAATGCCTCTTTGCAAGCCGCGCTCGCCCCGGCCCGCGCGATCGCGACTGCCTCATCGATATTCAGGTAAGCACGCTCCAAAGACCGGGGCGTAGTCGCAAACGTGCAGTAGTGACATACGTCGCGACACAACCGCGTCAGCGGGATAAACACTTTGCGAGAATAAGTGATGAGCGAACCAAAGCCGGCATCGCGCCGGTCGGCCGCTGCCGGCGCCAGCAAACGCCAATCGACATCGAGCAGCGCCAGGGCCTGCTCCACCGTCGCCCGCTCACCGACTGCCGCAAGCACACCGGCCACCGAGCTCACGAAAGCCATCTCGGTTGCTCGACTTCCCTGTGACCGATCAGTTCCAGATCCTGCGGATCGTCGACATCGAATCCCAGCCCCAACGTCTTCACGACGCGAGGCACGACGCCCGCGGCGCGAGCCGCGTTGCAGTGACGCTTGAAGCTGTTCTCACCGAACAGCGGCTCGATCACGCCGGGCGTGCGACACCAAAGCGCGTTGGTGCCGCTGTCGCGACGGTCGGGTGCGATCACGATCTCATCGCCGTGCCGCGACAGCATCTCGATATCTTCCGGCTGCAGAAAAGGCAGATCGCCATTGATGAGCAGCAACTCGCCTCGGGGCCGATGGATGGCGATTGCCTGCTGGTACGCGGCTCGGGTCCCGAGATCGACATAGAGATCGATTGCCGAAGCGCCCAGCCGCTGCGCGAAGTGCGCCACTTCATCGCTCGCCGTCGCCACCGCCACACTCGCAATGGAACTCGTCTGCAGCAGCGTCTTCAGCACATGTTCGGCCATGCGAAAGTACAGCTCGCGCCGCGACTTCGCAGTCAAGCTGCCTGAGAGCCGAGCCTTGGCCCGATCCGGATGTTTCAATGCGACGATCGCCTGGGTCGCCATTCGACAACTCGTCAATGTGCGCCCGTTACACCCGTGATGCGAATGCCCGCCCCCGGCACCTTGTAGCGCCGGTTGATCGCGATCAGCAGTGAGGTGAGCCCTTCGGTCACCAGCGAGTTCCGCAGCGGACCGCAACGCCAGCCTTGCAGTCCTGCGGCCTCGGTCAGCTCCACCGCAACCTGTGCCGCCCGATCGTCGTCCGCGCAGATCAGCACGTCGCACTCGATCGTGTGATCCAGATCGGCAAGGTGATGCGCGGATACATTCTGAAACGCCGACACGACAGCGACTTCTGGCCCCAGCGCCGCCTGCAGTCGTTCCACCGCGGACCCACCGGGCAGCTGCGCGATCTCGACCTTGGGCGGCACGAGCGGCACCGTCACATCGATCAACACTTTGCCCACGAGCGCGGGGCGCACCTGCAGAGCCGTGTCGAGCTGAGCAGCGAACGGAACAGCAAGCACAACCACATCGGCTTGCTCAGCGGCGTCGAGATTGAGTGCTGCATCGATGCGAGCGGTCGCACTCAGCTTTTCACGCAGTGTCGCGGCCGTCGTCTGCGCGCGAGCCGCATCTCTGCCGCCGATGATGACGTGATAGCCCGCATGCGCCCAACGCAAAGCCAGTCCTCTGCCCTCGCGCCCGGTACCACCAAGCACGGCGATTGTTTTGATTCGTCTGGACGAGTGCACGATTATTTCCGTCGGAAGTGCGGCAGGATCTGGGTGCCGACAAGATGCATGGCTTGCGCCGGATCCGGACCGGTGGGCGTGCCGAACGACACATGATCCGCGCCGGCCGCAATCAACTCTTCGACCTGCTCGATCACATCGTGGGGCGTGCCGGTCAGCGTGAACGCCCGGATGGCCTGCTGCGGTACCAGCGATTTGGCGCGCGCGAGATCGCCGCTCACGTAGGCACGATATGACGCGTCGATCGCTTCGGGATCGAGACCCGCTGCGGTCGTCATCGGAGCAAGGAACGGTTGGATCAGCGCCAGCATGCCGCGAATACAATCCTCCGCACTCGCACGATCGTCCGCGATCGAGGACAACGGGCCAACGATGAGCTGCACGCTCGATGGATCGCGCCCTGCTTCAATCGCACCCGCAAGCATCTCGGTGCGCAGCTTCGACAAGTAAGCGCCGCTGCCGATGCAGTCCGCCTTGATGCCCGATGCAACACCACCGGCCATACGCGCCATCTGCGGTCCCCACGTGCCGATGAAGATCGGAATCCGTCGCGGCGTTGGGAACTGAAACTTCAGATCGGCGGTCGCTTGAAAGAACTCGCCGTCGAAGGGCTCGGTCTTTGCCTGCAGCACATGCTCCATCATCAAGTACGCTTCCTTCAGCGCGCGCACCGGCTTGACCGGCTTCGCGACACCGAGCATCTGATTGAAGCCGCCGCGACCCAGACCGCACACCATGCGCCCGTTGCTGAGCTCATCCAGCGCCGCAAGGTTTGCCGCGTGATACACGGGGCTCGCCACCTGCGGAGTGACGATGAACGGGCCCAGCTTCACGCGCTGAGTATGCGCCGCCATCAAGGCGAGAATGGGCCACGCGGGCCGCATGATGAGATCGTCCGAAACGTGGACCTCATCGAACCCATATTGCTCGGCATGCTGCGCGATGGGAACGTATTCCCGCATCGGCAGCGAGCCGGTCACTGTCATGCTGAACGTCGTCATTTAGAAGCCGTACCGTAAGCTGAGATACCACTCTCGTGGCCGTGACACCGCCGCCTGGAAGAACCCCGTACCGGGATTGGCGAGTCCGTTGACCATGTACGCCTCGTCGGTGAGATTCGTCCCACCGAGCGACACCTGCCACTGCTCGTCGGCCGTTTTATAAGTGAGGGCTGCGTTCAGTACGCCGTACGCGTCCTGTTCGAGCACCGGGCTGTTGGTGAACTCCTTGAACTGCTTGCTGCGATAGCTGTAGTCGGCGCGCAGCGCGAGGCGTCCCGCAACGTTGTCCATGAAGGTCAGCGTGCCGCCGACGTTAGCTGTCCATTTCGGTGTGTTCGGCAGCTCGGCGGACTCGATGCCCGGATAGTTTGCAAGGGCCAACGGCGAGAAATACGTGTACTCCGCGTCGACGTAGCCCAGCGACGCATCGACTCGCAACCAGTCGGTAGCCGCGAACGAGCCTTCCATTTCGATGCCGCGAATCTGCGCCGAAGCGGCATTCGACAACACCGGCACGAAGTTGCCGATCGGTCCGTCGCCATCCGGGTCGATGTTGTAGGTGACCTGAATGTCGTCGTAGTCGGTGTGGAAGCCGGCGATGTTCAATCGCAGCCGGCGTTGCAGCCACTCGCTCTTCAAGCCCACTTCATAGGTGACCGCGGTCTCGGGCCCGGCATAGGAAACGATATCGTTCGGATTGGTGCCCGGCCCCGGCAGCACCGGCGGGAAGTAACGCATCGTGAAACCGCCGCCCTTGAACCCCTTCGAATAGGACACGTACGCCATCGCGTCGTTGGCAAAGAGGTAGTTGAGCGACGCCATCGGCGTGGTCGCATCGCTAGTGCGCTCGTACCAACCTGCAGGAAACAGTGGCGTGCCGGGTGCGCCGAATGCGCCGTCGACAGGATTCACGAATCCGGGAATGCGTACGGACGAGCCGCCGTTGTAGCCCTGCAGGACCTGCAGCCCAGGATTGAACTCACGCACTTCATACGTGTATCGCAAGCCGCCAGTGAGCGACAGCTGCTCGGTCAGATCGTAGGTGACCTGGCCGAAAGCCGCGTAACTATCGTTCTCGATGGCGCCGCCGGAGAGAAACTGCACCAGCGTGATGTCCACCGGAAAGCGCTGCTCGCCCTCTTCACGCAGATAGTAAGCGCCCGCAACGAAATGCAGCCGATCGTCGAAGGCATCGCCGGTGATCTGTATTTCCTGACTGAGCTGCTTGGTGCCAATGCGCTGACCGATGGTATCGGTGTAGTACGCCGAGCCGGTCAGCTCCTGCAGGATGTCGACGCTCACGCGGCGATAGGCTGAGATGGAGCGCACATCGAAGGCATCGAGCGACCAGTCCAGCGTCAGCGACGTGCCCCAGATGTTGGCCTGGGAGTAATTGGCAGCGTCGTTGTTGTTGGTTGTCTCACGGGACGACAGCGAGCGCTCGTACTGACTGTTGTAACAGAGCGGATTATTGAAGCGCGCCGCGCCGGCACTGGGCAGACACACCCCACCCGGCACACCCGCGTTGTACAAGGACGAGAAGCCGCCGTTCTCATCGGCATTCAAAACGATCGTACCTGCCGCCTCTTCATCGATGCGCGAGCCGTCGATCGCGACGGTGGCGAGCAGGTTATCCAGCAGATCGATTTCAGCGACCAGGCGACCGGACAGTTGATCCTTGTTCCCCTGTCGCTTGCCCGTGTCCCTGCCAGTGAGGGGCGACACGCGTTTCACGTGACCATCGCGGCTTTGATAACTGCCCGTGAAGCGCAGTCGCAGGCTGTCATTGATGGGCGATGACATGCCGGTTTTCACGTCGAAGCGATCGAACGCGCCCGTGATTACTTCGCTGTAGAACTCGGGCTCGGTGCTCGGACGCCGCGACACCAGCTGAATGGCGCCGCCGAGCGTGTTCTTGCCAAACAGGGTTCCCTGCGGACCTCGCAACACTTCCAAACGTCCGATATCGACTGTGTCGAGCAGTGAGCCGATCGACTTACCGACATAGACGCCGTCGAGATAGATGCCGACGCCCGGCTCGACGGTCAACACATAGTCCGTCTGGCCGATGCCGCGAATCGCAATCTGCGTCGCCGCGCCGCCGCCGGACTCGCTCGCCACGCTGTCGAACTGCACGTTGGGCACATAGCCGGTGATATCGGCCGCCGATTGAATATTCCGCTCCTGCAGAGCGCGCTCGCCAAAGGCGCTCACCGCCAGCGGCGTCGTCTGAACATTCTCCTCGCGCTTGCGGGCAGTGACTGTGAGTTCCTCCAGCACCGCATCCGAAACATCCTGTGCCCAGACCGAACCACCGCCGCCCAAGGCCAGCGGCAGACAGAAGAGCGCAAACCATCCATGAACCGCGCCGCGGCCCACCGTAGCGAACATCATCATTGACCTCATCGTTGCTGATCGTGCCGGCACGACCGGCGAGCGCATCTTCTCTGTGCGCATTGACCTGCTCAAAGCCAGTTCCGGCAACGCGAGCCGGTTTCTGCAAGCCACCCGGCCCATTGTGAGCCGCGACACATTCGGCTTTGACGCCCGCTGTCCAGTTCTCGCAACTTTGTTTGCAAGACCGGGACCGACGACCGCGGACAGCGATTGCAATGCTCGCGCCGCATGTACTCTCGCCCGCCACCATGGCGACCTCAGACCGACCGATGAGCCGTTCCTCCAGCGCGACCGCAGCCGCGATCAGCGTGTACGCGGGCGGATTGATATTGGGCATGACACTGGTGAGCGTGCCCGCGAGCAGCGCGCTGCTCAAACAACTGCACGGCTTCAGCGATGCACAGTACGGCGCGATCTATCTGCCGCAATTGCTGAGCGCCATCGTCGGCGGCCTGGCGGGCGGACTGCTATCGAATGTGCTGGGAACCAAACGTCTGCTCATCCTCGCGCTCGCCTGTTTGCTCGTGGCGCAGCTCGCTTTGGCTGCCAGCGCAGCCCTGCCGCCAGCGCATGCGCTGTCGGCATTGATGATAACGACCGGTTGCATCGGCTTGGGAATCGGCCTGGGAAGCGGGCCGCTCAATGCGTATCCCGTCGTTTTGTTTCCTGCGGTGAGCAACACCGCGCTTACGGCGCTACATACGATCGTCGGCGTCGGCATGATGCTCGCGCCGATTTATCTGTCGACGTTCGCTCAGCAGGACAACTGGTTGTTCGGCGTGCTGGTACTGTCGGCGGTGACACTCATCCTCACACTGACCGCGATGCTCGCCGCATTCCCATCGATCGCGACGAGCGAAGTAACGACCAGCGTCCCAGCGCAGCGCCCGGAACGACGCACCCTGTTCTGGATCTGCGCCGTCATCGCGGTGATCTATTCGGTCGCCGAGGGCATCTTCTCCAACTGGGCCATGCTATTCATCCAGGAGGAGCGCGGCATGGATGCAGCAACCGCGTCACTCGCCCTCACCTGTTTCTGGGGCGCGTTGACCGGCGGTCGACTGCTCGCGTCGTTCATCGTCATTCGTGTCCCGCCACTCGCATTCCTGTTCGCGTTGCCACCCATGATGACGGCGGCATTTTGTTTGTTGCCCATCTCGGATAGCGCCGCTGATTTGATCGGCGCCTTCGCGTTCGCGGGCGCCGCCTGTTCCGCTTATTTCCCGATGTTGGTCGCCTACGCAGCCAGCGCGTTCCCACAGCGCGTGGCGTGGATTGCTTCCATGATGATTACCGCGCAAATGGTCGGTATCGGACTGGGCACCTATGTGATCGGTTTGATCAAGGGAACGGCATCGATCACTTCCCTTTACTACGTTGCAACCACCCTGCCCGCGGCGACCCTGATGCTCATCGCGATGGGGCGCCACCTGGCCGCACCTAAAGCGCGCGGCCCGATCAATGCTTCAAGTGTGAGGTCCTCATGACACAATCCGCCGATACCCTGTTCGATGCACTCTCGAGCGCCTGGAATTCCCAGAACGTGGATGCCCTGTGCGCGCTGTTCACTCCCGACTGCACCTACATCGACCTGGCTTTCGGCGTGACCTCGCACGGCCACGCTGGATTGCGTGACTTCGCACGTCACGTCTATTCCACGCTGCCGAACTTCGATGTGCAGTTTCCGGTGCGCTTTCGTTCAGGAACTCAGGCGGCGTCGGAATGGATCATCACCGGCACCTGGAAAGGCGACTTCGAGGGCGCGGATTGCACCGGCCGGGCGACGCGCTTCACCGGCCTGGCACGCTATGAACTGGTGGGCGACAAGATCCACCTGAACATCGATTGCTGGGACTTCCTGGCGCTCGCCAAGGTGCTGCGGCCAAGCGCAAGGGTTGCTTTCGACCCGGCGTGAGCCAGTTCACGCGCGGATTACGCTCTTACGGATTGGAGCCTCATTCCTGGACGGTGGTCTACCGCGCTCATGCAATCACTCTCAGCGACGTTCAGCCGCATGTCGGCGGACGACTACTTCATTGCGCCTCGGGCTGAATCGCCCGAGGGCAAATCGTCGCGCACCGAATCCATCGATGCGCAAACGGCCGTGGCAAGCGTCAGCCGTGTGTTCTTCCCTCATCACATTCGTCTGCACCACGAGCGGCAGCGGCTGGAGTTTCGTCATAGCGCCGGCCGGCTGGCGCAGATCTCGTTCAATCAGATCACTTATGGCGGCGAGCTGGACATTCTGGTCAACGAGCCACGGCGCAGCCACTTCGTGCTGGTCGTGCCCTTGCGCGGCAACATGCTCATGCATTCCCGAGAGCGCAGCTGGGACCTGACCGCCGGTACGTTGATGCTGATGAGCCCGCATGTCGGCTATCGATTCACTCACTTCGAGAAGGACGCGCATCTGGCGGTGGGCATTCCTCGCCATCGCATAGAAACATCCGATGCCAACTGCAACGAGCGACTGGCGCAGGGACTGGATCCGGTGAGCATCGATGAGACCAGCCAGAGTCTGCTCGACTATATCGGCTTCATCTGCAATGAGTTCAATCGTGGCAGCACGATGCTGCGCTCCGACGGCGTGCGCGCGGGCATCGAGAATACGTTCATCACCCTGCTGCGGGCGATGCTGTTTCCGGATCAGGTCAGTAGCGCCAGCAATTCGAACATCGTGCCGGGCTTCGTGCATCGCGCGGAGCGTTTCATTCAGCAGCATCTGACCGAGGACATTCACCTCGAGGACATCGTCAAGGCGGCCGGCGTCCCGGCGCGTACGCTGCACTATGGATTCCGGCGGTTTCGCAGCAGCACGCCGATCCGGTGGCTGCGGCAGAAGAGATTCGAGCAGGCCCGCCAGGATTTGCTGGCGGGGGCTCGGGATGGGTTGCAGGTCATCGACGTCGCGCATCGCTACTGGATGCATCACGGCGGGCGCTTCGCGATCAACTATCAGAAGTTGTTCGGCGAAGCGCCCTCGACGACCTTGCGGTCCGCGCTCAAGGGAAGCTGAGCGCGCGCGAACTCGCTTTAGGCAGGCTCGACTTCCAGCTTATCGACCTTCCGCCAGCCTCGCGGCAACACGGCGCCGCGCTGCGCGCGCTCGCCCTTGTATTCCTTGAGGTCGGCGTACTTGATGGTCATCTTGCGATCGCCGGAGCGGACCACGAGATTCTGCTCCGAGGTGATGACGGCGATGGCCGTCATGGTCTCGTCGCCCTTGGCGGACACACCGAAGATCTTGTTGCCCTTGCCCTTCGGCAGCTCCGGCAAATCCTTCACCGGGAACACCAGCATCTTGCCTTCGCTGCTGGTGGCACAGATCAATGCTTTCTCATCGGCCGGCACCAGCGCAGGCGCCAGCGCCTTGCTGCCCTCGGGCACCTTGAGCACGGCTTTACCGGCTTTGTTACGAGAGTGCAGCTCACCGATCGGCACGACGAAGCCGTACCCGGCGTCTGAAGCGAGCACACATTTCTCGGTGGCTTCGCCGATCAGCACGCCAGAGAACGACGCGCCTTCCGGCGGATCGAGGCGACCCGACAGCGGCTCGCCGTTACCACGCGCCGACGGCAACGAATGCGCGATCAGCGTGTAGGTGCGACCGGTGCTGTCCAGGAACACTGCTTGCTGGGTGTTTTTGCCCCTCGCAGCGGCGAGGAACGCGTCGCCCGTCTTGTATGAAATCGACGTTGGATCGATTTCGTGGCCCTTCGCTGCGCGCACCCAGCCACGCTCGGACAGAATCACCGTCGTCGGCTCGGTCGTCACCAGCTCGGTCTCGTCGATGGCCACGCCGGCGGCGCGCTCGATGATCTTGGTACGGCGATCGTCGCCGAATTCCTTCGCGGCCGCTTCCAGCTCGTCGCGCACCAGCTTCTTCAGCTTGGCCTTGCTGCCGAGCAGCTTGTCGAGGCGGTCCTGCTCCGCAGCCAGCTCATCCTGCTCGCCGCGGATCTTCATTTCTTCCAGCTTGGCGAGGTGCCGCAAGCGCGTGTCGAGAATTGCGTCGGCCTGGATCTCGGTGATCTTGAAGCGCTTCATCAGCACCGGCTTCGGCTCGTCCTCGCGACGAATGATGCGAATCACTTCGTCCAGGTTCAGATACGCAACCAGCAAGCCTTCCAAGATGTGCAGACGCGACTTCACTTTCTCCAGTCGCCACTGCAGACGGCGCGTGACCGTGTCGATGCGGTACTTGAGCCACTCTTCGAGCAGATCCTTCAACCCCATCACTCGCGGCTTGCCGTCCAGACCGATGATGTTCAGGTTGACGCGATAGGTGCGCTCGAGGTCCGTGGTCGCAAACAGGTGATTCATCACCTGCACCAGATCGACCCGATTGTTCTTCGGCACGATCACGATGCGCGTCGGATTCTCGTGGTCGGACTCGTCGCGGATGTTCTCGACCATGGGCAGCTTTTTGGCGTTGATCTGCGCCGCCACCTGCTCCTGAATCTTCGCGCCCGACACCTGATACGGCAGCGAGGTGACGACGATCTCGCCGTCCTCCAGCTCATAGGTGGCCCGCGCGCGGAACGTCCCGTTGCCGGTCTCGTAGATTTGTTTGATATCGGCCTTGGGCGAAATGATCTCGCCGCCGGTCGGGAAGTCCGGGCCCTTCACGTCCTTCATCAGCTCACGCAGCGGCGTGTCCGGATCTTCGAGCAGACGAATAGAGGCGTTCACGACTTCGCGCAGGTTGTGCGGCGGAATGTCGGTCGCCATGCCGACGGCGATACCGGTCGCGCCGTTCAGCAGGATGTTCGGCACGCGCGCCGGCAGCAGCTTCGGCTCTTCCATCGTGCCGTCGAAGTTCGGCACCCAGTCCACCGTGCCCTGCCCCAGCTCGGACAGCAGCAGCTCCGAGTATCGAGTCAGGCGCGCTTCGGTGTAGCGATAGGCGGCGAACGATTTCGGATCGTCGGGATGACCGAAGTTGCCCTGGCCGTCGACCAGCGGATAGCGATACGAGAACGGCTGCGCCATCAGCACCATGGCTTCATAACAAGCCGAGTCGCCGTGCGGATGGTATTTACCGATCACGTCGCCGATGGCGCGCGCGGCTTTCTTGTGCTTCGCGGCCTGCCACGAGCCTTGCTCGCTCATGACGTAAACGATGCGACGTTGCACGGGCTTCAGGCCGTCGCCGATGTGCGGCAGCGCGCGGTCGAGGATGACGTACATCGAATAATCGAGGTACGCCTTCTCGGTGAACGCGCGCAGCGGCTGCTGTTCGACGCCTTCGAAATTCAAAGCAGGTTGCGTAGGCTGCATAGATCCAGAAAATGTTTATTGAATGAGGGCGAGTCGCGGCGGCTCAGGGGACCACTTCGGCAAGGTTGCCCTTGGTCTCCAGCCATTCGCGGCGATCGCTCGCACGCTTCTTCGCCAGCAGCATGTCCATCGTTGCATCGGCCTCGTCCTTGGCATCGACGGTGAGCTGCACCAGCCGGCGCGTCTCGGGCGCCATGGTCGTCTCGCGCAGCTGCAGAGCGCTCATCTCACCGAGACCTTTGAATCGGGTGACCATCGGCTTGCCGCGCGGATGCTCCGCGGCGAGACGATCGAGCACGCCCTGACGCTCGGCATCGTCGAGCGCGTAGAACACCTGCTTGCCCAGATCGATGCGAAACAACGGCGGCATGGCAACGTACACGTGCCCCGCCAGCACCAGCGGACGGAAGTGACGCAGGAACAGCGCGCACAGCAAGGTCGCGATGTGCTGACCGTCGGAATCCGCGTCGGCGAGGATGCAAACCTTGTGATAGCGCAGACCGTCGAGCTTGTCCGAGCCCGGATCGACGCCGAGCGCGATGGCGATGTGATGCACTTCCTGCGACGACAGCACGTCGCTGGCATCCACTTCCCAGGTGTTCAGGATCTTGCCGCGCAACGGCATGACGGCCTGGAACTCACGATCGCGCGCCTGCTTGGCCGAGCCACCGGCGGAATCGCCTTCGACCAGAAACAGCTCGCCGCGCTCGGGCTGCTCGGACGAACAGTCCGCCAGCTTGCCAGGCAACGCCGGGCCGGAGGTGACGCGTTTGCGAGCGACGGCCTTGGAGGCTTTCAACCGGGTCTGCGCACTCTGGATCGCCAGTTGCGCAATCTTCTCGCCGGACTCCGGATGCTGGTTCAGCCAATGGCCGAACTGATCCTTGACGATGCCGGAGACGAACGCGGCCGCTTCGCGCGAGGACAGACGCTCCTTGGTCTGGCCGGCGAACTGCGCCTCTTTCATCTTCATCGACAGCACGTAAGTGACGCCGTCCCAGACGTCTTCCGGCGCCAGCTTCAAGCCCTTCGGCAGCAGGCTGCGGAACTCGCAAAACTCGCGAATGGCATCGGTGAGACCGACGCGCAGGCCGTTGACGTGCGTGCCGCCTTGCTCGGTTGGAATGAGGTTGAC
Source organism: Steroidobacter cummioxidans (assembly GCF_003104955.1). Classification (NCBI taxonomy): domain Bacteria; kingdom Pseudomonadati; phylum Pseudomonadota; class Gammaproteobacteria; order Steroidobacterales; family Steroidobacteraceae; genus Steroidobacter; species Steroidobacter cummioxidans. The sequence continues at coordinate 6,104 of NZ_LSRW01000068.1, read as the reverse complement.
GTAGCTTTCCTCGACGCGCGGACCGTCATCGATGCGCCACGCCAGCGCCCAGTCGACGGCTTCCTTGTCGCCTTCGATGGCGCCAGTGAACAGCTCCTGCGGCAGCCACTCGCCCTGTCCGAGCGACTCGGTCAGGTATTCCTTCAGGCCACCGGAGTACTGCCACTCTTCCTTCTCGCCACCTTCGACTTCCAGCGTGACATGCAGACCGGGGCACAACACTGCCTTGGCCTTGAGCACATGCTTCAGCTTCGCAATCGAGAAAGCCGCCGAGTCGAAGTAGCTGGCGTCGGGCCAGAAGCGCACGCGCGTGCCGGTGTTGCGACCGCCGACATCGCCGACCACTTTGAGCTTGGAGGTCGCCTTACCGGAGGCGAATCCGATGTGGTACTCCTTGCCGCCGCGCTTGACCCACGTCTCCAGCTTCTTGGAGAGCGCGTTCACGACCGACACACCGACGCCGTGCAAGCCGCCGGCGAACTTGTAGTTCTGATCGTTGAACTTACCGCCGGCGTGCAGCTTGGTCAGGATCAGCTCGACGCCGCTGACCTTCTCCTTGGGATGGATGTCCACCGGCATGCCGCGACCGTCGTCGGCCACTTCCAGCGAGCCATCCTTGTACACCTTGACGTCGATGCGCTTGGCGTGGCCGGACATGGCCTCATCGACGGAGTTGTCGATGACTTCATGGGCAAGGTGGTTGGGTCGACTCGTGTCCGTGTACATGCCGGGACGCCGGCGCACGGGGTCGAGACCACTGAGAACTTCAATGTCGGACGCGTTATACGATTGTGCCATCGGGTAACGAGCTGATTTCGTTAGGGGCGGAATTGGAGGCGGCGGATTCTAGCACGCGCCTTCGCCTGTACATCCACCCAGGCTAAAACCCTTTCAGCTCAGGTCTTTAGCCAACGAGTCGCGCTGGGGCTGCGACAACTGCACCTCATGGCGGTAGCTCGGGTGATCGATACCCACCTGCACGGCCGCGCCCGACTTGACCTTGGCGGCCATCTCCGCGCTCAGCTCGAAGCGCAGGAAGTGCACCGAGGAGGTCTTCTCCTCGTTCTCCCGCTCCAGGTCCTCATCGGCGATCGCAAACGAGCGCGGCAGGCCTGCCACCTGCACCCAGCAGCGATCTTCGATGCCCTTCATCGCCGCCAGGCGCTGCTTGCGCTCTTCGGCATCCGGAAACTCGATCAGGAACGTCACTTTCCAGTTCGACCCGTCCGGGATCAGCGGGTTATACGCGTCCAGCTCATCCTGAATGCCGGCCGCCTCGAAGATGCGCTCGACGCGCAGCATCTCCTGTACCTGGTACTGGACGGTGAAACGGTCCTCGAAGGCCCAGGTCACGTTCGGGCCGATGGCAATCAAACGATTGCGCTTGTGGTCCAGCACGCGGCCGCGGAATTCCTTGCGCGCGCTCGAGTACTGCTCGAGGCTCATCAAATCGGCGCGGCTCAACCGGCCAAGGTGAACGGGATCAGATGCCATAAGCCCTCCGCAATAGAGTGAGCGGATGCACCGGCGGTGTCGCCGTGCCCGTGTCCGCGCCAGTGAGACCGGACTCGATCTGATGACCGGCCATCGGACAGTCGCTGGAGTAATAGTCGGCGCCCGAGTCGTTGACGCGGCGGATCACCGGCTTGCCGATCTTCATCGACACCTGCCGATACTCCTTCTTCACGCCATAGGTTCCGTTGTGCCCGGAACAGCGCTCGATCGCATCGACCTGCGTCCCCGGCACGAGCATCAGCACATCGCGCGTCTTCAAGCCGAGATTCTGCACGCGCAAGTGACATGGCACGTGATAACTGATCTTGCCCAGCTTGTGCGGGAAGTCGGTGCTCAGCAGGCCCGCCTTGTAACGCGTCCACAGGTATTCGAACGGATCGAACATCGCATCGCGCACCTTGAGGACCTGCGGGTCATCCGGAAACATCAGCGGCAGCTCCTGCTTGAACATCAGCGTGCAGGACGGCACGGGCGTGACGATGTCCCAGCCCTCGTCGACCCACTTGGCCAGCTCCGGAACGTTTTCGTTCTTCAGCTGCTCGATGGCTTTGAGATCGCCCAGCTCGAGCTTCGGCATGCCACAGCACTTCTCGCGCCCGGCGATGGTCACGGCAATGCCGTTGTGCTCGAAGATGGCGGTGAGATCTTCGCCGAGCTGCGGCTCGTTGCGATTGCCGTAACACGTAGCAAACAACACCACTTTGCCGCGCGTATCACCGGCGGGCTTCGCATCCAAGCTCGGATGTTTTTTCGCGGCATGACGCCTGCGATAAGTGTTGCTGTGATATTCCGGCACCGGCGCCTGCGGATCCACCCCGAGCGTCCGATCCAGCAGCTTGCGACCGAAGCCGGTCTTGTTGATGGCATTGACCGCTTCGGCCACCACCGGGATGCCGGCAATGCTGCCGACCAGATCGGTCGAACTGAGAATCTTGTCGCGCGCCGTGACTGGCTTCGCGCCCGCGGGGGCATTGTTGAACTTGAATGCCTTGGCTCGGAGCATCAAGTGCGGGAAGTCGACGTTCCAGGGATGCGGCGGCACGTACGGACACTTGGTCATGTAGCACATGTCGCACAGGTAACAGTGGTCGACGACATCCCAGTAGACCTTCTTGTCGACGCCGTCCACTTCACCGGTCGAGGACTCATCGACCGCGTCGAACAAGGTGGGAAAGGAGTTGCACAGACTGAAGCAGCGCCGACAGCCGTGACAGATATCGAAGACGCGCTCCAGTTCTTTGAACAGCGACGCCTCGTTGCCGTAGTCGGGATCCTGCCAGGCGATCGGATGGCGCGTCGGCGCTTCGAGACTGCCTTCGCGCGCCGGGGCGCCGGAGCTGGTTACTTTTTGTTCGGACACGCAGTTACCTGGCGAATGGCTGGGACTGAGTGAATGACGCGAAACCAACGGTCCGCAAAGCCAACGGCCGGCAGAGTTCTCCCTGCCGGCCGGCTTTGTGGAACTGATCGCGCTCGCGCATCGTGCGCGGGGCGAACGATTACAGCGTGTCGAGCGCCTTCTGGAAGCGGTTGGCGTGCGAGCGCTCGGCCTTGGCCAGCGTCTCGAACCAGTCGGCGATCTCCTCGAAGCCTTCGTCGCGGGCCTGCTTGGCCATGCCCGGGTACATGTCGGTGTACTCGTGCGTCTCACCGGCGATGGCCGCCTTCAGATTCGCACCGGTCGGACCGATCGGCAGGCCCGTGGCCGGATCGCCTACGGCCTCCAGGTACTCCAGGTGGCCGTGCGCATGGCCGGTCTCACCCTCGGCAGTGGAGCGGAACACCGCAGCGACATCGTTGAATCCTTCAACGTCCGCCTTGGCTGCGAAGTAAAGATACCGACGATTTGCCTGGGATTCGCCTGCGAAGGCGTCCTTCAAATTCTTTTCGGTGCTCGTACCTTTCAGAGTCTTCATTGCAGCTCACCTCAATTGCCGGCGGGTAGGAAGTGGCGAAACAATTGTCAGAGAGGTCGCACCCAAGGGGTCGACCCCATCATTAGACATAGTCTAATCGGTTCGAATCTAGTCCTGGCCGCTCGCGGAGTCAACGCCGCAAGCGTGGTTGGCAGCAACTGTCGCCGCCGACCAAGAACCTATAAGCTTGCCGCGCCGCCAATGACGCCCACGCCCATCGTGACCAGCAAAACCACACCCACCGAGACCGCCGTCGAGCCCACCGCGGACTTCGAACGCTCGCTGGCCGAGCTCGAAGCCATCGTTGATAAGCTCGAACACGGCGACTTGTCGCTGGACGATTCGCTGCGCCACTTCGAGCGCGGCGTACAACTGACGCGCTCGTGCCAGAGTGCACTCAAGCAGGCCGAGCAGAAAGTGGAGATTCTCCTTCGACGCAGCGCCGCCGAGGGTGATTTCGCCGCGGCACCGTTCGATACGGACGCGGACGACGAGCGTTAACCGCATGGCGGTCCAATTCAGCGCAGTCCAGCCCTCGCCCGCGGCGGGCCGGCATCCCGACTTCGCGCCTCAGCTCAAACAATGGCAGGTCCGCGTCGAGCGGGAGTTGTCGGCGCGACTGCCGGCTGTCGAGACGCAACCGAGCCGCCTGCACGAGGCGATTCGCTATAGCGTGCTCAGCGGCGGCAAACGCGTGCGACCGGCGCTCGTCTATGCGACCGGCACGGCCATCGGCCTTCCCGAGTCGATGCTCGATGGCGCCGCGTGCGCGGTCGAATTGATTCACGCCTATTCGCTGGTCCATGACGATCTGCCGGCGATGGACGACGACGACCTGCGTCGTGGCCGGCCGACGTGTCACAAAGCGTACGATGAAGCGACCGCGATTCTGGTCGGCGACTCGCTGCAGTGCCTGGCGTTCGAGCTGCTCGCCGAAGGCCCCGGCCTGCCGACCGACTCAAGCGTGCGACTGGAGCTGGTTCGTTTGCTGGCAATCGCCAGCGGCACCAGCGGCATGGCGGGCGGCCAGGCGCTGGATCTCGCGGCCATCGGTCGCAAGCTGTCGCTGGCGGAAGTCGAAGAAATGCACGTCCGCAAGACCGGCGCGCTGATTCATGTATGCGTGATGATGGCAGCGGCCTGTGCTCCGCACCTGCCCGATCACATTGCGCGCGCTTTGGATGAATATGCTCGCGCCACCGGTCTGGCTTTTCAGATTCAGGATGACCTGCTGGACGTCGAAGGCGATGTCGCCGTCATCGGCAAAGCCACCGGCGCGGATCGTGCGCACGATAAACCGACCTATCCGTCGGTCGCAGGGATCGAGCCGGCACACGAGCGTGTGCAAGAGCTACACACTCGGGCGCTGTCGGCATTGGCAAAGTTGGATGCAGCAGGTCTGCAGAGCGCGCCGCTGGCCGCGATGTCGGACTGGCTGGTCCTCAGGAAATACTGATCTTGGGCGCCAGAATTCATCCTTTACCTGCCCCGACTGCGCCAGTAATCGCCTACCCTGTTTCCTGTAAACTGCGCCGGTCATGAATTCCGCCACGCCTCATCTGTTGCTGGCAGCGATCGGCTCACCGGCCGATCTGCGCAAGCTTTCGGCCAGCGAGTTACCGCAAGTCGCCGCGGAGCTGCGCCAGTACCTGATCGATACCGTCAGCCAGATGGGCGGCCACTTCGCCGCCGGACTCGGCACGGTCGAGCTCACGGTCGCTCTGCATTATGTATTCGAAACTCCGCACGACCGGCTCGTGTGGGACGTGGGACATCAGGCGTACCCACACAAGGTGCTGACCGGCCGTCGCGATCAGTTGCACACCATCAAACAAACGGATGGCCTCGCCCCGTTTCCAACGCGCAGCGAAAGCGAGTACGACACCTTCGGCGTCGGCCATTCCAGCACTTCGATCAGCGCCGCGCTCGGCATGGCCATCGGCGCCGCTGCGAATCAGGAAGATCGTCGCGTGGTCGCCGTCATCGGCGATGGCGCCATGAGCGCCGGCATGGCCTTCGAAGCGCTGAATCATGCCGGCAGCCTCGATGTCGACATGCTAGTCATCCTCAATGACAACGATATGTCGATTTCGGAGAACGTCGGCGCGTTCTCGAATTACTTTGCGCGCGTGCTGTCCGGCAAGTTGTATGCGACGCTGCGCGAAGGCGGCAAGAAGGTGTTGAGCCGCATGCCCACCGTGTGGGAGCTGGCGCGCCGCTCCGAAGAGCACATGAAAGGCATGGTGCTGCCGGGCACGATCTTCGAGGAACTGGGCTTCAATTACATCGGGCCCATCGATGGCCACGATGTGAATGCGCTGGTCGCCACGCTGCGCAACGTGCGCGATCTGAAAGGCCCACAGTTCCTGCATGTGATCACGCGCAAAGGCAAAGGCTACGCGCCCGCCGAAGCCGATCCGATCAAGTGGCACGGCCCCGGTCCGTTCGATCCCAAAAGCGGCGTGATCTTCAAAGAGAAAGCCAGCGGCCCGAGCTACTCGCAGGTGTTCGGCCAATGGCTGTGCGACATGGCGGCTGCCGATCCCAAAAGTGGTCGCAATTACGCCGGCGATGCGCGAAGGCTCCGGCCTGGTCGAATATTCCAAACGTTTCGCGTCTCGTTACTTCGACGTTGCCATCGCTGAACCTGTCTCTTATACACATCTCCGAGCC
>NZ_LSRW01000067.1:0-81548 GCF_003104955.1 Steroidobacter cummioxidans | reverse complement strand
GGCTCGGAGATGTGTATAAGAGACAGGCCCCATAGCGTGCCGCAAGACTCTGCAAACGAGCAGGCTGGATTATAACCGGATGCAGCTTTGCATCGGCGGCGACCTTGGCCTACGCATGGAAGTGGCCTTCGTCCTGCGCTGAGTAAAACAAGACCGCTCTGCACTCTAGCTGGATCATCTAAGCCCTCAAGCCCAACGTCCGACTGGCCGCTGCAACTCAAAGGCGAGACCCATAACCGACGTATCCGGATCTTCGATGTCGTTCGTCCCGAATACAAACTTTCGACACGCACGACCGCTGGCCGGGATGTCGAGCAGCGTGATTCTTCAATCTACAGGCACCGAGACGCGCGCTTGCTGGAATCCCTGATTTCTCCGCGCATCATTGACAATGCAATGCTTCCGGCTGCAGATTTGCTTTGGCGATACAGCCAGGTGTTTAGGATGAACCATGAAGAAAATATTTCTTGCGCTAGCCGCGAGCACGGCGCTCAGCACGACCGCCAACGGCGCCAGCTGGATCGATCCAAATGGTAACTATGTTGGCCCGATCAGCAGCGTCGCGGTCAATTTCTTCGAGGGCATCGGCGTAGGCTTGACCAATGGAGTGACCTGCAACGGCAGCCCTGTCGTGTACCTGCCCTACTCCAACGCCCACTACAAAGAAATCCTGGCCACTCTCGTGGCGGCACAGGCGAGCGGACAGGAGGTTCGAATGTTTAGGATAATGGATACTATCTCGAGCTTTGCGGGCGGCCATTCCTATTGCACGATGACTTCTGCGTCGATCGGTCCGTTTCCGCTCTGGTAGCGCTGGCGAGTTGATCGCACTACAAGGTTAGTACACCGGGCGCGAGGGAGGACACCCATCCACCGCGCCCGGTTGACCTCACTTGGTAAACGTCACCCATGCGGTCTCGGTCGCACCGCCCGCGGCGACCCCGATCGTGAAGCGATATGTCACGGTCGCGCCGCCCGGCACATTCGCCAGCGTGTATGTATTGTTCGAGCCCGACACCGTCATGCGAAGGTTCTGCTGAGCGCCGCCATTGATCGTGTAGTGAACATCGGCCCATGGCGCATTGTTGACATAGAACTGCACGTTGCTTCCGGAGATGGTGTGACCATAAGCACCGCCACCCACCGTGAACGTGGTCCACGCGGTCTCGGTCGCGCCACCAGCGGCAAGCCCAATGGTGAATCTATAGGTCACCGTGGCACCGGCCGGTAAGTTCGTCAGCTGATAGCTGTTGTTCCCGCCCGATTGCGTCATGCGCAGGTTCTGTTGGGCGCCACCGTTGATCGTGTAGTGAACATCGGCCCACGGAGCGTTGTTGACGTAGAACTGCACATTGCTGCCGGAGATGGTATGTCCATAGCCACTGCCACCTCCGCCATCGGTCGTGACCGTTACGCTGTTGCTCGAGGCGGACTCATTGCCAGCTGCGTCGAACGCACGAACGCTGTAGGTGTAGCTGGTGCCAGCGCTCAAGCCAGTATTGGTGAAAGACGTGCTCGATGTGGTAGCGACAGCAGCGCCGCCGCGATAGATCCGATAACCGGTGACACCCACATTGTCAGTCGAGGCATTCCAGGACAGCGTAATGCTGCTGGAAGTCTTGCTTGGCGAAGTGAGCCCGCTGGGTGCCGTCGGCGCCTGGGTGTCGCCAACAGGACCAGTGCCATTGCCGCTGCTGAATGCGTTTGCTGGGACATTGACCACTGCGCCGTCCGAGAAAGATACGGCGATCGGAGCGCCGGTCATGTTGTATGCGACGTAGGTCCGCTTGCCCTGCTTATTGAACACCGCATATAGCGGATGATCCGAGGTCACTCCGCGATCGGTGGTTCCGAGCGCGTTGAGGTTGTGGACCCAGTAATACGTGTTGGCTCGCGAGTTGCCTCGCTCGATCAGCAACGAACCGATTCCCGCATTCATCTGGCTGATGGCGTCCGCGGGATTCTGGATGGCGCGATACATCCAGATGATGTCGCCCCACTCGTTCCAGTTGGTGCCGCCGTTCTCGGCCACCAGCGCCTCGTAGTTCTGTCGCGTGTAATCGGGGAACTGCGTGAGATAGAGCGAACCGGCCTGGATCGGCAGCCAATTGATGCCGTGAACTTCCTCGGGATTGCCGGTCCACCACACGCCATCGCCGACCGTCTTGCCACCCCACACCATGCTCGCCGTGGAGCGCGTGAAGTTCGGATGATGATTCTGGCCCGTGACGTCGAACCAGTACTCGTTGATGGCGTTCATCTCCGTCGTGTAGAGATAGATGCCAAGATCGCGCAACGCCGTATCCCCGACTGCCTCGGCGAACAGGATCACGCCCGACCACGCATTCATGGCCTCTGACGAAGACTCGTTGTTGTTGCCGTCGCCGAAATTGGCGTGCCCCGATGCCCACGTATGCCCGGCATAGACATCGAAGTTGCGCAGGAACGGGAACAGCGCGTCGCTGCGATTGGAACTTGCGAAATCACGAATCAGCAGCTTCACCATCGCGCCCCATTCGGCATTGCTCGCCCACGTCTTGTCGACGCGAGCAATCTCGGCGGCCGCTTTGATGAAATAGCCATAGTGGAAATGGTGATCGTTGAGCTCCAGCACGCTGCCGTAGCTGTCGGGGTAACCGAACAGCGTTCCCCAATTGCTGTTGTAGTAGAAGACCTGATTGGATTTGAGCGCCCCCTGGGCGTCGCTCGCCTTGAGCCAGCTCTGCAGCCCTGCGCGAATCTCGTTACGGAATTTCGAGGCCGCCGTGGCGTCGCCCACCTGATCCGCGATCGGCGCGAGAGTCGCAAGCTTGCCGAGGCGCTTGCCGAACCAGTAGGTATCCGGCGAGCCGTCATACACCTCCGCCTCCGCTTCGTTCACGTAGTTGGCCAGCGTGGTGCGATTGTAGGTGCCGAGATCCGGCAACGACGGCAAGACGCCCGTGAACTTCATCCGCGTGGTGAAGGAGGTTCCTTCCGCCAGCTTCATCACACCTCGCACCGATCCATACGTCTGGGCGAGCAGTGCCTTGGTGCTGTTCTTCCACTGATGCGGGTACAGCGCGAACAGCGTGCCGGTCTGCGACCCCTGCTTCGCAACAGTGGTGTAGTTGTAAGTGGTCACGACTTCGGCGGCAGGCTTGTCATAAGACCAGTTCGCCTGCGTGCCGGTGACGAAGGAATAAGCGTACTGTTGGAACTTCGCGAGCGTCGCGGCCGAGTTGTCGGGCAGCACGGCGACGGAGAAGTAATTCTTGCCAGCGAGATTGTTGACCAGCGCCGTCGTGCCAATGCCCGACCATGTCGAGCCGGTAGGACCGAACAACGCGTAATGCCGGCCATTGATCGTCACCCCGAGCACCGGCGTGCTGGCGTTGCCGGACCATATCGCAGGCACCGAGGGAAACGTCACCCTGGGCGTGCCGCCCGCGTACTCGGCATAGACGTACGGCGAACCGTGGCCATACGTTACCTTCAGCGAGCTCGCGCCGCTGGCGGAGACGTTCGTAACGAACCAGTCGCTGAAGCCGTCGACGCGAGTGTCGACAAAGTTCGTCGTGGCACTGTGACCGATCGTCAGATCGTCATTGCCGTTGCCATCCGTGGAGGCCGGCATCCAGCCGCACACGCAAGCTGAGTTGCCCGTGATGGTCGGGCCTGGGTAAAACAAGCGCAGTCCGTTCGCCTGGTTTTGTACCGCAAGCGGATGCGGATACTGCCGCTCCGAGTAGCGCAGCCACGCGGTGGAGCTCCACCAATCGTTCGTTTGCATCTTGCCGGTGACATTGGACGTCTTGTAGATCGTCGGCTGGACATCGGCAGCACCCGGCGGCAGCACGGTGGAGTAACTGCCGCGACCGGCGGCGACTTCCCCGTTGAAAGCCGCGGCATCCATGGCAGCTACGCCCGCGACACCCGACACCAATGCAATCAGCGCCCTGCAGATACGCGTGGCGTACATATCCCCTCCTACGCCGGAAGCACCAGGCTTCCGATCCCTGAGTTCGAGTTTGTGACGCTTTTCGGCCTTGAAAGCGCTTACATTTCTACTGCCAGCGACGGGGATGTGTCAAGCAGCACAAACTGAACGAGGCGCCCTAGGGGCGGGCCATTGCGTTAATACATGTCGAAGGGGAAGAGCTTGGCGCACTTCTCGATACATCCGAAGTACGACACATCCTTCCCGGCCGCGCCCCCGGTCTCTTTGATGTACCCGTGAGAGCCTGCATTGATACTGAACTCATACACTCGCCCGCGATGAGACATCACTCCCTGATAGCGACAAGGCAACGAGTCGTAGGCCTGGTGCTTTTGCTCGACTGTGATGCGTTCTGCGTTGGCAAAGAAAGCACGCGCATCCTCTATCGACAGTACCCAGGACGAGCATCGCTCGAACAGGGCATCGCTTTTCTTCACCGATGGATCGATCTCCAGCGTCAGTGAGATCACAGTCGCATCGGACGTCCGAGCCCACTCCACCACATCCTCTGAGGTGCTCGCGCTTGGCGGCTGCGCCGCCGGCGGTGTACCCGCCCAGGCGCACAAGGGCACGAGCATGCCCAGCCAACACAAACCACCCCGGAGACGACTCATCATGGATAACACCATCACGCTCAGTAACCCAACCCCGCTCCCTCGCCCACGCCCTCTTTGTAGCTGATCACGTCGTGGTGGTACACATCCGCATTCGTCAGATCGTACTCAGATTTCAGCGCCTCGACCAACGTTGCAACGGCCGCAATTTGTTCGGGCGTCGCTGCTTCATAAGTCCCCGCCTGAGAATCGTAGGCAGCCACCACTTCGATGCCCACGGAGTCGGAGTTCTGCGGATATCGTTTGGGATACGGCTTCTTCACTTCATGATTGTGCAGATTCTTCGGTCGCCATCCCGCGAGCGCATCTTCGGCATCCTGGCGCTCCGTCGCTGTACAGGTCGTCGGCTCCGCCACGCATTTGGACTTCAACTTGCCCACGTGCGCTGCATACTGATCGAGGCTCGCGGTCTGGTGGATGTCGCCGTTCTTATCGATGTAGAAGTGTGTCCCCACTCGCGACGTCTTGGCCGAACGCAGCGCCCCTTCCAGCGTGGCCCCGCCCGTTCTATGCAGCACAATGCCGTTGACCTCAGTCATCGCGCCCCGCTCGAGCTGGATGACTCGCGATTCAATGACATTCACTCCCTCGAGCTTCACGAAGCTCGAGGGCTGCGGCGTCGGCTGCGAGACGGCTGCGTTCAGTGACACGAGCATGTTCTCGATGGCGGCCAGGCGGCGCTTGCCCAGGCTCACATCCGGGCCCGTCTCGTAGTCGGTACGCCCGCCGTTCACCAGCACGCCATTCAAAACGGTGCGCCCCAGCACCTGAGCCAGGATGGTCGAGGCACTCTGTGCGTCGGCAGTACCCGCCACGAGCTCATCCGCCCGCGCGGCTGGCCTCAAACTACTCACCAATGAGACGGCCCTGCTATCGAAATGCGAATAGTCGAAGGTGATGCTGTACTCCGTCACATTCACCCACATCTGCCAAACGCCGTTTTGGAAGCGGCACGGCACGGTTCCCCAAGAGCAGCTGGCCGGCGCTTGAGAGCGACGGTAGGGGTCTTCATTGTTCTGAACTAAATACTGACCATCGACATGAAATCCCCAAAAGTAGAGGTAATCTGCATTCCACCACGCGACGTAGGTATCCCCTTCTTCCTCGGTGTACCATCCGTTATTGAGCGCGGCGATCTCAAGGTAGTTGTTGTCGTTGACCCAACCCGCCGCTTGCGCGAGGAAGTTTTTCATTCCCAGATCGATTGCCTTGATTCCTACCGGAATGTTTCTAACTCCCTGCGCAGCATTCGCGTAAACGATCTGATCGGCCGCGCCGGCAACCACCGTGCCGATGCCTTTGATGACGGCATCGAGATATCCGTCGAGATTGACATCGATCGGCACGACCTCGATGGCTGAGGGCTGCCGATTCCCCAGACTTAGATTCGTCAAGTCCGTGCGAAGCGAGAATACGCCCGCGGGGCCCTGAACGAGCACGAACGGCTGCACCTTTGGCGCGCGAGACACGGGAATGACGATATCGTCGAGGGCCACCATCACCAGGGGCGCGCGCTCGCGAACGTAGATATCCAGATCGCCGTCCTGATCGAAGTCTCCGGTGAATACCTCGTACTTCGCATCGAAGCCGGCAGCCAAGCCGTAAGGCGCGACGAACATCAGGGCCGCCGCTAAAAAAATCCGTTTCCTGTAATCCATCTGTACCGTCCGTTAGCTTGCTACGCGCACACCACACATACACGCACGCACATTCTCGTTAATCGGCTTCTTTCGGCTTACAGTCAGCGGACAACAGCGTCGCGCTGGTCGCCTTCGGCATCTCTCTCTTGCATGCGGTGACGACCGCGTTGCTCGGCGCGTCCGCTTCACAGGACACCTGCCGCACACCTCCATCGTTCATGGCGACGCGACACACCGCTGTGCAATGCTGAATGCTCTGCCCTGCGTTCTTGAACTGTATCGTCAGGGTCCCGTTTGAAACGGAGCACTCTGGCGTCGCATTTACAGCAGTGACCGACGAGAACAACAAAGCGACTGCGAGCGACGTTCTCATGCGCGTGTCAACGCGGCGGCTCGCCGCAAAGAAACCGAGGATCCTCTTTGAGCGCTTATCCATGACCTTCCCTATCTGGCACGATATTTCTTACATCGAGTCTCGGATCTGGCGTACAAACCTGTCAACCGACGTAACGCAAATTCAGGGACTCTCCGCCACCTGCTCTCCTCTCGAGCGTTTTGTTGGAAGTCAGGTCTCCACGCGAACTATCTCGCACTGACCCGGGTACGTGATGTCGGCACGATACGTCACGGTGATCTGTTGTATCTTTGCACTCATCAGCGCCGCGCAGATGGCCTTTCCGCCCGGCGTGGTCTCCCTGACCCAGGCTTCAAAGCGACCATAACAATCCGCCTCCGGTGGCAGCTGAATGCCACAGATGGTATCGGTCAGGCCTAAGGGATTCTCAACGAAACCCGCAATGTACTTGTAGTTCGGGTTGTAGATCCGAGTCTGCGTCGTCGCGCCCGCCGTCATGACGACGAGTGAGAGCAACACGGATCCGGCACTGACGATCGCCATGCGCCTGCGCCCACGGCTCGATAGATCACAAAGTCTGTGCATATTGATCCACTCCATGGTTACAAGATATTCAGACCCGGCCCGGGACATCAGCGATCGACCGGCAGTGAAATGACAGGCCATCCCCTAGCCGCGTTGTCGTCAGATAGTTGCAGTTGCAATGCAGGGGTGTCAACGGCGCCGAAGCAGAGCGAAAGAAAAATCAGGGATTGGAGCAATCCCGAGTCGTTGCCGCCTCGGCGTGAGTGAGCATGCTTCCGAAGCGGCAGCTACTCGCTGGCAGGCAACGATGAAGCGTTCGACGCCCGGCAGGAGTCCGGTGTGACTGACGCATATTCAGACAACTCAGGAAACGTCCGCAACAAGGCGGTGGTGATGCTGGCTGTCCAGCAGTTTGCAGCACCTACCCGCAGATTCAAATGCGCCGGACCGGGCTAGCGAAAGGCCTGACCGAAGCCGGCTCCGACGCAGTCATTGTCGACTTGCCGACGGATTATTTTTCTTACGAGATCGCTCACCAGAAAGTGCGCGATTATCTTTCATCCGCCTCACAACCTCCGGATGCGGTGTTCGCCGCGAGCGACACCCTCGCGATGGCGGCGGTGTCAGCGCTGCGAGAGCATGACCTGAAGATTCCGAAACAGGTTTCCGTGGTCGGCTACAACGACATTTCTTATGCCGCGCTCTTCGATCCGCCGCTGACCACAGTCCGCCAGGACATTCACCAGGCCGGCGCGCTGCTGGTCGAAAAATTCATGCAGATCCTCGACGGGGCGCATCCGCCTTCGGTGACGCTGCCGACGGAATTGATCGTGAGGAAGTCGTAAGGTTCGAATACCCGATCAGTTTCATTCCCCACCACCCCGGAAAGCCAGCACGTTAGTGGAATGCGCCCGCTGCCATGAGCGGCATCGTATGACACTGGCATTCCGACACGTCTGCACGGAGCGCGCTGCTTCAACTTGGCCCCGCCCGCGTGCAATATGCCTCCGGGTGGGCACGATGAAACCGATGCTCGAAGGCTGCACCTTGAAGTCCGCGCTGCAACGCGCCACGCAGCATGCGCTGGCCTGCGGCGCCTTGGAGCCAATCGAGAGCGCACTTCACGTCATCGAGGACGCGCACGTGCGCTTCCTCGTCCGACAGCTTTCGCTGCTCGGGCGGGCGCGACTCGACAGCCGCCGCGCGCGAGGCGTCGGCGCCGCACCCAATCCCTTTCTGCCGTTCGACTCGAACCTGTTCGTAGCCGACATTTCTCCGACCCATGTGGCGCTGCTGAACAAGTTCGCCTTGATTCCCCAGCATATGCTCATCGTCACGCGTCGCTTCGAGGCACAGGAGGCACTGCTTCGAGATGCGGACTTCGAAGCACTGTTGGCTTGTCTGGCGCAAGTGGATGGCTTGATCTTCCACAACTGTGGCACGGCCGCGGGGGCGAGTCAGTCGCACAGACACCTGCAGATGGTGCCACTTCCGCTCGAAGGCATCGGACCGCCAACGCCAATCGATGCAGTGATCGAGAGCGTGCAAGCTCAGACGGGAATTCTGACCGTTCCGGGTCTCACATTTCCGCATGCCCTTGCATGGCTCGAGCCTGCGCTATTCGAGCACGGTAGCGATTCGGTGCCTCACCTTGCATCGCTGTACTCGCAGCTTCGTCGTCGTATCGGCATCCACGCCATCGAGCGCAATGGCCAGCAGCACCGATCTGCCCCATGGAATCTGCTCGTCACCCGCAGATGGATACTCGCCGTGCCGCGCCAGCGTGAAGATTTTCAGGGCGTACCCATCAACGCGCTCGGTTTCGCCGGATCACTGTTCGTGCGCGATGAGCGGCAATTCGAAACCATTGCAGGTGCCGGGCCGATGGCTGCACTTACCGCGGTATCGGGCCTGCAATCCGCCCGAGGGGCCTGACCAGCATAAGCCTGGAAATTCGCCAAAGGGGGATGTCATGCCCGATCCAGAACTCTCCAGCCAGCGCCCGACGCCGTTGATCGTCGCGCCCGGTCAATTCCAGTACACGCGCCCGCAAAGCGTCGAGGATGTCATTGCGCTGATCGATGGGCACGGGATCGAGATCGTCGATCTCAGATTCACCGACCTTCCCGGGCTCTGGCAGCATTTTTCGATCACGCTGCCAGAGGTCTCGACGCGGCTGTTCGAGGACGGAATCGGCTTCGACGGCTCGTCCATACGCGGCTTTCAGGAGATTCATGAGTCCGACATGCTGCTCAAGCCCGATTGCACGACGGCGTTCGTCGATCCTTTCTACCAGCAGCCTACGCTGGCGCTCATCTGCGACGTGGTCGACCCGATTCTGCGTCAGCCTTACTCGCGCGACCCGCGCTACATTGCACGCAAGGCAGAAATCTACCTGGCCTCGAGCGGGATCGCAGATACCTGCTTCTTCGGTCCGGAGCTCGAGTTCTTCATCTTCGATTCCATCCGCTTCGGCCAGGACCCGCACTGCGGTTTCTATTACGTCGAGTCCGCGGAGGGCGAGTGGAACACCGGTCGTGACGAAGGGGCGTTCGGCGGTGGCAATCTCGGTTACAAGTCGCGTTACAAGGAAGGCTACTTTCCGGTTCCACCGCACGACACGCTGCAGGATATCCGCTCGGAGATCGTGCTTGTGCTCATGGGCGCCGGCATCCAGGTCGAAGTTCACCACCACGAAGTTGCCACGGCCGGCCAGAACGAGATCGACATGCGCTTCGCGCCGCTCCTGCGCATGGCGGACAACGTGATGATCTACAAGTACGCAAGCAAGAACGCCGCGCGCCGTCACGGCAAGGTGGCGACGTTCATGCCGAAACCCATCTTCGGCGACAACGCCAGCGGCATGCATTGCCATCAGAGCCTGTGGAAGGACGGCAAGAATCTCTTCTTCGACCCCTCCGGATATGCGCTCACTTCCGAGGTTTGCCGGTGGTATATCGGCGGCCTGCTGAAGCACGCACCGGCGTTGATGGCGTTCTGCGCGCCGACCACCAATTCCTACAAGCGTCTCGTTCCGGGTTACGAGGCGCCCGTCAATCTGGCGATGTCTCAACGCAATCGCTCGGCCGCCGCGCGCATCCCGATGTACTCGGACTCGGCGGAATCCAAGCGCGTGGAGTTTCGTTGTCCGGATCCGTCAGCCAACGCGTACCTGGCTTTTGCAGCCATGCTGATGGCCGGCCTCGACGGCGTAAGCAATCGCATCGACCCAGGAGAGCCACTGGACAAGAACATCTATGATCTACCGCCGGAGCAAGCCCGCGGCGTGCCGCAGGTGCCCGGTTCGCTGGAAGAGTCCCTGCGCGCGCTCGAGGATGATCACGACTTCCTCAGGAAGAGCGATGTATTCACCCGCGATGTGATCGAGACCTGGATCGACTACAAGCGGGTGCACGAGATCGATCCAGTTCGGCTGCGACCGCATCCATGGGAGTTCCAGCTCTACTTCAATATGTGACCGCCGCAATGGCAGCTCAGAGTTCGACCTCCACGGCGTCGGCAACGACACGCACCTTGTAAATGCAGGGGATCGACATGCAACTCATTACCGTGAAAATCGACAAGCCAGAGTCGACGAATTTCATTCTGGGCCAGACGCATTTCATCAAGTCAGTCGAAGACATTCATGAGGCGATGGTGGCTACGGTGCCGGGAATCAAGTTCGGCCTTGCGTTCTGCGAGGCCTCGGGCGCATGCCTCGTACGCTGGTCCGGCACCGACGGTGGCCTGGAAGAGCTGGCGCGCCGTAACGCGATGGCGCTCGGCGCGGGTCACAGCTTCATCGTTCTGCTCGGTGACGGCTTTTACCCAATCAACGTGTTGAATGCGATCAAGATAGTGCCCGAGGTGTGCCGTATCTTTTGCGCAACCGCCAATCCGACCGAAGTCGTACTCGCCGAGACCGAGCAGGGACGGGCCGTCCTGGGTGTGGTCGACGGCTTTGCGCCGCAGGGGGTCGAGAACGACGAGGGCATTCAGTGGCGCCACGCCCTGTTGCGAAAGATCGGATATAAGCGTTGAGCCGCGGCCATGCTCGTGCAGGGCGATCGCTGGAGCGCCGCGTCGGATGTCATTCCGATGTTCCCTACACTCGTCTGGAAGCTCGAGCTCCAGCCGCCGTTGCGGGAAACGATCGAGGCGAAAGCTTCGGCCGCGCTATCGCACATGAGGCGAGATCTACCGCCGCTCGCGCCTGGTCAGGGCTGGCAGTCGGTTCAGACGCTCCACCGGCTCGAAGATTTCCAGGACCTGGTCGTTTGCATCCATCGAACAGTCGCGGGAATCTTGCAGTTCTTGCGGATCGGCTATGACGAGTTCGAGATCACGGCCTGCTGGGCCACGATCCTGGCTCCGGGCGCTGAACACAAAGCGCACTCTCACCCCAACAATTTTCTGAGCGGCGTCTATTACCTGTGGACCTATCCGGGTGCGGACACAATCAACTTCCACGACCCGCGGGATCAGACTGGGATCATCCGCCCACCCGTCGTCGAACTCACCGCCGAAAACACCGACCAGGTAGTGGTGCAAGTAAAGAACGGCACGCTATTGCTATTCCCCGCCTGGCTGCGGCATTCCGTCGGCGCGAACACGAGCGAAGCAGAAAGAATCAGCATCAGCTTCAACATCATGTTCTCGTCATTCACCGAGCATCTCGCCAAACCACTGTGGTCTCCGACCGCGGGCGAGTTCCTCACGTCACCGCCAGAGACCAGAACAGGCCGGCCATGAGCCAATTTGGCAGCTTTTGCCACTCGCATGGCGCATTTCGCGCGATGGCCGCGGGAACCCTCTCACCGGCCTATACTCGAGCCCGAGTCGCGACCTCACTAAGGGACACAGACGCAGAGCTGTGATGCTGGGCTGACCGACGATTCGGGACTTTGCGGATGACAGGCGCATTCGCGCAATGCTCGGCTTCGCAGTCCCCGACTACCTCAACACTTCTCGTCATCGAGGCAAGTCGTTGCTCCTTCAACTCATCCATTGAGCCGAAGTCGAGACACGCCAGTGCAATTGACCCTCCAGCGAATGGAAGTGCATCATTGCTGCAATGCTTGCGGTCTGAAGTGGAGTGATTACATGCGGATGCTTGTCGTGGGCGCCGGTTCTACTGGTGGATATTTTGGCGCTCGTCTGGCCGCTGCAGGTCGGGATGTCACCTTCTTGGTTCGCCAGCGTCGCGCAGAGCAGCTGCGCAAGACGGGATTGCAGATCCTCAGCCCGAGCGGCGATCTCACTATCGCCCCGAAGCTGCTGACGGCCGCAGAGATCGATTCGCCATACGATGTGGTGCTGTTGACTGTAAAAGCCTACGGACTGGAGTCGGCGATTGAGGATTGCGCTCGCGCCGTCGGTGACGACACGATCATTCTGCCCGTCTTGAACGGCATGAGGCATATGGATGTCCTGGCCGCTCGATTCGCCGCCCGCAACGTTGCGGGCTGCATTTGCAAGATTGCAAGCACGCTCGACGACCAGGGTCGGATCGTCGAACTCGCCCACTTTCACGAGCTCGCTTACGGCGAGTTGGACGGCAGTCGCTCGTCGCGCATGGAGAGCGTTGATGCATTCATGCAAAACGCGGGCTTCGATGCGCGTATCTCGCCGGCGATCGGGCGCGAAATGTGGGAGAAATGGATATTTCTTGCGTCGCTGGGCGCCATCAACTGCCTCATGAGAGGCAGCATCGGTGAAGTGGCGCGAGCCCCTGGCGGTCTGGCGTTCTCCAACGCGATACTCGACGAAGTGCTCTCGGTGGTACGCAAAGTCGGCGTGGCACCGAGCGACAAGTTCTGCACGTTCGTTCGGGGGCAGCTCACCGATACAAACTCGCAGCTCACCTCCTCCATGTATCGCGACCTGCAGCAGGGCTATTCAATCGAGTCCGAGCAAATCGTTGGTGACATGGTAGAACGCGCGCAACGAGCCGGCATCGCAACGCCTCTGTTAAGCGCTGCTTACACCAATCTGTCGAGCTACTCAGCCCGAGTCTCCCGATAAGCCGGCCGCTTCCTACGGCGCAGGCGCCCCGTGCTTGAACGTCCGGCGCAGCTCCTGGCGGAACTCGGGCGTGTCCTCGTGACCGTGAACGTCTTTGGCATGGTGTGCGGCGGCTTCCAACAGCTCAGCCTCATCATCGGCCGAGATGGCGACGGTACAGTGGGACTCGCTCGGAAACTCTCTGCAGTCGATATACACGCGGTCCATTTGAGTCTCCTCCGGATTGCCAGACGGGGTGCGTTATAGGCCGTCGGCCCGGCGAGGGCTCTAGGGAGGATTGCGTAGGCCTTCTACGACAACGACGATCGCGGAAACCGCTCCAGCCAGGTCGCGAACGCCAGCAAGAAGGCGGTCATGAGCTCACGCGTCTGCGCATTCTGCAGGCGACCGCTGTCGTCGAATAATGTCGCCACGACAGGAATGTAAGCCTCAGGATGAGGCATGGCGACGAGGTTGACCGCCAACAGCACCTGTCGCAGATGATGTGCGGCAGCCATGCCTCCGAGTGCACCCGGGCTCTGGCTTATTACGCCCGCGGGCTTGCCATCCCACGCGCTCCTGCCCCACGGACGCGAGCCCACGTCGAGCGCATTCTTGAGCGCACCAGGAATGCTGCGATTGTATTCCGGGGTGATGAAGAGAATTCCGTCGGCGCTGCGCACTTGCTGTCGGAATCGCGTCCACGGCGCCGGTGGCGAGTCGGTCTCCAGATCCTCGTTATAGAGCGGCAGGTCACCGATTTCGATGGCGAAAAACTGCAGCGATGGCGGCGCAAGCTCCGGCAACGCGCGGGCCATGAGTCGTGTGAATGCGCCATTGCGCAGGCTACCGACGATCAAACCTACCTTTGCCATCTGCCCCTCCAAAAATCACATGACCGTGCCAGCGGCCATTGCCGGCTGGCTCGAAAAGAAATCGCGCAGCGCCTGCACGTACGAATTCGGATCGTCCAACGCGCCGAGATGACCAGCGCCGCGCAACACCTTCAAGCGTGCATCCGGCAGCGCTTGAGCCATCCGAGTTGCGATGGAGCGACGTTGCGCGGAGTCGTGTTCGCCGCTGAGAACGAGCGTCGGCACATTCACGCGCAGCAAGTCCCACTCGGAAAGCAGCGGCAACTGGGGCGGCTCGTTCAGCAAATCCAGCGCGGGATACCGAACGACGATTTCACGCAGCAGCGTGTGCGCACAGGGCGAGCCTGTATGGAGCTTCATGAAAGGATGCTGCAGCCACATGCTGCGAAATGCATCCATGCCTTCGACACCGATCTGCTGCCGATATTCATCGATGGGAATCTCCTTCGCACCGACCGACTGCGACCATCCTTCCGCCGGCGGACCATCCAGCACCAGACACGAGACTCGTTCTGGATGTCTCAAAGCCCAACGCAAAGCGACGCGCGCGCCTTGCGACATTCCGACGATCGCCACGCGCGAGATGGAGAACGAATCCAGCAAGCGATCGATATCGTGCACATCCTGCTCGAGGCCAGGCACACCGGAGGAGCGGCCGAAGCCCCGCCGGTCGAACGCGATCACGCGATATCGATCGGCGAGCAGATCGATCTGTGCACGCCACATTTCGAGATCGAGCGCCCATCCATGCACCAATACGACGGCCGGACCTTCTCCAGCACTGCGCGCCCGCAGGCGCGCGCCTTCCACCTCGATGTAATGCGCGCCGCTCAGTGTCGCCCCCATAACCTTTCCGAGGCGATGGCCGCGCCATCCGAGAGCGATTTCAGCTTGAGATAAGCAACGTCGGGATCGACGGGCCCGAACCCGGCGAACGTACCGAAGCCACAGTCGGTGCCGGCCATGACACGCTCGCGGCCCACCACATCGGCGTAACGACACAGGCGCTCCGCGACCAGCAACGGATGCTCGATGTAGTTGGTCGTGGAGCTGATGACACCGGGAATCAGCACCTTGTCATCGGGCAGGCGCTGCTCACGAAACACGGACCACTCGTGCTCGTGGCGCGGATTGGCGCCCTCGATCAACAATCCCTGCACGTTCGCCTCGAGCACGATTGGCAGCAACTGTTCCAGCGGCACATCGTGATGATGCGGGCCTTCGTAGTTGCCCCAACACACGTGCATGCGCACGCGGTCGGCAGGCACGTTTCGCAAGGCATGGTTCAGTACTTCCACGTGACGCGAGGCGCTGCGGAGGAAATCATCGGCCGTATGGTGGCGATACATCGTGTGCCGTCCCATCGCGAGGTCCGGAGCGTCGATCTGCAGCAGCAGACCGGCGCTGGTAATCAACTCATATTCGGCGCGCATCGCTTCGGCAACCGCTTCAAGATAGTCGTCTTGCGTGCGGTAGTAATCGTTGGGTTGAAACAGCGCGATCACTCCCGACGAGGCGGCATTGAGGAAGCCTTCCGTGGGCCCGGATGCATCGATGGCCGCTTGCAAGTTATCGACGTCGGTTTGCGCGGGACGCAGATCACCAACGCGAACTTCCGCCACACAGCGAGGCCGTTTGTATTTGGCCGTTGCCCCCGTGTCCGCGAGACGCTTCAAGATTCGCGGAAACTCCACCAGATCCTGGCCCGGCTCGCGCGGCGTATCGCCCGCAAACCCCGTCAATCGGTCCTTGATGTAAGTGGCATAGCTGATCTTGCTCATCTCACCGTCGCTCACCACGTCCACGCCGCTGGCCACTTGGCGGCGCACCGCGTCTGTCACCGCATCGGCAATGATGGCGCGTGCAGTCGAATCGTCGCGCGGCTCGCCACGCTCGCGAGCAAACAGCACGTCGGTGACCGCCTGCGAGCGCGGCAGACTCCCGACGAGCGTGACCAATATCCGATCCGTGCTGGTCTTCAAGACGCCCCTCCCCGATCAACGGAACATGTTGTTGGAGCGATGCTCGCCCGCCAGCCAGCGCTTGAGCTCCGCATGAGCATCGGCGCGGCGCGTGGCGTTGATTTGTTCAACCTCGGGATGGTCGACGGTGAACTCGACGATCATGCCGTCCGGATCGACCGCATACAAAGAACGGCAATAGCCGTGTTCGAGGACATACATCTTCGGCTCGGTATAACCAGCCGCGCGCAGCCGCTGCTCAATCCCCTTCTGCACGTCCGCATCCACTTTGAGCGCGACGTGATGGAATGGTGTCTCCGGCATCTTCGGTCCGAACAGCGCCTGATCCTCTGGCCGTGCGAACTGGAAGAACGCGAGCGCGCTGCCATCGCCGAGTCCGAAGAACAGGTGACAATAGGTGCGCTCGGCACCGAACAGCTCGTCAGACTCGCACCAGGCCGCCATCAGCGGCAAGCCGATGACATCCTCGTAGAACTGGCGCGTCGCCTCCAGGTTCTTGGCGACGTAAGCCGTGTGATGCAGCCGGGACGGCAGTTTGTTGGTCGTGGCCATGTCAGTGCTCCTGTGATCCGCGCAACTAGAACCGGTACGTCAGATCGACGCCCCAGCGTCGCGGCAGCGCTTTGAAAACAAAGTTGTTGGTGTAGCCGGGATTGGGAAAGAACTGTGGGCCCGGCGACCACTCCGCGTTGTATTCCTCATTGGTGAGATTCTTCGCCCACACCGTCGCGGCCCACCGGCCGCCCTCCAATCCCAGTCGAGCATTCAGCAGTTCCACCGGATCACGCTTGGTCGCGTTATCCGGATAGAACCACGTCGGCCCGATCGCTTCGAAATCCGTGCGTACCAACAGGCTCAATACATCGCCGAGGTGACGGCGATACTGCAGCCCGAGGTTCGCACTGTACTCCGAGACCAGTGGCGCCTGGTTGCCCACATCGGTGGCTGCGCGGTCGGATTGCTTGATCTCGCTGTCCGTATAGCCCAGGCCGAGGAAGGCATCGAAACCGTCGGCGAGCGCCGCCTTCAGCTCCAGCTCGATGCCCTGGTAGTCGACGCGGCCGAGATTGCCCAGATTCTGTGTGCTCGTGTTCGGATCGAACACGAAGAAATACGAGCCCTCGGCGCGCGTGTAGTAAGCATTCACGCTCGCGCTCAGGCGGCGGTCGAAGAATTCGGCCTTGGCGCCGACCTCATAAGTGCTGGCGGTCTCCGCGTCGAACAGATCCTGGATGCCAGCGATGCCCGCGGCCGAGACACCGGTTTGATTGAAGCCGCCGCTGCGAAAGCCGCGGCTGTAGCCGGCGAACAGCATCGAATCGTCCGTGGGCTTGAAACGCAGCGTAACCTTCGGCTGCCACTCATCCCACGTGTGCTTGCGAACCTGCCCCGGCTGCGCGAGACCGACCAGGGACGCGGGAATGAACTCGGCCGGTGTCTTGGTGGTGTTCTCGCGCTCGTCGCGGTCGTAACGCATGGCGAGCGACATTTCCACGCGAGGCGTGAGGTCGACGTCGACGTTGCCGAATACCGCCCACGCGAAGTTATCCTGCGAGTCCGCAAGATAGGTGAACTGCGGGTTGAATAGCGGCAGTGGCTGCCGGCGCACCTGGGGCACTACACCGGTGCCCAGATCGAAGACGTTGCCCGTGGAGATGAAACGATCGGTGGCGATGCCGTACATACCGGCGATCCAGCGCACGCGCCGCCCGGTGGGCGAGGTAAAGCGCAGCTCCTGGCTGATCGCATCCACGTCCAGGTATTGGTGTTGCGCCTGGTCGGCGCCGAAGAACTGAAACAGCACCGACTCGGGGATCGGCAGAAAGTTGAACTGGTCGCCGGTGAGGATTTCCTTGATCGTGTCATAGGAGCTCACCGAGGTGAACGTGCCGGCGCGGGTCTCGAAATCCAACTTCAGCGACACGCCATACATGTCGCGCTCGTTCACGCCCGGATTGTTCACACGCACCGGCAGGCTGGTGTCGTTGACGCTCTCGGTGATGTTGAAGTACAGCGCCTGCGTATCGACCTGCGATGAATTGAATCGCAGGTCGGCGGTGAACGCTTCGGACGGCTCCCACAGCAGGCGCACGCGCGTCGACACATCCCGGAAGGGATCCGCCTCCTCGCCGAGGAGCGCGTTGTCGATATAGCCATCGGTTTCAAAGTAGGAAGCGGCGACACGGTACTTCAACGTATCGCTGATCGGGCCGCTGACACTGCCGCGCAAGCGCTGCCCCGGGCCGGATTCGTAACCGGCGGTGATACTGCTTTCAAAGGTATCGGAGGGCCGCTTGGTGTTCACGATGATGGCACCACCAATGGCGTTGCGCCCATAGAGCGCGCCTTGCGGCCCTTTGAGCACCTGAATGCTTTCGATGTCGACCAGCTCCTGGTTGAACTGCGATGGATTCACCATCAGCACGCCATCGATGAGTACGGCGACGGAGGGCTCGCTGTTGCGCGCTTGTGAAATTCCGCGCACGGTCACAAACGACGTTCCCTGGTTCTGTGTCTGCACCAGACTCATGTTGGGCGTGAGCTGAATGAAGTCTCCCGGCCGATCGATCCCCGCCGCTGCGATATCGGCGGCCGTAAACACGTTGATCGCAACCGGCACGTCGAGCACGGATTCATCGCGCTTGCGCGCCGACACGATCACCTCTTCGAGATTGGCGCCCTGCACTCGTTGCTGATCCTGAGCTGGCAAATCGAACGGGCTCATGCACAGCGCCGCGGACGCGCCAGCTAACACCAGCCCTCGCCTCTTGGTAGTCATTGTCGCTCCCCCCTGACTCGCCTTTAACTCTTCTCGGGCCAGCCTCCGCTTGCAGCCAAGGCATCACGAATCGCCGCGCCGTGCTCGTTGAGCTGCGGCGCCGAGGTCACTCGTTCCGATCTCACACCGTCGAACTGCACGGGCGGGCGCACCGCGCGCTTACCGCCGCTCGCCGATTCCACCGGCACGATCAAACCGAGATGGCGCACCTGCGGATCCTCGACGACCTGGTCGATACGGTTGATTGGCGCGAACGGCACGTCACTGCGCTCGAGCTGTTCGGCCCAATGACTCAAGGGATGGCGCGCGAACAGTGCATCGAGCTCGGCGCCCAGCGCCTCATAGTGCTCGATGCGCCCCTGTCGGGTGTGGAAGCGTTGATCGGTGCGCAATTGTTCGCTGTCCAACGCGCTCGTGAGTCCTTGCCAGAATTTTTCGATCGACGACAGATGAATCGCGATCAGCTGGTCATCGGCAGTACGAAGGATGTACGCCTGTGCCAGGCGCGGGCGATCGCTCGACTTCGGCACCTGATTGAGCGCGAAGAACGCTGCGAATGGCTCCACCGCAAAGTGCGCCATCGCTTCGAGCATCGAGACCTCGACGTGCCGACCGAGAGCGGTGCGCGAACGCTCCAGCAACGCGCCGAGCACGCCGAACGCCGCGTAAATTCCGGTGATCGCGTCGGCAAGCGCCGGTCCGAGGAACCGAGGGCGTTGTTCATCGACGACGACACTCAGAAAGCCGCTCAGCGCCTGGGCCACCGAGTCGTAGCTGGGTCGATCGACATACGGTCCGCTCGACCCGAACCCGCTGATGGAGCAATACACCAGGCGCCGATTCAGCTCGTGCAGCCGGCTAACACCGGCACCGAGGCGCTCGGCGGTGCCGGGTCGGAAGTTCTGGATATAGACATCGGCGTTTCGCACGAGGCATTCGAACGCGCCTCGGTCGGCTTGCTGCTGCAGGTCGAGCGCAACGCTGCGCTTATTGCGGTTGTAGGCTTGAAAGTGAGGCGAGAACTGGCCGCCCTGATAACTGCGATACGGATCGCCCGCCGGACTTTCGACCTTGACCACGTCAGCGCCGAGATCCGCGAGCATCATGCCGGCGCACGACCCGGTAATGAAGGTGCCTTGCTCGACGACGCGGATGCCAGAGAGGACGGATTGCATGACGTCTCGGTTGCTCCGTTATTGATCGGATGCCACGAAGCCTTCCGGCTTCGGCCCGTCATACTCGACCGCCGATGCGCCAGCATGGGAAAGCACGAAGCCGATGGGCCGAGTGCGTTCTTCCAGCAAGTGCGCAATGAGGCTCGCAGTGCGCGCGAGCAGTGGTACTCCTCTCAGAGCGAGCAGCGGGTAGCCCGCATCCAAAAGCGTCGCCGGAATGGCGCCGGACACATTCATCGCGAGGGGCTTGCCCGTAATCTCCGGCAGCACGAGCTCGATGGCCTGCGCTGCCTCGGAGTAACGGCTGCGAACACCGAGCCCATTGGCAACTGCAAGCAGCCGCCGAGCGCGCGGATCGTAATCTTTGTGCAGCGGATGGCCGTAGCCCGGAATTGCTCGCTGCGCGGCTCGATACTCGCCGACGATCTCACTCGCCGCCTCACGCATCGATTTGTCTGATCCCGCTCGCGTCACCGTTTCGTGCAACAGACGACCGGCATCTTCGGCAGCCCCCAGGATGACTGAGCCGCACCCGAGCAACCCCGCCGCGACCGCACCCTGCAGTGCCTCGGGCGCGGCTGCGAGTGTCATGCGAGCAGCCTGCACACTCGGCACCAGTCCGTGCTCGGCGATCGCGACCAGCACAGCGTCGAGCACGCGCCGCTGTGCTTCGCTCGGCAACTCTCCAGTCACCAGTAACCAGAGGTGTTCGGTGAAAGAAATGCGTCCGATCAGCTCTTCGCACAAATCATGTCCACGCACGACGATGGCCGCTTCGTTCGACGTGGAGATCGCCGACGCGCGATGAGCCTGACGACCGATCTTCATACGCGCGCCCGGCATCCAGACCGCGCGGGCCTGGACAGCTTTTCGCATATCGAATACAACTTCGTCATGCGAATCATGCTGGATCCCGCGGTGAGGGCTGTCAATCGACATCGCGGCGTTTTTTCGCTACCCGAAAAGAGCGCTTTTCCATGAAGAGAAACACCGCCACGACCACTGCTTCGAACGCACGGCGTGAGGCGATGGGCGGCCTCGCGAAGGGACTGGAAGTCATCCGCGCGTTCACGTACGACTCGCCTTCGTTGACGCTGAGCGAGATCGCCGAAAGAGCGGGCCTGCCGGCCGCGACAGCGCGACGTTGTTTGCTCACGCTGGCGGATCTCGGCTACGTGATGCAGTCCGGCCGAAATTTTCTACTGCGTCCCAAGGTGCTCGAGCTCGGCGCTGCGTATCTCGATTCGATGAACATCGAGGTGCTCACCAAAACCTATCTGGAGGACCTCGCACGGCAGACCGGCGACTCCGCCGCACTCACCGTGCTGGATGGCACTCACATCGTGTACGTGGCCCGCGCGTCGGTGCGCACATTGATGCGATTGGAAGCTCACGTTGGCAGCCGTTTGCCGGCCCATCCCACATCGATGGGACGCGTGTTACTCGCCGGCCTGTCTCCGGAAGGGTTGCAGAATTATTTTGAGCAGGCGGAGATCAGTGCGCTGACCGAGCGAACCGTGACGGATCGTGGCAAATTACGTGCGCTGATCGATGAATGCCGACGTGTCGGTTACTCGGCTGTCGAAGACGAACTGGCTTACGGCGTAGTCGCTGTCGCGGTCCCCGTATTCGACAAGACCCGTCGTGTCGTCGCCGCACTCAACAGCTCCAGTCACTCAAAGAGGATCACACGCGCGAAGCTTGCGACAGAGCGGCTGCAACTGCTACTCAGCGTGAGCGCGCAAATCTCCCGAGAGCTGCAGCGAGTGCCCGGCTTGTCGCTCAGCGCCCAGACGTAACCTGGGCGCTGAGCGCGCATGCACTCGGATCAGCGAATCGCCCGAGAATGGCTCAGCGCAGTCAGCATGCGACTTGATAGCGTGGCACTACTCAGCAGAACAGCGCCTCCAAGTACCAACAGCGCCGTTGTCGTCAACACGGACGGGAAACTGGTTGCATTTACGAGTGCGATCACTCCAAGGGTGATTGCCGCAATGCCTGCCAAAACCTGCGTTGCCGCGGCGCTCGACACTGCCGTGCGCGCCACCCGTCGCGGTGTCGGCGAAATTTCGAGCGCGTCCGCACGAATCTCGTTCAACTGCCGTTGGGTACCGGCCGACACCACGAGCCCAGCACCGCCGGTGATCGCCAGAACGGCAAGCAAGGTAGCCGGCGCGATTCCGACGAGCGCTAAAATTCCCAGAGCGATACACGCAATTCCTACCGCGGCCTCAACGGACATCCCGCCCGAGAGCTCGAAACGGGCCTCCTCGGTTGCCGAAGCTTGCGCCATGAGCTCCGAATGCCGCACGGCCATGGCCGCCCCTTCGATGAGCAACGCAGCGCCGAATGCAATTCCCGCGATCGGAGCCAACCGATTCGGCATGACACCCACCAGCGCCAGAATACTCAAAGCAACTACGGCAATTCCGCCGATGCCCTCGCCAGCGGAGCCGCCCGCCTCTATCTCATAAGTTCGCTTCGTTTCGGTCCGATTCAGTACAGTAGACATCGCTGCAATCTCTCTTCACGCCAACATCCTCGCCGCGCCACCAAACATCGCGTACTAGCGGGCGCTCCATCGAAACAACGAGATGGCCACAAGAGGGTTCCTGAAGAATCGGTTTTCCACGCTGTCAATGCGCACCGGCAAAGCACTCGCTGCGAGCGGCAGGCGCGCGGCCATCGCTAAGGCCCGATCTCACGACAAGCAGCGATCTTCTCTGCATCTTGCACGTCCCACGCTCAACGAGTCTCACTCCTCTTGATCGATGTCGACGCGCGAAGCCGTCGAATTTGTGCATCGCTCTGCGCACCAGGAGCACCCGGGTTCACCGACGCAGAGCGCGACGTTTCATGACCAGATCGTCGCGCAGGAACCACTTCATAACTCAGCTCGTATACGCAGCTGAGACGTCCTCAGCTTTCGTAGCGCCGCCATGCCTCCGATTCCGTATTGCGGGACCCCTCCTTTTCCTGGCGAGCTGCTCACTCGCTTCAATCTGGACCCCGTGCTCATCGGCGTGCTCCTCGCGCTGGCTGTCGGTCACCGTGCGCTCGTGCGAGATCCCCGCATGCGTACTCATGCGTTCGTTGGCTGGGCTATCGCCGCCATCGCTTTGCTCTCGCCATTGTGCGCACTCTCCGTGTCGCTGTTCTCCGCTCGCGTCGCTCAACACATGATTCTGGTACTGATAGCGGCACCGATCATCGCGCTCGCGTTGCCGATATCGATTCCCAGACGAGGCGCACAGTGGCTCTGGAGCGCAACGGGACTGTTCTTCGTCGCACTCTGGTTCTGGCATATGCCGCGTCCCTATGACGCCACTTTCACTTCGACGCCCCTGTACTGGCTGATGCACATCACACTCTTCGGTAGCAGCATCTTGCTGTGGCGAGAGTTGCTGCATCATGCGACAGAACACACCACCACCGCGCTGGTAGCAGGGCTTCTCACATCCACCCAGATGTGTCTGCTCGGCGCAATGCTGAGTCTCGCCGGACATCCGCTGTTCGATGCGCACGTCCTGACGGCGCCTTCGTGGGGCCTGACACCGCTGCAAGACCAGCAACTGGGCGGAATCATCATGTGGGTACCGGGCATCCTGCTCTTTTTGTGGGCCATGCTCCGCTCATTGCTGCGTCTGTTCGGCATGCTCGAGAGGGCGAACGCCGCATGACCTCGTTCCCTCTCAGCTATCTCGATGCCGCGGGCCGACGCGCAGCCGCTGTGTTACCACTGACCTGGGCGGTCATCGCGATCTCTGCGCTCGTGTGCTTGATCATTGCGCTGGTGCTCTGGCGAGCAGTTGTGCGAGCCCGAGCCAACGGCGGAGCTGCCGAAACGCGCGCCGTACCCGTCACTCGCGGTGGCAATGGCGTCCGCTGGATCGGCATCGGGTTGATCATATCCGCCGTTCCCTTGCTCATCACTTTGGTCTGGACCATGGTCGCCCTGGCATCGGTTTCCGGCCCACCGACCCAGACTTCACTCACGCTCGATGTGACACCTCGCCAGTGGTGGTGGGAAGTGCACTACGCCTCGGACAAGCCCGCCGAGACATTCTCGACAGCCAACGAGATCCATATTCCAGTCGGTGTCCCGGTACTCATTCGACTGCACGGGGCCGATGTCATTCACAGCTTCTGGGTCCCCAAACTGACCGGCAAGACCGACGCAATTCCCGGCCAAACCAATCTCAGCTGGATGCAGGCGGACTCACCGGGCCGCTATCGGGGTCAGTGCGCCGAGTTCTGCGGCTTTCAGCATGCGCGGATGGCGTTCGAAGTCGTGGCTCAACCCCAAGATGAATTCGAACGCTGGCGGGCTCAACAATTGAAAGGAGCCTCACCGCCTCAGACCGAGGCAGCACAGCGCGGATTGCAGCTCGTGGAGTTTCGCTGCGGGGCATGTCATCGCGTACGCGGCACATCCGCAGGAGCACGCAGCGCGCCCGATCTCACTCATTTGATGAGTCGGCGGACCATAGCCGCAGGCACCTTATCCAACAACTCCGGCAATCTCGCCGGCTGGATTCAAGATCCGCAGGGCGTGAAACCGGGCTCGTTGATGCCGAACCAGTATTTATCGTCGAGCGAGCTCAACGATGCACTCGCCTACCTGGAGACGCTGCAATGAGGACCGCCGACTTCCGCACGCCCGAAGTTGGTGTGGACAGCAGCGCGCACCGGGCAAGGCTGCAACGTTTGTGGGAGACCGCGCCGGGGATCAAGGGATTCTTCACGACAGTCGATCACAAGGCGATCGGCATCCGTTACATCGTGACGGCATTCTTGTTTCTCGCGATCGGTGGGATCGAGGCACTGGTGATGCGACTGCAGCTCGCCGGTCCCGATCGCACGCTGTTGACACCGCAGCAGTACAACGAGCTGTTCTCCACGCATGGCGTGACGATGATCTTCCTCTATGCGATGCCCATCCTGTCGGGATTCTCGAATTACCTGTGGCCACTGCTGCTTGGCAGCCGCGACATGGCGTTCCCGAGACTGAATGCGTTGAGTTACTGGGTCTATCTGGCGAGCGGAATCTTCCTCTACGTCGGCGTTCTCACCGGCAACGGCCCCAATGATGGCTGGTTCAATTACGTCCCCTACGCTTCGCGAAACTACAACCCCGGACTGAATCAGGACTTCTATGCGCTCGGCATGGTGTTCCTCGGCATCTCCACCAGCGCCGGCGCGGCCAACTTCCTGGTGACGGCATTGCGCACGCGAGCGCCGGGAATGTCGCTCAATCGACTGCCCATCATGGTCTGGGGAACGCTGACGGCGAGCGCTGCGAACCTCGTGGTGATTCCCGCAGTGAGCCTTGCTTTCTTTCTGCTCTGGCTCGACCGACAGTTCGCGACGCACTTCTTCGATGCGAGCGCCGGCGGCCAACCGCTGCTGTGGCAGCATCTGTTCTGGATTTTCGGACATCCCTGGGTCTATGCGATCGTGCTGCCAGCGATGGGCATGGTGTCCGACGGGCTACCTGTCTTCTGCCGCCGTCCGCTGGTCGGTTATTCGCTCGTCGCGCTGTCGACGGTGGCGACGATGATCCTCGGCTTCGGCGTGTGGGTACACCATATGTTTGCCACGGGGTTGCCGAGCCTCAGCCTGTCGTTTTTCTCCGGCGCCTCGATCGCCATCGTCGTGCCCTCCGCCGTCGCGGTATTTGCGTGGCTCGCCACCATCTGGTTGGGCCGACCCGTAATCACGACGGCATTTCTGTTCTTCGCCTCGATGATTCTGTTGTTCGTCATCGGCGGTGTCTCTGGCTTCATGACCGCAAGCGTCCCGGTCGACTGGCAACTCACCGATACCTACTTCGTCGTCGCGCACCTGCACTACGTGCTGATCGGCATCAACGTCTTTCCCGTCATGGGCGCCACCTATTTCTGGTTTCCCAAGATGACCGGACGTTTGCTCGACGAGCGGCTCGGCCGCTGGAATTTCTGGGCGATGTTCGTGGGCTTCAACCTCGCCTTTCTGCCGATGCACTTGACCGGCCTGTACGGCATGCCCCGTCGCATCTACACCTACGCACCTGGCATGGGCTGGGACACGCTGAACCTGGTAACGACGATCGGTAGTTTCCTGTTGGGCGTGGGTGTGTTGCTGTTCGTAGTCAACGTGTGGAAGAGCCTGCGCACCGGAGCACCTGCCGGCGACAACCCGTGGGATGCACCCACACTCGAGTGGTCGACGCCATCGCCGCCGCCACCCTACAACTTCGCTGTGATTCCAACGGTCGCTTCCCGACATCCCCTTTGGGAACATCGTCTCGATGAGGAGGAAGCGCGAACCTCGATCGAGCGCGGCATGCTCCTCGCCACCAGGAAGGAAACGATCGGCACGTCGGCACTCGATGGCGAGCCCGACATGATTCTCGAAATGCCCGAGGACAGTGCTGCACCCTTCATTCTCACCTTGGGTATGACAGCTGTGTTCGTCGGCCTGCTGCTGAAGATGTGGCCGGTCGTCGGCGCCGGCGGCGCAGTGACGGCAATCGCACTGCTCGCGTGGCTGTGGCCGCGGGTGGCATTGCGAGAGCGGGAGCCGGCTCATGACTGAGATAGCTGTCGCGAGCAGCGAACTTGCCGCCTCGGATTCGATGCGCCTGCCCGTTGGTCCGGTCGGTCGCCATGGCCTCGGTTCCTGGGGTGTGGCAATGCTCGTGGCCGGCGAAGCAGCGCTGTTCTCATTCCTCCTGTTTGCCTATTTCTACACCGGCGTCGTAGCGCCCCGAGGCTGGCTGCTCGAGCCCGATCCCACGCTCAAGCTCGCGCTACCCAACACAATCCTGCTGCTTGCGTCCAGTTTCGTTGCCTGGTTCGGCGAGCACGGTGTTCTACATCAGCGTCGCGACCGTGCGCTCCTTGGATTCGGAATAGCTTTCGTGATGGGCCTCGGCTTCGCCATCGTTCAATTCCTGGAGTGGCGCTCGAAGTCGTACGGTTTCGGCGCCTCGAGCTATGCATCGCTGTACTTCGTGACCACGGCGTTCCATATGGCTCACGTGATCGTCGGCCTCGCTGTGCTCGCCGCACTTTTTGCCTGGACCGCTCTGGACTATTTCAGTCCGCGTCGTCGCCTGTCGGTGTCCGCGGGTGTGCTGTACTGGCATTTCGTCGACATCGTGTGGCTGTTCGTATTCACGACCTACTACGTGACCCCTTATCTGGGATTCGCCAGATGAACTCGCGAGCCAGCACGCTAACGCATCACCCCGCTCCGCATCGTGATCGCGTGATGAACATCGAGAGCGCGTTTGGGCTGCTCGGTGGTCCGGCGGGATGGTTCTTGCAGCTCTGCGCGGGCTTTGCGCTCGCGAGCGGCCCCTGTTTTGCCGCTGGTACGCGTGTTGCGGCCGCCGGTGCGCCCTCATGGCCGTGGCCGACGATGATCGCGGCTTCCGTCGTCGGCGTGCTGCTCGGTCTTGCCGCACTACTCGTGTCGTGGCGTATTTTGCAACGAACCAAGCGGGAAACGACCGGCAATCATCGCCACCTGCTCGAGGTCGGCAGCGGACGCACGCGCTTTCTCGCGCTCTGGGGAGTGTGCTTCAGCGCAGGCTTCACGCTCGCGACGCTCCTTACGTTCATCGCCTTCACGACGGTGCCGAAATGCGTGGGCTGATCCTCATGGCGCTGCTCATAGGGCTTGTTGCATGCAGCAGGTCTGAACGGCACGAGCAGGCACGCGAGATCGCTGCTTATCTGTACACGCTGGAGAAGCGCTGATGCGACTCATCCTCACGACTGTCCTGCTCGCCGTTCCTCTAGTCACGCTGGGCCAGACTTTTCCGAGCGCTGTGCCCGAGAACGAAGTCTTCACGCGTGAACAGATTGGACACGCACTGGCAGCGCCAACTCCTGACGTCGGCCAGACGAAACCGAGCAGCGAGAATGCGCCGGAAGACGATGGCCAATGGTCGATGCCCGCCAAGAACCATGCGGCCACGCGCTTTTCTGCGCTCAATGAGATCACATCCGCAAACGTGCGCACACTCGCGCCCGTCTTCAGCTTTTCCCTGGCCGTGAACAAGGGGCAAGAGGCTGCGCCCATCGTCGTGGACAACACGATGTACGTCGTCACGGCCTATCCGAACCTCGTGTATGCGCTCGATCTGACGAAGCCGGGCGCGCCGCTGAAGTGGCGATTCGCACCTTCACCCATTCCCGCGAGCCAAGGCGTTGCCTGTTGTGATGTAGTAAATCGCGGCGGCACCGTCAGCAATGGCAAATACATCTTCAACACGCTGGATGGCCAGACGATCGCACTCGATGTGAACACCGGCCAGCCCGTCTGGCGTACGCGCCTCGGCAACATCAACATCGGCGAGACGATCACGATGGCACCGCTAGTCGCGGATGGGCGCGTCTACGTCGGCAACTCAGGCGGCGAGCTCGGTGTGCGCGGCTGGATTGCCGCACTCGAAGAGAAGACCGGCAAGCTGCTGTGGAAAGCGTTCAATACCGGTCCTGACCAGGACGTGCTGATCGGCGCAGACTTCAAGCCCGCCTATGCATCGGATCGAGGCAAAGATCTAGGCGTGAGCTCGTGGCCGCCCGATGCGTGGCGCATCGGCGGCGGCAATGTCTGGGGATGGATCACCTACGATGCCGAGCTCAAGGCGCTCTATTACGGTAGCGGCAATCCCGGCCCTTGGAATGCAGAGCAACGGCCCGGCGACAACAAATGGACCACCGGCATCTTTGCTCGCGATCCAGCCAGCGGCGCGGCGCGCTGGTACTACCAGATGTCGCCGCACGATCAGCACGACTACGACGGCGTCAACGAACAGATCCTGCTCGACATGCCGTTCGCTGGCCAGATGCGAAAAGTGCTGGTTCATCCGGATCGCAACGGCTACATCTACGTGATCGATCGAACCAACGGCACGGTGCTGTCCGCCGACCCCTACGGACCGGTCAACTCCTCGAAAGGCGTCGATCTCAAGACCGGCCGACTCATCGTCAATCCGGAGAAGTCGACCAAGGTCGGCACCACCGTGCGCAACATCTGTCCCACGGCATCCGGCTCGAAGGATTGGCAGCCCAGCAGTTTCAGCCCGCAAACGGGGCTGATCTACATCCCGCACGAGAACATGTGCATGGATTGGATGAACATGCAGGTGAGCTACATCGTCGGCACACCTTATGTGGGCGCCAATGTGCACATGAAGCCGGGGCCCGGTGGACATCGCGGTGAAGTGACTGCGTGGAATCCGGTCACACGTCAACCCGCGTGGGTCGTCAAAGAAAAGTTTCCCGTGTGGTCCGGCACGATGGTCACGGCTAGCGATCTGGTTTTCTATGGAACGATGGATGGCTGGTTCAAAGCCGTGAACGCGCGCACAGGCGAGCTGCTGTGGCAACACAAGGTCGACAGCGGAATCGTCAGTCAGCCCGTCAGCTATCGGGGCCCCGATGGTCATCAGTACATCGCAGTGCTATCGGGCGTCGGCGGCTGGTCCGGCGCCGTCGTGTCCGGACCTGTCGACCCTCGCGACGGCTCCGCCGCACTCGGCATGGTCAATGTCATGTCCGATCTTCCCAAGTACACGACGGCCGGAGGCACGCTCTATGTGTTCGCGATACCGCACTGAGCTCGCGATTCTGCTTGTCACAGTGCTTGCCGGATGTGGCAAGCATGGGAACGATACGGACTTGCCGGCGCAGCAGTCGGGACAGCGCGGAGTGGTCGTTTCGGCCCTCGTCCCGGGACTCAGCCATACGCCCCTCACGATCAATCCTCGAGCCGCTCCGTACTACGACAATGCAGATGCAGTCATCACGGGTAAGCGACTCTATGTGCAATACAACTGTTCGGGATGTCACTCCAATGGGGGCGGCGGCATGGGTCCATCGCTGATGGACAACGAGTGGATCTACGGGGGCCGCCTCGAACAAATCCACCAGACCCTCGTCGAAGGGCGGCCCCATGGCATGCCCGCTTGGGGCGGCAAGATCCCGGATGAGCAGCTTTGGCAAATGTCCGCATATGTACGCTCGATGTCGCTGCCCGAGACGCTCGCCGCACAGAACGGGCCCACACCGTCGCAAACTCCCGCGCCAGTTCCCAGGTCAGTCGATGAGGATCCGGGCTGGTCGGCACCACCGAATACAACGAACGATTACACCGCCGTACTCGAGGGCCCCAAGTGAAGTGGAC
The DNA here is from genome assembly GCF_003104955.1 of Steroidobacter cummioxidans. Taxonomy (NCBI): domain Bacteria; kingdom Pseudomonadati; phylum Pseudomonadota; class Gammaproteobacteria; order Steroidobacterales; family Steroidobacteraceae; genus Steroidobacter; species Steroidobacter cummioxidans. The sequence continues at coordinate 51,442 of NZ_LSRW01000067.1, read as the reverse complement.
GCAAGTGTTTGCTGCAGCACTCGCGCTGCTTGCCGGTACCGCGCAGGCCGCGGGCCCCGACCGTGAGCTCGTAGTCTGTGCAGATCCGAACAATCTGCCCTTCTCCAATGAGGCACTTGCCGGGTTCGAGAATCAGATTGCAGCGTTGGTCGCGCGCGATCTTGGAATGACCTTGCGCTACCTCTGGTGGGCACAACGGCGCGGCTATGCACGCAATACCGTGAACGAAGCGCGTTGCGATTTGTGGCCCGGCATTGCGCAAGGTGTCGACGCGCTCGCCACGACCGTCCCCTATTATCGTTCCAGTTATGTCTTCGTCACTCGCGCCGACCGCCCCTTGAAGGGACTGACACTCGACGACGAACGTCTGCGTCGTCTCTCGATTGGAGTGCAGATGATCGGAGACGATGCGGCCAACACCCCACCCGCCCACGCCGTCGCCCGCCGCGGATTGACCCAAAACGTTCGGGGCTTCATGGTCTACGGCGACTACGAACAGCCGAATCCCACTGCCGCCATCATCGACGCAGTGGCGAGCGGCTCGATCGATGTGGCAATTGTTTGGGGACCGCTCGCGGGCTACTTCGGTCAACGCACGCAAGTGCCGTTACGACTGGACCAGGTCACGCCCACTATCGACGCCGGACAATGGCCCATGTCCTTCGACATCTCGATGGGCGTTCGCAAGACCGATGTCGAGCTACGCCGGCGTATCGATGAAGTGCTTCGCAAAGAGCAGCCCGCCATTCGGCGCATCCTGCACGACTATGGCGTCCCGCTCGCGTCCCAGTGAGCCTGGCGCTCTAGCGCTGCGCCTGTTGCGATAAACTGCGTGGCGGCGCCTGAGATGCGAAATGTTCGGAGAGTAAACGCGCCTGTTCGGTCGTGAGGTTTTTTGCGATCACTTGCATGACCTGAGCATCGGGCCCGCGTCGCGTGCCGGCACGGAATTGCTCGAGCTGTTGCTCCAAATAATCTGCAAATTGCCCGGACAGGTAGGGATATGGCGGTCCCTGCGTCCCAAGCTCGACCGAGTGACATGTCGCGCACGCGGGCACACCCTTGTCTGGCAATCCCTGCTGCTCGATCTCGCTGCCGGCCTGCGCGCCCGCATCAGCTTCCGATGTGGAAGCCAGTAGGGCCGGAGGCGCCGCAACTACAGAGTAGTACAACGCTACATCTTGCCTTTGCTGTGGCGTCAGTGCCTGCGCCACGTCACGCATCGTCGCACTTTCGCGCGCGCCCGATGCGAAATCTTCCAGCGAGCGAGTCAAGTACCTCTGATCCTGACCAGAGAGCCTGGGCAGCGCCGCCGCAGCACCTCCTTCTCCGCGAATCCCGTGGCACTGAAAGCAGGAGAAACATGTGCGCCCCATCTCGCACGCTGCAGTTCCCATCACGACACTTTGCCCTCGCTCGACGGCTGGCTGCGTCCCAGTCTCATGAAGAACGGCCGCTGCGAGATCGAGCTGCGGATTGGCGTTCAAGACTGCATTGGTCACAGGGACGGGAGCTTGCCGGCTCGTGCAAGCACCGAGAGCTATGAAGCTGAGCAGCGCGATTAGGAGCTGCAAGAGCAAGGGGCCGCGCATGCCCAGCCAACGCGGGCACGAGCTGATGGGTTCCGCGAGACACCTGACCGTGTCTTTCTATTGCTGCTCCGCGGCCTGTCCTTTCAGTGGACTCCATGAAAGGCGGCACCTAAAGCAAAGAATACGAACAGTAGCGTAGACGACTGCATGTTCCCTGGCGAGCCTGCTGAACAGTCGGCCGATCAGGAACAAGTAGGTCGCGGTGCCAAGGTCTGCACGGCAAAGAGGACCACCAGCGCTGTCCAATGTCGCTAACAATCTTGGCGCTACTCCCATGCAGGCAGCGCTCGCCCGGTTCCTGCGGCTGGCGCAGTAGCCATCACGGACCCGTCCGTTTGGCAATCTCCGCCATGGTACGTGGTGCTAGAGTGAGCCAATGGAACCGACCCTTGGCTTGCCAAAGTTTCTGCCGCGCTGGCTGTGCTTTGTGGTGGCTTGGATTCTGCTGAGCGTAGTGTTTGCTTCCCAGTTGTATTGGTCCGGCTATGCCCCCTGGCCGGAGGCGCTCTGGCTGGAGGCCGTTCATTGGTTGTCATGGGGCATCGTTGCTCCACTGGTCTTCTGGCTGTGCCGACGGCTGTATCGCGGCGCGCGTACCTGGACGCGCTACTCAGCCGGCCTGCTGGCTGGAGCGGTGGTTATCTCCTTGCTGCAACCGGCGCTCGCCCAGCTCATCATTTATATGAATGAGGGAGTGCAATGGTTGCTATCGATTGCCAATGCTCCTCCACGCTCGTTCCTGCCCACGCTGCACGTAGCCGCGGTCAAGGTCGCCGGATACAACTTGCCCGTCTATGCCGGCCTGGTTCTCGCCTGGCACGCAATGACTTATTACACGGAGCTGCGTGACCGGCAGGTCAAAGCCATGGAGCTGGAATCGCTACTACATCAGGCTCAGCTGCAGACGTTGCGTAGTCAGTTGAACCCGCATTTCCTCTTCAACACGCTGCATTCGATCGCCGAGCTGGTGCACGGGAATCCGAAGCTTGCCGAGCAATTGATCCTGCGCCTGGGCGAGTTGTTGCGGCAGGTATTGAGCTCATCTACCGATCAGGAAGTTGCGCTCGCGCAGGAACTGGCCTTCATCAAAGGCTATGTGGAAATAGAGCAAATGCGCCTGGGTGAGCGTTTGCAGGTGACCTGGGAGATTGCGCCCGAGGCGCTCTCCATCAAAGTGCCCAGCCTGGTCCTGCAACCGTTGATAGAAAACGCAATCCGCCATGGCATCGCGGCCACCGCCCGACCCGGCGTCCTTGCAATCCGGGCCGGCTGCGACGATCGATACCTGCACCTGCAGGTGCGCGACACGGGGCCGGGCCTGCCGCAAGATAAGGTTCAGGTCGGCATCGGATTGTCGAATACTCAGGCCCGTCTGCGTCGACTCTACGGATCCGGACAGCGATTCGAGCTGCTCGATGACAACGGTGTAGTTGTGAATATTCAAATCCCTTTGGCAATGCCCGCATCGGCAATGACCCCATGACTATTCGCACGCTCATCGTCGACGACGAGCCACTGGCGCGTCAGCGACTGCAACGGTTCCTGGAGCCGGCCTCGGACATCCAGTTGTTGCCGGAGTGCGGTGACGGCAAAGCCGCCGTTGCCGCGATTCAGGAACATGAGCCGGACCTGGTGTTTCTGGACGTGCAGATGCCGCACCTGAACGGCTTCGAGGTGCTGAGCACCGTCGGCGTGGAGCGTATCCCGGTCGTGATCTTCGTGACCGCCTTCGATGCATTTGCGCTGCAGGCGTTCGAGGCGCAGGCGCTGGACTATTTGCTGAAGCCATTCGGGCAGGGTCGTGTGCAACAGGCCCTCGAGCGCGCTCGCACGTTTCTCGAAGGGAATGCAAAGCAATCGTTCAAAGATCATTTGGCAGGGCTGCTGCGTACCACCGAAGCGAGCGGCCACGCTGCGCGCGTGCTCGTCAGGAACGGCAACCGTATGCTCGTCGTGGGCCCCGCAGAGATCGATTGGGTCGAAGCCTACGGCGACTACGTGCGGCTGCACGTCGGTCAGCAGTCCCATCTGCTGCGCTCGACGCTCACCGATATGGAGCAGCGGCTGAGACCGGAGGGTTTCGCGCGAATTCATCGTTCGCGGCTCGTCAACCTGGAGCGCATCAAGGAGTTCATCACGGTCTCGCCCACGGAGTTGCTGGTGGTGCTCAAGAACGATGTCCGGCTGAATGCCAGCCCGACCTTCCTGAGGGATCTGCAGCGCCGCCTGGGTGCGGATGCTTGACGCGCCTGCCGCGGAGATTTCCAGAAGTCGTTTCATTTCCCGTCGGCGCCGTCGCACGAAATGGGGCGCTCATCGTTCCCATACCCGGATTCATCGCAGATCGATTTCACGCAGACGCGCGCAATGGCGTAATCGCGGCGGTGAATATCTGGAGAGCCCCACATGGAATGGCAACGTTTTGTTCGCAGATCTGGAAACGACCGACTTATTACGGCTTGCAAGGCGATGTGCGTCATCGGCGCCGTGCTCCTCGGGCAGGCTGCATCTAGCGAGCCACCGACAGAAAAATCGAATCACGCATCTCGCGCGACTGCAGCGACAACCACCGACCGAGTTGGTTTTCCGCAAGACTATCTGACCCGCTTCAAAGTGCTCGGCGTCTTCGTCAACGAGCAGAAGCTGCAGGTGAACACCGTTTATGGCAACGAGCAAGCTGCCACTGTGACTGGCCGCGAGCAGCTGCCCTTTCCGGAAGGCTCCATCATCGTCATGGAGTTTAGCGACGCACTCAGGGATGCGAACAATCAGCTCGTACGTGATGCCAACGGCGCGCTGAAAAAAGGCGCGGTCGAGCACATCGACGTCATGAAACGAGGCAAGGGCTTCGGCGAAGCCTACGGCGCGAACCGCTCCGGAGAGTGGGAATATGCGGGCTATCGGCTGGACGGCAGCTACACGACGCCGCCCGAAAAATCAGTTCAATGCGCCGCGTGTCATCGCAAAGCGGGGCCTGAAAACGATTTTGTTTATCGCATGAACGCCGCGCCGGCCCGCATGTAGGTTGAGCGTGGCCTGGCGAACCGCAGCCTATGCGTCGTTCATCGCGAGCGCGCATGCTCGATGCGTGCTCGTAGCTGCCCGGTGCGCTGCTCGCCGGGCGGTTGCTCTTCGAGCCAGCGCATCGCTTCGTCGGGCTTCTCCGTAGCCCAGATCTGCACCATGTGTTCGAGCGAACCGTCGTCGCGGCCGACGCCAAATTGGTCGGCCACGGCAATGGCCTGCGCCGGATTGGTGGCTGCCAAGGTTCGCGTGGCGATCGTCGCACTTGTCCTGCGATCGGCTGGCTCGAGTGAACTCATCCACTCGATGGCAGCATCGCGATCCATCGTGATCCATTGGCGCGCCACTTCATCGCGCAAGGCATCCCGTGTCTCCCCTGGCTCCTGCCGCGCTACCATGGCAATCACACGATTGGGTTCCTCCCGCAGCAGTTCGGGCAGGACAAAATTGAACGCTGTTTCGCGGTGTTGTAAGTCGCGCGACACGAGCGCGCGCTCGATCGCCAGGTTGAGCTGTCGATTGCGCTCTTGAGCTGCGGAAGCGATTTCGTTGGCCGATGGCGCCCTCTGCATCATCGGCGAGTGGACAGGTGCCGGCACCCGCGCGACCGGTTGCGGGTGCGGCTCGTCTTCATCACTCGTATCTGAAAAGCGCGCCGCGCTCACCGCCGTGAAGACGGCGATGAGCGCTGCCAGGCTTACGGTGATGCGCACGTGTAGTCGCTCGGAACCTGCGTGTTGCCATTCGGACGACTCACCTGGAATCCGAACGCGGTGTTCCCGCCCGCCGCGACCGTTCCGTTATGCGGCGCGTTGCGCGCCGTAACTGTCTGTCCGCTGATGGTGAGCGCGGTGTTCCAGGATCCGGTCACGGTATGGCCTGCTGGCAACGTGAACGTGACTGTCCAGGAATTGATCGTGGCCGTTCCCGTATTGGTCACTCGCGCCGGTTCAATGACGTAACCCGTCTGCCACTGCGTTTGCACGGTCGGCACCACCGAGCAGCCCCCGCCCGTGCCACCGCCTGTCTGGGTCGTCGCGGTCACCGTATTCGACACCGCTGAAAGATTGCCCGCCGCGTCGGTGGCGCGCACCTGATAACGGAAAGTCGTATTCGCGGCCAAGCCAGTGTTCACGAACGAATTGGATGTGGCAGTGGCAATCTGCGTGAACGTGCCGCCGCTCGCGCCGGGCGCTCGCAGCACTTGATAGCCGGTGACTCCCACGTTGTCTGTCGACGCCGTCCACGTCAGCGAGATCGAACTACTGGTCGTCGAGGATGCCGTGAGGCCAGCGGGCGTGCTTGGCGCCTGCGTATCGTTGCCGGGAGTGACTCCCGAGACGTATTCCTTGAGCCACACCATTGCCGGACGCTCCTGTCCGCCAGTGGTAACGAGGCCCGTGCCGTCGCGCCAGGTCTGGCCAACGATGTAGCCCCAGAGCGTGATTCCCTTGACGGCGCTGTGCTCCCAGAAGCCCGGGAACACGTCCTGGTATTTCGCGAGCTGACCTGCATCGCTGCCGTTGGCGACGATATCGAGCTCAGATACCCACACGTCGAGCGCGAGCGTGGCGTAGTCGTTGAGCATCGTCGTGACCGCGCTGCGGTTCATATTGTCGATGTTGAAGTAATGCGCCTGGATGCCGATGCCATCGATGAGGCCGCGGGCTTTCAGCAGATTGATGATGTTCTTGTAGGTGGTGCGCACCGGTGGATCGTTCTCGGTGCCGTACTCGTTGATGAGCAATTTGGCATTCGGACAATTCTGCCGCGCGATCTGGAACGCGGTAATCACCCAGTCCCAGCCCGTCGCGCCATCGCCGCCCAGCGCGGCCTTCCAGGGCAGTGCCGTCTTGATCGGCTCGTTGACCACGTCGATCGCCCAGGTGTTGGGATAACGCTCACAGGCAAGCCGGATCCACTCCTCGATCTCGGCGCGTTGCTGTTGTTGCGTGAGACTCGTAAGCCAGCTCGGAAACTGCGAACCCCACACGAACGTGTGGAATTTGAACTTGTAGCCATTCGCTTGAGCGTGGTTGTACGCCGCGTCGGCCGCGCTCCAGTTCATCTGGTTGCGCGTACCTTCGACGGAAGCCCACTTCGTCGCATTCTCGGGAGTGATCTGATTCCAGTACGTGTTGAAGTTGGCCGGTACGCTGTTGCCGGTGACATTGCCGACGAATTTCGGCTTGCCATTGGCCATCTGCGCCAGCGCCGGTTGGGCGAAACAAGCCGCGGCACCCAGAATCGAGACAATAGATAGGATTCGGCCACTGACGGCCGTGCGAATAGTCATGAGAGTCCCCCTCCATGAACGGATGTAGTAAGTCCTTTACTTCCTCTCCTGCGCGTCGTTCTTAGACGCGCGGGACCGAACATACGCGCATTGTTAGCGGTACCGCAACTGCTGCCGCTCCCTCGCGCGATCCATGAGCAACTTGGCGACGGCTTCGCGCGCTTCGTCCTCACTCGTGCCGGCCGCAAACTCAAAGACCTCATGCGCATCGAACGGGTTCGAAAATCGAACCGGCTCGCCCTTGGTCTTCGGCTCCGAGTCTCGCCTCTCCACCTGAGGGGCCTGTGCCATGACATTCTGTGCCACCGGCTGAGCGCCCTCGTTGGCCAATGGCATAAGAACGTAGAGCGTGCCCAGGGCTGCAAAGAGAGAGACAAGCGTGATGGAAAGGCCGGATAACGGCAGTCGCAGAGCGGTTGCCAGCGCCTCTGATGCACTCGGCGCGGCCGTCGTAGTCGTTGCGTTCGCCTGTGCCACCGCGCAGCCTTCGGGAACGCAACGCTCGTGCTCGTTGTTGTCGCGGCCCTCCGAAAGCTCGCGAAGATCCTGCGCGCTCAGCTCCACTTCCGCGTCTGGCTCCTCAGCCTCGACATTCATTTCCTTGGGTCCGCGCATCAATTCTCTCCCCCGCTTTCAGCCGATCAAGCATTGGACTCAAACCAGTGCGTTGGGCTGCCTGCGCATCCGCACGCATATCTCGTACACGCAAAGCTGGATCAAAGAGTTTCTTTCGATGGCCAATTGGAATGCAAAACGTGACTTGCGTCACAAGATGCCCCCATGGCCCGAATTCGACACAATTCCACGAACAGCCATGAAGGTGATTGCCCGAGTGACTGAACTCAAACGTACGAGCGTGGCCAGATTGGTTGCTCAACCGATTGCAGCGACACACGGGTGATGCTCTAACATCTCATCGACAGCGATAGATGATCTGAACCGTATCGAGGCGGGCCTCGACGGAAGCATCCCTCAATGCCCACACGTCCAAATAGTGATACGTTGGGAAGCGCGCCGGAGCTGCAACATCACAGCGCGCAAGGCGGTATAGAGACCGTCATCCTGAAGGGGGCATGGACGACACTGGATCTTGCCGAGCTGGGGCCGGATCTCGAGCATGAGCTCGCGGACTACGGCGCGCGCAAGAATGTCACGTGGGATTTATCCCGGCTACAAGCACTCGATCGCACTGCCGCGCTCGTGCTCTGGCGCGCATGGGGTCGCAGGTTCCCCGAAAAGCTCCTGCTTCCGACGTCACAGCAAATCTGTTTCGCCCGGTTGCGTGGCGCGGAAGTATCGGGCGATGACACGCAGCGTCGGAATCTCACTGCGCCTGTCGTACAGCTCGGGCAGAGGTCTCTGCAGGCCGTGGGACAACTCCGCGACGCCATCTGGCTGATCGGCCAGCTCACGCTCGATCTGCTAGATCTCACTCGGCACCCGCAGCGTTTCCCCGGTCGCGAAATCTCGGCCACGATCTACACCGCCGGTGCGCAGGCATTGGGCATTCTTGCGCTGGTAGGCTTTCTGATCGGGGTCGTCTTCAGTTACCTCTCCGGTGACCAGCTCCGTCGATTTGGCGCGAGCAGCTTCGTCGTGAATCTTCTCGGCATCGCGACGGTGCGAGAGCTCGGCCCGCTACTCGCTGCGATTCTCGTGGCGGGCCGCTCAGGCTCGTCCATGACGGCGCAGCTCGGCGTCATGCGCCTGAATGAGGAGCTCGATGCACTCACGACCATGGGTATCCCGTACACACAGCGTCTCATCCTGCCCAAGGTGATCGCTCTCGCGCTGGCGCAGCCGCTGAGCGGTCTGTGGACAACCGCCATGGCGCTGCTTGGAGGGATGGTTTCCGCAAAGGTGTCGTTGGACATCGGCTTCAGGTACTTCATCACCCAACTGCCCGAGGTAGTGCCGATCGCGAACTACTGGATCGGACTCAGCAAGAGTGTGGTGTTCGGAACAATCATCGCTCTGGTGGCGTGTCATTTTGGCCTGCGCGTGAAGCCGGACACCGCCAGTCTGGGCGCGGGCACGACCAGCTCGGTCGTGGTCGGTATCACCGCTGTACTGATGGTCGATGCGCTCTTTGCCATAGTTTTCTCTCACGTCGGGACCTGACCATGTCCGCACCCGCTGCACCTGTCGTCGAGATCAAGGTGACCGGGCTCACCGCACAGTTTGGAAAGAACGTGGTGCTTCGGGACCTCGACCTGTCGGTGTATCGCGGCGAAATCCTGTGCATCGTCGGTGGATCCGGTTCAGGGAAAACCACGTTGCTGCGCGCCCTGCTGGGGCTGGATCGCCCCCCGGCAGGACGAATCGAAGTTCTCGGAGTGCCGCTTACCGCTCTCGGCGCGGAAAATCTGATGGCGCTGAGGCGGCACTCCGGAGTGCTCTTCCAGAGCGGCGCGCTTTTTTCTGCACTGACGGTCGCCGAGAACGTGGCGCTGCCCCTGCATGAGCTGCGCAGGTTCGATGAAGAGCTGATCCGTGAGATCGTGCTCATGCGCCTGGAGATGGTGGGCTTGAGCGGGAGCGACGCGGACAAGCTTCCCGCTGAACTCTCCGGCGGGATGACCAAACGAGTGGCGCTCGCGCGTGCGCTTGCCCTGGAGCCACGCGTCGTGTTTCTCGACGAGCCCACGGCGGGGCTGGACCCGGAGAGCGGCGACACATTCGTGAAGTTGATCTGCGACCTCCATCGGGAGCTGGGTATGAGCGTAGTGATGGTGACGCACGATCTCGATACCCTCGTTGCGGTTTCCGACCGGGTCGCCGTGCTGGCCGATCAGCGAGTCATCGCAGAGGCTCCACTCGAGCAAGTGATCAAGGTGCCGCATCCCTTCATCCGGAACTATTTCCTAAAGGGGCGCGGCCGTCGCGCGCTGGGCGCGCTCAGCATGCCTCCTCTTCCGGAGGAACATCGCTAGGAGATCAAACGTGGAAAGCCACTCTCATGCTCTCATTGCCGGACTGTTCGTAATCCTGCTCGGTCTCTGCGCAATTGCCGGGGCCGTGTTGCTCGGTCAGCCCGCTGGTCCCGCACAACTCCCCGTCGATCTGCTCACGACACACAGCGTTGAGGGTCTCAAGGTCGATGCGCCGGTGCGCCTCCGCGGTGTCGACGTGGGGAGCGTCGAATCGATTGCGTTTGACGCGCAACAGCCCAACCGCATTCGGGTGCGTGTCGCTGTGGACCCGAGCGCTCCGATCACGCGTGGAACGTACGCGGAGCTGAGCACTCAAGGCATCAGCGGGATTGCCTTCATTCAGCTCGACGACGAACCCGGACAAAGCAATGAGCCGTTGCCACGCTCCGCAGGAACCATTCCCGAAATGGAACTGCGGCCGGGTCTGTTTGAGCAGGCCGGGGACAGCTTACGTGAGGTGCTCGCGCAGACTCAGCGAGTCGCAGGCCGGCTCGAAGAAGTGCTGAGCGACCGTAACCAGCAGCGGCTACTCGCCCTGGTGGATTCCGTCACAGAGACCTCCGCGCGTTACGGAAAGCTCGCCCATGATCTCGAACCGATCACGAAAGCGCTGCCCGGACTGATCGAGAAAACAGCAGGCGTCGCGGACAATCTCTCCGAGCTCGGTGAAAGTGCAGAACGACGGCTTGTCCTGCTCGACACGCTAGGACAAGCGGCAAACGACCTGCACAACGACACCCTACCACGCGTGAACACGTTGCTCGATGAGGTATCCATCGACGCTCGTGAGCTCAGAGGTACGCTACGTCGCGCCAATGCGAGTCCGCAGAGTTTCATCTTCGGCGTCGCTCCGCCTCCGCCCGGGCCCGGGGAACGCGGGTTTGTCGCCACGCAGAGCGCCGATAAATGAACTACGTCGCGTTGGCGATCGCGCTGTTGACATCAGCCGGATGTAGTTTCCTCGGATCGAAGGAGGATCCCAAAGCGAGTTTCGATTTCGGCTCGCTAGGAGCTGAGGTATCGCAGCCGCACTCATCGGACTCGCCTGCGGCCCGCGTCGTGATCGCCGATATCAAGGCGCCTGCATGGATCGACAGTCCGTCAATGTACTATCGACTGGCGTATCGGAATGCGGCACAACCGATCCCCTACGCGCGCAGTCAATGGGTGATGTCTCCCGCTGATCTGTTGACACAGCGACTCAGGTCAACGGTTGAAGCATCCATTGCAGGCGACGTGCATCGAGCTGCGGCGGGCACTCCCGAGTTCCTCACGCTGCGCTCGGAGCTGGTGGACTTCGAGCAAGTCTTCGACGAACCGGACCGCAGTCGTGGCGTCCTGCGCCTGCGCGCCACGCTGTCTGGTGATGGCGTGTGGGCACAGCGAACGTTTACCATCGAGAAGCCAGCGCCCAAAGCCGATGCGGCGGGTGGCGTCACCGCCTTGATTCAATGTGCCGACGAATTGGCTGCGCAGCTCGATGCGTGGGTTTCTGCGAACCGCAGACAACGTTAGGAGCGTCGAATCTGCGGCCAATCGACCGAGCCGTTGCCAGTTACACCAGGTCCGAGAAGGAGTCGTACAGGTAGTGCGCCTGGTACTGCAGCATGTCGCGCGAAGTGACGATCTCTTCGAACACGCTGTACAGCGGGTCGTCGATGCGGTGGAACTGCAGCTCGGCACCCGCAGTCATGTCGGGCAAGTAGTCGGATTGCGAATGGCTCTGCTGCCACCCGGCCCACATGCGATCGATGTTGCAGTGGTGGAGGAAAAACACCGGATCGTTGGGCGACGATGACAGACTCATGTCGCCGCCCACCCAGACGTGCACATTGTTGTGCAGACGCGCCGGGCCCACCCAGCCCTCCAGGCGATTGCGCATGCCGCCGGAACTCGACGAGTTGAAAGGCGCCTGGTCATAAACCGATTCCTGCTGCAGGACTTCTCGCGCTTCGTTACGCGATGGTAGCCTGCCGCCGCGCCCAAGCTGCCTCAGCAACGTTCGATCCACCTGCATCAAGTTGCCAGTAGAGCCGTTCATGGCCAGACGCACGCGCCATTCGGGCTGCACGAATTGGCCCAGGTTCGCCGCACTCCAGATCTCCGAGGTGGTCGGGTTTGGCAACGCCGCGTCGGCGCAGAAGTCCCAATACGGAATGCGAAATGTTTCATCGTTGAGCGTCTGTTGGAGCAGCCGCTCCAACGTGAGCAGGAAATAGCGATGCCACGGCAAGAACGACGGCCCCGAGTGGGCGGCGTTGCGATCCGTCTGCCCCGGTGGCGTCATCATCATCATGGAGTTGTGATGCCACATCACGAACACGTCGTACAGTGACAGGTCCTGCCGCCCCGGCCAGGGCGAGATGGCCGGATCTTTCAGGCGCCGCACTCCCTCCACATACATGCGCGCACTGCTGGCGTTCGCCAGAAAATTGCTGCGGATCATTCGTGATCTCCATGACCGTGCCCGCCGTGGCCATGGCCGTGCCCGCTGTGCTGTCCCTCGAACGATTCGGGATAGCCGTCGATGATGGCCTTCATGAGATCCACCGCGGAGCCGTAAGTCACAAATGGCGTAGCATGGGTATAGACGCGGCCGTCCTCGTCGACAGACAAATGAGCACGAACCGACTGGCCATCCACTTCGATACGGTAGCTGGTGATCACCCGGATCTGATGACCGTTGTGCGAGAACTCGCGCACGCTGGTCGCCTCATGGCCCGCATGCGCATCGACATAGCCGGGGAACCGATCGCGCACCCAGGAAGGATGCGAGTTCACAGGATCTGTGGGCGAGTACCGCGCCAACACGGACAGATCGGGAAGCTTCGCTAAAGGCTTGTTATCGTCGTCAGCCATGTCCGTCTCTCGTTAACGTAGGGCTGCTGCCCGGCGAGGTGCGGCGTCATCGAGCAATGCGGCGGTCATCGCCGTCGCGAGCTGGCCTTCGCACACCCCGTCGAACGCCGCAAACATCGGCGAGGTATTGAGCTCCAGGAACACTGGGGTCCCAGTGGCTGGATCGGTTTTGAAATCTGCCGCGCCAAAATCCACCCCCAATGACGCGCACAGCCGCAGCAGAGCGGCGCGCATGCTGACGGGCATGCCGCTGTCCGATGGCTCGATGCGCGCGTTGCGATCCAAACGGTAGTCCAGCATCGGCGAATGGATTTTGAATACTCGGGTGGTGGTGCCGACCACATACACGCGATATTCCGGGTAGGTCAGTCGTTCCTGTAACAAAGCGGGCGTAGCCGCCCGACCCACGCGCCACTCGGTGGCATCCAGCGCCTTCTGCTGCGTCTCGCAGTACGTACCGCCGGCCACCGGTTTGACGATGCAATGCTCGCCGGCTCGTTGCGTGATTTCCTGGGAGTTACTGACGTGCGTGGCTGGCACCGGCAATCCCATCTGCCGAGCAGCATGCAGCACCGCGATCTTGTTGGTGGCCTGCATGGACAGATGGCCGTTGAACCAGCGCAGCGTCGGCACTGACCAGCACCAGCCGCTCAAGGCCGAGAACCAGCCGTAAGCAGACTCGGCCGTGCTGGCCCGGCCGTTGGCCAGCGCATCGAACACGTCGTGCCGGATGAAAGCGGCATCGACCTGCCGTTCGATGCCGTCGATGGTGAGCGCCGCCGATCCAAGGGTCCAGTTCATCATCGGCGGACGAGCGGAGTTGATACGCAAGGTGAGCGTTTCACAACCGGCTCGTTCCGCCGCATGCAACAGGCAATCGATATTCGGATCGCGACCGCCGCCCGCGACGAGTAAGCGCCGCCCCACGTTACCAACGCCCGAACGGCGATCGCCACGGCTCCGGGTCAGTCCAGCCCTGATCCCATGGCGAAGTCCGCGGATCGTCGGTTACCGGACTGCTTGGCGGAAAGTGCTCGCCGATCCGACCCGACGGGAACTGCTCCATTCCCTGCGGCCCGGTCGGCGTTTCCTCACCCAGCGCCCAGGTCGTCGGCGGCCGGTGCGGCATGGGCCAGACCGGTGTTTCTTCGCCGAGCGCCAGCGTAGTGAACACGGGCTTCCTCACCAGCTCGGTGATCTCATTGGTGCGCGCGACGACCCGGACAGCGACCACATCGTCTGCATGCTCCTGCCACAAGTAGGATGCGCTGATCGGCGTCAATACTTTGAGCCCTCCTGGCGGCGGCTCCGCCTGAAACTCGAGATCGAGCACGCCGTCGGCCGACAGCTCCGCGTCCGGCGTTTGTAATACGAGCTCCGGATCGTGCCAACCCGTGCTGCCGGCCCAGCCGGTCACATTGATCAACAGTTGCGGAGGCTCGGACTTGAGTAGCGCAACTTCCACGCTCTGCACAGAAACAATCATGCGCTTGGCCATGCGAAGCTCCTCGAGCGACGAATATTTATCAGTGTGTTTCGGTGACGGGCATCTCGGCGATGAGCTGCGAGTTCGCGAATACGGTGACGCTGCCGTAGTGCGGCATTTGTGGGGTCACCGTGACGTCGTAACGAACCTTCACCCATTCGATCTTGTCCGGCCAGGTACCGGGACGCTGTTCCACTTCAAGATCGAGCAGCAGAATGGTGGGATTGATGCCTTGCGGTTGGCGATAAACCAATTGCGCAACCATGCCTGGGTTGCCGAGCTCGACTTCGCCCACGACATGAAATCCATCCGGTGGCGGCGGCATCCGGTCGATCCAGGCCGCCCAGTCTCGGGTCTGCATGTGCCCTCCTGTGACATCGGCAACGGGCTGCCGGTGGAGCAGAAACCTAATCCCGGCTGTTTGCTTTTATAATCACCCACGCGGGTGATGGCACCGGCAAGGCGTCACTTTCGGCGGGCCTCACCTGGAAGGGTGATGCCAATGTTTGTTCATTGCGGGTAATTTTCGCGCGCGTCGATCAGGGAAACGGAGCATCGATCATGACTCTACGTTCCGGTGCGCTCGCCACCATGGGCGAGCTCCCTTCCGAGCGGCGCCTGCAGCCGCGGCGCGCGAAGGATCTGGAGTGTTACACGCTGGCTTCCTTTGCGGCCTGGCTCATCGAACGCGAGCCGTTCGCCAGCGTCATTGTCGATCGTCACATGCGCGTGCTACTGGCCAATGCCGCCGCAAGCGAAATGTTGGAGCGGACCCGGCAGATCGAGCTGCGTGGCTCGACGCTCAGTTTCAGCAGCAAGGCCCACCGCGCCGTCATCGCCAAAGTGTTGAATGAGCAAGCCAGCGAAGGCGTGTTCCAAATCCGTGCCGAAGGCAGGCCCGAGACGGCGCGTATCGAAGCCATCGGCTTCGGGCCGCACGCCAAGGGCTATCTGATGCTCACCGTGGCCCGGCCCGCATCGACCCTGCTCACCAAACTGAGACGATCGCTGCGGTTGACGCCCGCTGAATCCCAGATCGCTTTCGCCATCGCGAGGGGCTCGTCGCAACGGCAGATCGCACGCATGCGACGGGCTTCGATCAACACCATCAAGACTCAGGTCCGCTGCATCTACCAGAAAGCCGGCGTGCGCTCGCAGGCCGGCCTGGCCAGCAAGGTCGCCGAGATTCGCTGAGCCCGCTCATTCGCATCGCAGGAGACGTCATGGCAACGAAGAAAAAGAAGTCCTCCGCCAAAAAGAAATCTGCCAAACGGCGCACGCCCCGGGCGATCAGGAAAAAGGCCGCCAAGAAGAAGGCAGCCGGGAGCCGCTCCAGAGCTCGCAGCAACGTCGCGCTGATCAGCGTAACCAGCACACCGGTGCAACGCGCCCTGGTCACCGCGGCCAATCCCGATACCGCTGCGGACGCCATTCAGCCAGAACAGCGACCGCTGACCTTCAAGCTGCAGGGCGCGGCGCCCGAAATGGTGCGTGTCACGCTCGACAGTGCCAATGAGCTCGTGTTGCTCAATGGCCAGTCCTGGCCATCCAGGGCGCGCAGCAAAGGAACACCCGTGCAGGTGAGGATCAACCTGCTCGGAATGCCCGGCCAGACCGCCACCATTGCCGTGACCAATGGCAGCCGATCGACGATCAGGGCGACCATCCCTGGCACGGGAGCAAACAAGACCAACCACGACGCCGCATCCACAATCAACGCGCACTGGTGAACGTGATGAACAACTGGTTGCGTTTGCTGGCGGCAGCGGCGGTGCTGGTGGCCCCTGTCTCCCAGGGTGTTGAAGTGGATACGATTCAGACAGGCCTGAGCCAAGTGGACGATGGCGATGCGCGATCCAGTGGCGCGGGTTTCGCCAGCAAGCTGGTGCTCGAAGCCCAGCAAGGCAAAAGCCTCGCAACGCTGCGCCTCGGCACTTTGAAGCCATTCACCGCCGAAACGTTTCTTCGCCCGGCTTTGACTGTTTCGGCACCGTTCGACAGCGACAAGGCGGACAGCGTGGAGCTCGGCACTTTGTCGGGCCTCACCGCGGGCTCGAACGCCAGACTGGAGATCGGGACGCTGTTCTGGCCCATCGTCGCGCCACTGGAGGATGTGTGCGTGGACGAGATTCCCAACCTCATCATCGGCGCGCAGTGGATCGTCGAGGGCAACGGCTACATGGATGGCATTGTCAACAAGTCAACCAATGGCACCTGCGAAGAATCGCTGTTCGAGCGCTCGGAGCTGGAAGGCATCGTCAAGCGCGTGAACCAGGAACGGCAGGAGCGATGGAAGCAGGAGGCCGATAAGCGGCATCTCGAAGGCATGCCTCCGCCCCCGCCGCCGAAGAAACTCGCACTGGCGCCGCCACGGGAACTCGGACGCGTCATCAAGCGGGCCAAGAGAAACCTGAGCGGCAGCGCCGTATTCAAAGGAATGCACATGGTCACGCTGGGGTTGAGCGGCAACAGCAACGACTACTCCTACGTATTGGCCGATGCGCCGACGGAAACCAAACAAAGCACGCGCAGAGGCAAAGGCGTATCGCTGTCCTACACTCAAGTCGGCCGCAGCGGAGTCCTGAACTACGGCTTTCAGTATGAGCGCAGCTACAAAGCTGGCAAACAAACTCAGATCTGCGCGCCCATCAACGGCACCACGGCCATGCAGTGTTCCAATGCCTCGATGGGCGCCCCCGTCGAGAAAACGTCCAAGATCGCGTTCATCGAGGTCCGGCGCATGTTCTCGAAGCTCCCGATCGCGATCAGCCCACGCATCGAATACGACACCGACGAGAGCGAGTTCGCCGTTAGCCTGCCGGTGTACCTGATTGCCGACGCCGACGGCGCGCTCACCGCCGGATTGAAGATCGGCTGGTCCGGCGAGGATGACGACATCGGCGTCGGCGTGTTCGTCGGCAAAGCGTTCAGCTTTTTCGATTGACTCGAACGCTGCATCACCAGCGCTGCGACACCGCAATAAGCGTGCATATGACTGGAGCAACGTCGGCAGAGTTCGCGCGGCACGCCTGGGACTTCCGCGATGCTGCGCTGGGTGCAGAGCGCTTGCTTGGCGAGCGCGATGAGTATCTGCTCAATGCTTCATTGCCCGTCGCATTCCTCTTCGGAACATGCATCGATCTGGCTCTCAGGTCGTATATCCTGGCCATGGACTCATCGCTGACACAGTTCGCCAGCCCGGATTGCCGTCACGATCTGGAATCGCTCGTCGATGAGGCAAGCAGACTGGGGCTTGCCAGGCTCATCAGGGTGGAAGCATACGACCTGCAGATGCTCCGCGTGCTGAGTCAGCTGCGTTCAAAGACGACCTGTGAGTACAGCGCAGTACAGAGCGAAGAAATCCCCATCTTCGATTCGATGAAAAAACTCTCGGAGAAACTGCTGGAGATCGCCTGCGCCATGGCGGGCTACGAGAGAACGACGTATGAATGAGCCTCATCGCCGACGTGCAAGTTGCTCATAGACGCTTGGCTCCAGCTCCACAACTGTTCGACGATCGCTCCGGCGGCCCGGGGGCGATATCCCCTACTCCAGTGTCGGGCTCTCGATGGCAAAACATGCAAACGGCGAGCTTATCGCACGCGGGAACACTGCGGCGACCGAAACATTGAATCGTCATGACCGAGCCCGTGACACCCAAGGCCTATGACCGTCCCACGGGTGGTTGGGGCTCCCTCGAAGGAATGGCAAAGGTCGAGCTCGCAGGCAAGGCCGGACCGAGCGCGCTCGAAACCCTCGCGATACAGAACAAGCCCGAAGGGCATATGTGCACGTCCTGCGCGTGGGCCAAGCCACCCAACCCGCACGTAGCCGAGTTCTGCGAGAACGGCGCGAAGGCGACGATCTGGGACCTCACGAGCAAACGCTGTACTCCGGAATTTTTTGCCGAGCACACGGTGAGCGAGCTGAGGAAATGGAGCGATCACGATCTCGAAGTGGTCGGGCGACTCACTGAGCCCTTGCGTTACGACGCAGCCAGCGACCGCTACTTGCCTGTGAGCTGGGATGAGGCGTTCGCCGCCATCGGGCTGGCACTCAGACGACTCGATCCCAGATCGACGACGTTTTATACGTCGGGCAAAGCCGGACTGGAGGCTTCATATCTGTATGCGCTGTTCGCACGCATGTACGGGCACAACAATCTGCCGGACAGCTCCAACATGTGTCATGAGACCACGTCGGTCGGGCTCAATAAGGTCGTCGGTTCCGGAGTCGGTACGTGCCAGTCCGAAGATCTCGCTCATTGTGACGCAATCTTCTATCTGGGCCAGAATCCCGGCAGCAACAGCCCGCGTATCCTTCATCCGCTGAAGGATGCCGTGGAGCGAGGCTGCAAGATCGTGGCGTTCAATCCACTGAGGGAGCGCGGGCTGATCGAGTTCGTCGATCCCCAGAACCCCTGGCAGATGACGTTCGGCAAAGCGACGAAGATTGCGGATCAATATCTGCAGGTACGTCCCGGCGGCGACATCGCAGCGCTGATGGGCGTGTGCAAGCGAGTCATCGAACTCGATGCAATCGCGCAGGCTGCTGCGGGCGACGGTGTTCTCGATCGAGGATTTCTCGCCGAGCACACGCACGGGCTGGAAGACTTTCTCACCAAGCTGAGTTCGACCCGCTGGGACGAGATCGAGCATCACTCGGGACTCACCCGCGCCGAACTGGAGCGCGCCGGGGATGTGTATGCCGAGGCGCGCAACGTGATCGGCATCTATGGAATGGGACTCACGCAGCAGGTTTATGGATCGCAGGCGATCGGTTTGCTCGTCAATCTATTGCTACTACGCGGCAACATCGGAAGACAGGGCGCCGGCTGTCAGCCAATCCGCGGGCACTCGAACGTTCAGGGGCAACGCACGGTCGGCATTTCAGAGAAGCCCGAGCTCGTGCCGCTCGACAAACTGAAAGAGATTTTCGGTTTCGATCCGCCGCGCGAGAAAGGACGCAACACGGTTGAGTTCCTCGAAGCGCTGCTCAGCGGCGAAGCAAAAGCATTCATCGGGCTTGGCGGCAATCTCGCGCGCGCGGTGCCGGACCAGACACGCGTGCACGAGGTATGGAGAAGCACGGAGCTCACGGTGCACATTGCGACGCGCCTCAATTTCACGCATCTGCTCCCTGGAGAACAAGCTTGGCTGCTGCCCTGTCTGGTGCGTGCCGAGCAGGATATGCAGGCCAGTGGCCCGCAAACTGTGACGATCGAGGACAGCTTCAGTCATATCTACGGATCGATCGGCAGGCGTGAGCCTGCGAGCGAGCGTCTGAAGTCCGAAGTCGCTATCGTCGCTGGCATCGCCAAGGCGACGCTGCCGCCGAATCCGCGCTGGCAATGGGATGCTTGGACCGATGACTATGCCGCCATCCGCGAGCTCATCGCGCGAACCTATCCTGACCAATTCCACGACATGAGCGCGCGGATGAATCAGCCAGGCGGCTTCTATCGTGGCAACGAGGCGCACGACCGGATCTGGAAGACAAAGAGCGGCAAAGCGGAATTCACTGCCCCCACCGTGCTCGATGCGGGCGGCACCGGTGAAGCGCCGGGGCGCTTCCGGTTGGTCACCTTGCGTGCCAACGATCAGTTCAATACCACGATCTACAACGATGCCGATCGCCTGCGCGGCCTGGAAGGCAATCGAATGATCGTTCTCATGAATGCCCGGGAGATGCAGCGCGCACTGCTCTCAGAGGGCGAGTTGGTCACGCTGACAACTGATTACGACGACGGGATCGCACGCGAGGTCTCGGGTCTCGCGGTGACACCCTATGACCTTCCAGACGGATGCGTCGCGGGCTACTACCCGGAGCTCAATCCGCTCGTGCCTCTGAATCATCATGAGCAGTTGTCGAAGACACCGGCCGCGAAAGGTGTGCCGGTGCGCATTCGACAGCCCCACTCAGCTCGCCATTGAGCTTTAGCGCCCATAAAAAAGCGGGGACCGGATTGCCCGGTCCCCGCTTCGTTCCATCGCTAGACGCCCGCGTTAGAAGGACCCGCGGTAGCCCAGAGTGAACCGCCGGCCGATGCGGTCGTAGTCCACGTTCGACTGTCCCTGGTAATAGCCAGCACCAAAGCTGCCGGCGATCATCGGCGGATCTTCGTTGGTCAGGTTGTCGATCACCCCGAAGATCTCACCCCAGCGACCCAGGTTGTAGGTCATATTGAGCCTGAACACCTGATATGAATCGATGCGGTTCATATTGATGGTCGTGAAGCCCGCGCCGCTCAGAACTTCGGGAGGACAGTTGCTCTCGCAGGCATGCAGGCCGCGGGCGTAGGTGCCCGAGCTGATGCCTTGCATCTGCAGTGTCACTGTCACCGGGTCCAGGGCGTAGGTCAGCGAAGTGAGATAACGATAGCGCGGCGCAATCGTGCCGGAGTTGATACCCGATACGCCACCCGTGTTGATGACACCGCGACCATTCAGCTCACCGTTGATTGGATCCTGAGTCTTCAACTGCATGATGAAGGACGTCATGCCAAACCACCGCAACTCACCCCTTGGCAGAGGCAAGGAGTAGTTGGCGTTCACGTCGATGCCATTTTGACTCACGCCAGCCAGGTTGAGCGGCGAGCCGGTGATCAGGGACACCTGATTGAAAACGCCATTCACCGTCTGCGGCCCTTCACGCTCGATCATGTCGCAGAACGGGTTACCCGTCAGCGAGCTCGTGGATCTGTAGTGATTGAAGCACTGCTGCAGGATCGTGGCGTTGTTGAACGAAGAAATGGCGTCCTTGATCACGATGTCGTAGTAGTCCACCGAGAAGTTGAACCTTGGAATGAAGCGCGGCTGGAAGACCAAGCCAACGCCAGTGGTGTAGCCCCGCTCCGGCTTCAGCGCAGTGCTGCCAGGCGTAGTGGACCTCAGCAAGTACGCGGCTCCTGTCGGCAGCCCGGTGACAGGATTCAACGCTCCATCGAACGGATCAACGGTGTTGCCCGTGCCCACCACGCCGGGGTTGAACATCTCACCCAGATTCGGGGCGCGAATGTCCAGCGAACGGGTCCAACGGAAGCGAATATCCGACACCGGCGTCCAGCTGGCACCGATCTTCCAGGTGGTGGCATCGCCGGAAACGCTATAGCTGGTCTCACGAACGCCTGCGTTGAGATCCACAGCTTCCGCGAATGGCACATCCCTCAACAGCGGGACGATGGTCTCGAGGTAACCCTCCTTCACGTTGAACGAACCGTCCGTGGCCTTGTAGTTGCCGGCGAAGAAAGCATTGGCCTGGTCGAGGTCGCTGACGGCGCCATCCACCCATTGCCTGCGGTACTCCGCACCGAATGCAGTGGACACTGGCCCCGCCCAGGTGGAGAACGGCTCACCGCTCATATTCGCACCCACCTGGTACTGCCGGATCGTCATGTCCGACCAGCCGGTGGAGGAGACATAGTCGATGGCCGCCTGGCTGTTGACCCCCAGGCCCATGGGGTTATAGGGCACACAGCCTGCTTGCGGCGGAGCTGCCCCTCTGGCGATGTTGGATGCCGTCAAAGATGCGAAGTAGGCCGGATCGCAAACGATGTTGCCGTTGCCATCACGAATGGCACGCGTGGCAGCGGTCCAGTTCGCCGTAACCGCAACCCCGGGCGTTTTGGAAACGATGTTCGTCTGGTCGTAGCCGCCGTAGGCATCCCAGGTCCAGTTGGTGCCGATGAAATTGAAGCTGCCTTCGACACCCAGCATGGCGCGCCGCGTCTCGCGGTCGTTGATACCCTGCAACGGCGACATGTCGCCATTGAACGTTCCGACCGTGATCTGCGAAACGTTGTTGGCAGTCATCTCTGCCTGCAAGTTCGCTGGAATAAACGGATTGCCGGAGAGAATCGTGGCACCCGTGCCGCCATTGTTGAGGTTGGGCACCACCCAGCGGTTGTGCGAATGGGTGGTGGCCCAGCCAAGCTCCGCGTAGACATTGGTGGTATCGGTGAGGTCCCAGCTCAGCCGACTGAACAAATTGCGACGCGCGAGCGGTAGAGCAATGCTCGTGGTTTGATCGATACGCGCATCCTCCCAGTCTCCTCCCAGCATGGTGGTGCCCGGGACGTTGTTGACGAAGCTGCCAAAGTTGAACGGCGCAGTTGCGCCACCTTGGACGAACTGGGTGTTCTGAATTGGGCAGCGAGTACCGGGAGCAGCTCCTGGGACGGAGTTCGCGTTCAAATTCGCGGTAGACGTGCCGACCCTGCAATTGATGATCAGGCCGCCCATCGTGCCGTTGCCCGGACCGACATTGGGGGCAATGATGAAACGAGGCAATCCATTCGTGGTGGTATAGGCGGGGTTGGCCATGAGCTGCCAGTTTTCGTTGTCGGCCCACTTGCGATGGGTACCGAAGACGCCGTCGTCCTCGGTCATTTCACCCGCCAGCAGGAAATGGCCGCGGCCATCGGCAAACTCGCTGCCGTGGGTCAGAGCCATCCTGAAAGTCTCGCCGTCGCCCTCCTCGGACTGGCCACCCTGGACCGTGATCTTGTTGCCGACGTAGTCTTTGTTGAGAACGAAGTTCACCACGCCAACGACGGCGTCCGAACCGTAGGACGCAGACGCACCGCCCGTCACCACTTCCACGCGCTGGACCAGCTCGCCGGGGATGGAGTTCGTATCCACCGCGCCGGCGTTATTGCCACTGCCCACGATCGAGGGCACCAGGCGCTTGCCGTCGAACAGCACCAGCGTGCGGTTCGCGTTGAGGTTACGCAGGTTCAGCAGGTTCGCGCCGGCGGTGCCTGTGCCCACGTTCGAGGAAAGATTGCTCGAGGTCAGACTGCCGGAGAATTGCGGCATCTGGATGACGGACTGCGAAATGGTCGTGGTCGCCATTTGCTTGAGCGTGTCCTCGCCCAGGACGCTCACTGGCGTCGGCGCTTCGAAACCATCGGTACGCGAAATACGCGAACCCGTCACCGTGACTTCCTCGACCTGGGGGCCGGCGTCCTGCGCCATCGCTGTCCCCGTAGCAAACACCGTTGCCAATCCCACCAGGAATCCCGAGCCCCTTAATGCACGTCGCACCGAAACGGCGACGTCGGAACGCTGCCTAGCAGCTGCCATTGGAATATTCAATGCCATCCCCCTGAACCGAATTTGTTATCAGATAAAAAAACGACTGATCTGCCATCCCGACATTCGAACCGTCCGCCTTGGGCCGGTGAGCTGCAGCGTCGAGATATGGATCGCCATGCAACGTACTGCATGTGAATAAAATTTTTCATTCGTAATTCAGAGCAAAGCGGCGTTATTTTTCCACGTCGCCTCGTGTCCGCGCGCAATCTCGTCACCGAGTGAATGCGATGTTTTCTTTGTTACAGCGATGCACCCAGGGCGTTGCTTTGGCGCAAATCATGGAGGGTGAAGGCAGCTCAACCTGTCGAATGCTCATGCCCTACAGTGGTGCTGACGGACCATTCTCGCCCGCACGACGATGCAGTATGGTGTGGTCACCGAAAACAATGAGGGAGCCCTCGTGCGTCTGACGCTGCTGCTTGCGCTGCCTGTTCTTTTGCTTGGCTGCACCCCGAAACCGCCGGCCCAGGTCCAAACCGAGGCTGCGGCGACACCGGCAACACCGGGCGATTTCGCCTTTGCAGAGACCGACATCGAGACCCTGCAAGCGCGGATGACCGGCGGCCAGTTGAGCAGTCGCGAGCTGACGCAGGCCTACCTCGACCGGATTGCTGAAGTCGATGACGCTGGCCCTGTGCTGGGTTCGGTGATCGAGCTCAATCCGAATGCGCTCGACGAAGCCGCCGCGCTCGACGATGAACGACGGGCAGGCAAGGTGCGCGGGCCTTTGCACGGCGTGCCGATCCTGGTGAAGGACAATGTCGATGCGACACCCATGGTGAACTCGGCGGGCTCGCTCGCGCTCGCCGAGCATCGCCCCAAGTCCGATGCGTTCCTCGTTCGCAAGCTGCGCGAGGCAGGCGCGGTGATCCTCGGCAAGACCAACCTCAGCGAATGGGCGAACTTTCGCTCATCGCGCTCGACATCCGGCTGGAGCGGTCGCGGAGGACAAACCAAGAATCCCTATGCACTGGACCGTAACCCTTGCGGTTCCAGCTCCGGCACAGGCACGGCCATTGCTGCGAGCCTGGCCGCAGCCGGGATTGGCACGGAAACCGACGGCAGTATCATCTGCCCGTCCGCAGTCGCCGGCCTGGTCGGCATCAAGCCAACGGTTGGACTGGTCAGTCGCAGCGGCATCATTCCAATTTCTCAGAGCCAGGACACCGCCGGCCCAATGGCACGCAGCGTTGCGGATGCCGCCGTACTGCTCTCGGCGATTGCGGGACCCGATGCCGCCGACCGCGCGAGCGCCGCAGCTCCTAGCGACGCAACCTTCGACTATCAAACTCACCTGAAGAAGGATGCCCTGCAAGGGGCTCGCATCGGCGTCCTGCGCAAGTCGGCCGGCTTTCACCCCGACGTGGACCAGGCGTTCGAACGCGCCATCGGCGCGATGAGGGCCGCGGGCGCCGAAGTGGTCGATGCCGAAATTGCCACCGCCGGGCAGTGGGATGAGGCAGAGTTCGAAGTGCTGCTCTATGAATTCAAGAATGGCCTGAACGACTACCTCGCTGCTGCCGACGCGCCGGTCAAGTCGCTCACAGAGCTCATCGAATTCAACCGGAAGAACGCTGCTACAGAGATGCCATTCTTCGACCAGGAACTGCTCGAGCAGGCTCAAGCGAAAGGCTCGCTCACCGACCGGAAGTACAACGACGAGCGCCAGAAAGCGCGACGGCTCGCACGAACCGAGGGCATCGAAGCGACTCTCAGCAAGCAAAAGCTCGACGTCCTGATTGCACCTGCAGCCGCGCCGGCGTGGCTGACGGATGTCGTGCTCGGCGACCACTTCGTCGGCGGCGGTTATGGAGCGGCGGCAGTCGCAGGAACGCCCAGCATCACCGTACCCATGGGTGAAAGCTTCGGCTTGCCGATCGGTATCGTTTTTATGGGACGGCCCTGGAGCGAGGCACGCCTGATCGAATTCGCCTACGCATTCGAGCAAGTCACCCAGGCGCGTAAGCCGCCCCGCTACCTGCCTACGGTGACCGCGACACCGCGGGACGGGAGCTGACACCAGCTCTGGGGCCGCGCGCTCACGGTGCTTCGCTCTTCTGCAAATCCGCCGTGGCGCCGGGCAGCTGGCTGACGAACTCGCCGAGGCTGCGCCGGCCCTCGTTTCTTTCCTTGTAAGGTTGCGGATTCGACAGGCCGAGCGCTATGAACTCGAACCGAGTCGATGTGGCCATCGCATGCAACTGCGCGCGCTCGATCGGGTAGTAGATGTGCCGCGATCCAAAGATCGGTAGCAGTGCCGGCTCACCGATCCCCAGTTCGGCAACGCTGTCCGTGTATCGAGCGAGGGCGACAGAGCGCTCGTCCAGGCGGATTTCGGCCTGCTCGAAAGAGCGTTCGAAGCTGACCCGCTGATCGGGCGTGACCATGTCTGACATGCGAGGCGTCAGCACCAGGTACAGGCGCCGGGCGCCCATGCGATTGATCTCGATGGCAGTAAGCTCCGCGAACGAGCGCTTGGTCCTGCTGGAGGTCGCGACACGGACCAGGGTTAGCGGCTCGGCCTGAGAGGTAATCGTGGCGACCGAAACCGGATCGAGCCAGGACGTTACCTCAGACTGCGCCATGCGGCCCGCCAGCAGCATCGGCAGCATCAGCAATAGCAACGACATTGGATGTTTCATAAAGATGAACGGGCGGGGCCAGTGGGTCGATTGGGTATAGATCGGCTCGAAGGATCGCTTGGATTCAGCCAAGCGTCGGCCGGTACGAGGGTTGGTGTAACAACGAGAACGGTCGCACCTGTGACGGCGGCTCTGGCACGGGCGCATGACCTGTCGCCATGCTACTGCTCACGCGCGCGGGTCTCTCGCATCATGGGTAAGGTTCGAGCCGGTTGTTAGCTTTCACTCCGTCACCTCAGATGCCGCCAGATGAGGGGCGACCATGCCAGACCGAAACCTAGCATGACGACCCCGTTGAATCGAACCACCCACACTTCAACGAACGAGTGCCCCGCAATGAACAGTGCGACGACAAGAACGATCATCCATGACGCAAATCCAGCTGCATAGAAGCCAAAGAAGAACTTCCCATACCAACGCCAACTGCGCCGAGACGTCGCTTGCTGTTCGAGCTCCTTCATCTTTGGGAACTATCCGGTCGGTTGCAACGGCTCACGATCTTCGAATTTCCAAGTGAATTTGAACTGACCTGTGCACGGCTCCGATATTGGTGAGAAGCGCCACGCCTTCACGGTGGGAAGCACATTCATCTCTAGAAAACCATCGAAGTAACCCGCCTTGTATCTATTGCGTCCGACGGGCTTGTAATTCGATTGCACGATTCGAGCGTCCGAGACCGTGCCGTCGCGACTCACCGTGAGCTCCACTGCGATGGTGCCTTCAACAAAGACGTGCATGTACGATGAGCCCCTTAGATAGGGCTCCGCCTGTTGTGGCGAGGGATACTCAGGTGTGGGCCTATGGACAGGCTCGAGAGCTTGCTGACAGCTCGAATCCTGGGCATGAGCTGCAGTGCCGGCGCACGCCATCAAGGCGAAAAGAAAGCGTACTGTGTCCATCCGGGACACATAGCGGCAAGAATGAGCCGCGCGGCGATATGCGGACGAACAAACGCCTCTGGGTTTCACCGCAGCGGTTCCGTTGTTTTGTTAGAGGACGGCGTGTCCTCGACCAAGCGAGCAAGGGTAAAGGCATAGAAAGTGCTGAAGGCCCCGCCCCTATCAAACCGTTTGGCGTTATCGATGTCTTCAGGAGGGATCAGCCTCACCTCACCACTCAGAGCCACTCGTCTCAAGTGCCTCAAGTGACCCTGCATCATGCCTTGCTCACGAGCGGGCTTGAGATCGATGCCGCCTTCGACTTCGTTCCACATTCCCTCAGAGTGGCCGTACTGGCCGAGGCATCCGACCCACCTGGCAACGTACTGGCCGTTCTTACCCAGGTTCAACGATATGTTGTAACCCAGACCATCGCCGCGCTCCCAGATCTCCCCGGGTAGGAGTTCAAGCTCGAGGTCGCTGTCGGTCTGCGCAGCGGCGATGTACAGAGGCAAGCCGACCGCAAGCATCAATGCTGCCAGCAACACTGCGAAACTTCGCTGCGTCTGCATCTCCGGCCTCTGACTTGGGGCGCGATTCCCAAGCAAGTCTACGTGCAACGATGCAAATTGACACCCATGCCGTCTATCCAAACGGCATCAAGCAACTTATGGAAACTGGACGTCCCCTCTCGCCACGGAGCGACAGGATCCCGTCTCGTCAGAGCGGCAGATATTCCGGCTTGTAGAGCAGCTTCTCCAACCAGGCCCTGACGTCCACGGGTCGCTCGACGCCGGCCTGCCCGCGATCGAAGATATGGTCGGCAACGCGGACCGCAGTTGTGACTTCGGTCTCCAGAATGTCAGTCTGGAGCGGGAAGAGCATCCCACGATCGCGCGCGCCCTGATCGACCTGATCGGCGACCGCCCGCGCCGCATGAATGAACATTTCGGTCGTGATCCGCTTCGGCTTCGTCGCATAGACGGCCAGACCGATGGCCGGGAAGATGTAGAAATTGTTGGCCTGTCCGGGATGCAGGCTTTTCCCCTTGAGCTCGACATCTTCGAATTGAACTCCAGCCGCGAAGAGCGCCGAGCCGCCAGTCCAGTGATAGGCCTGAGCGGCCGAGCACTCGGCCCGATCCGTCGGATTGGAGATCGGAAAGATGATGGGCTGCCGGTTGAGCTTGGCCATCTCCCGAACTACCGCCTCGGTGAAAGCGCCGCCATGAGTGCTTACGCCAATCAATGCGGTGGGTTTGAACCACCTGACAACTTCGAGAAGATCGCTTGCTGGCTCGACCTCACGCGCAAAAGGTCGCTGCCAGGTGTTGAGGTCGTCGCGTGCGGTCACCAGCAGGCCATTGATATCCATCATGGCGATGCGCGAGCGCGCTGCCTCTTCGGACAATCCCTCGAGCTGCATCGCCGAGACAATCATGTTCGCAATGCCGAGACCGGCAGAACCGGCGCCGTAGAACAGCACGCGCTGGTCGGCGAATTTTTCGCGCTTTATCTGCAGCGCCGTCGTCAGCCCCGCCACCACGATAGCGGACGTGCCCTGGATGTCGTCGTTGTAGCAAAGGATCTTGTCTCGATAGCGCTCCAGCAGGCGCATCGCGTCGGTTCCTTTCCAATCTTCGAAATGAATGCAGACGCCCGGATACACTTCGTTCGCCGCCTCGACAAAAGCGTCGGCGACCTCATCGACCTCATCGTCCGAGGGCGGCGTCTCGCGCAGGCCGAGGTAAAGAGGATCGGCGCGTAGCGCCTCGTTGGTTGTGCCTATGTCGAGCAGCACTGGAAGGAGCTGATGCGGCGGCACTGCGGCACAGGCAGTGTAGAGTTGCAGCTTGCCGATAGGGATGCCCATGCCGTTGGCACCGATATCGCCAAGTCCCAGAATACGACCGCCCGTCGACACGCAGATGAAGCGCACGTCCTGCATGGGCCAATGTCGCAGGATCTGCGCAAAATGGGCCTTGCGATCCCGAGTCAGATACAGGCCACGCGCCCGCCGAAAAATGTGACCGAAGGCCAGGCAGGCATCGGCCACCGTCGGATCGTAGACGATCGGGATGAATCGGTTGGGGTCGGACATGATCGTCCTGAAGAACAACGTTTCATTCCGATCGGCCAGACCAGTGAGATAGATGTAGCGCTCCAGATCGTTCGGCTTTGCATCCAGATGATGCAGCACTCGCTCGAGCTGTCGGTCGAGGGTCTCGATTGCAGGAGGCAACAGGCCTTCGAGGCCGTAGCGCTGACGTTCTTCCGCCGTGAATGCCGTGCCCTTGTTTAAGGTAGGCTCATTGAGCAGTGTTTCACCCGACGGCAGATCCACTGACATGGCTCACTCCTCTCGCCGCCTGCGCGCATAGCCTTCAGCAGGAAGCGACGGAAGCCTCGACCTGTTCCAACTGAGCTTCGACCGTCGCTGTTTTCTGCACCTGCCGCCGAAAAGAAATGCCGTGCAGGCAGGCCTTGTTGCGGACTGCCGATTCGGAACGGCGTAGCAGCTTGGCGACCTGCCCTGGCGATATTCCTTGCTCGGCGAGCTCTCGCAAGCGCCGCACATCTGCCACGGCCCATGCATTGGGATACACGCCTTTCCTGAATTGCGTCGCAGTGCGAGCTAGACAATTGTGATCAGACATCGAAATGTTTCCGACTTTTCATGACTGCGAAATGTGAGCTTTGGTCGTAGCCGAAGGAAGCGAAGTCGGACATCCGACTTCGCCTGCCCGGCATGACGGTGCCGTTCTTCTAGAAATTGAACCGCACACCCATGCGGTACTGACGGCCGACCCGGTCGTAGTCGGCGTTGCCCTGACCCTGCCAGTAGGAATTGGTCAGAGAGCCGCCAATCATGGGCGGCTGGTGATTCGTCAGGTTTTCGACGGTCCCGAACAGCTCGAAGCTGTCGAACTTGTAGGAGCCGGACAGATCGAGCGTCGTCATGCCAGCGATATCGTTGTCTTCGATTGTCGGAGCCGCAGTCATCGACACAGGACAGTCGGTGGCGCACTCGATGAAGCCATTGGCATACACGCCGGGACCGGTATAACGAACAATCGTGGTCACCGTGAGCGCCTCGCCTTGATAGCTGACCGAAAGAAAGCCGCGCAGCTTCGGCGAGGTCAGGCCAGCGAACGGCGAAATGGCACCCCAACCGCCGACGACGCCGTTGCCATCGTAAATCGTGCCATCGGTATCTTGAGTCTCGAGCTTCAGCACGCGGCTGGCCATCGCGCGGATCACCATGTTTCCGCCCAAGGAGCCAGCGATGCTGGACAGCGGAAAGCGATAGCTGGTTTCGACATCGATGCCGCTGGCTTTTTGTCCGATCAGATTTTGCGGCTGTGTGATCACCTCGAAGATCTGTCCGACGGAGAACGGATCGCCCGGCGCCAGCGGCTCACGGGTAATCGCCTGGCAGAGGATCGCATTTCCCTGGAAACAAAGGTCGACCACCTTCTGCGCGATCGGTGCCTGCACCGAACCTGAGACGTCGATGTTGTAATAGTCGATCGCCATCTGGAAGCCTGGCAGGAATCGGGGAGCCAGCACCACGCCGAATCCCGTCGTGTCCGCTTCTTCGGGCTTGAGGTTCGGATTGCCCTTGGTGGTCGAGAACGCTTGGGTGCGCAGCTCGGGAATACCGTTGGTGGCACGGAATGGATCCTGCAACGTCCCCCCCGAACCCGATTGACCGCCCGTGAACAACTCGCCGAGGTTTGGTGCACGAATGTCGCGTGAGCGCGTAAAGCGGAAGCGCAGATCTTCGATCGGCCGCCAGGTCAGACCGCCTTTCCAGGTCGTCACGTAGCCGGAAGTCGAGTAGTCGGTCGCACGCACGGCCGCGTTCAGGTCGAGCTCTTGTGCCGCTTTCAGATCGCGGGCCAGCGGCACGACGGTTTCAACGTAGCCTTCGGTGACATTGAATTTGCCTTGGGTGGCTTTGTAGTTGCCAGCGAAGAATTGGGTCGCCTCGTCGCGGTCGGTGGCCCAGCCCGATACTTTTTCGATGCGGTGTTCGGCCCCCATTGCCAGCGACACTGGACCCGCCCATGAATTGAACGGCTCGCCGCTCACGTTGAATGCAGCGACGTCCTGCTGCAGCACTTCGTGACGGTAGGAAAAGCCCACGACGTAATCGAGCTGACTCTGGTCGTTCACACCGATACCGAACAGGTTGTACGGCACGCAGGCTGGGTCGTCGTTGGACGGATCTGCGTCGGCGTTCACGCGGCAGGTCGGAACGTTGTTGACCATGACGGAGTCGATCGCCTTCAGATAGTTCGGCGTGATTCCGTTGTTGTAGGTGCGCGGTTCGAGAGTCGTCTTGCTGTGCTGGACATACGTGTCCCAGTTCCAGCTCGTGCCCAACGCGTCGAACGCGCCATCGAGGCCGCCGGCGACGCGATACAAGGAACGACGGTAGTCACCGTAAAAGCGCTCCATATCGGCGTTGGTGGTGCCCATCCTGAACGTCGTTTCGCCGGCGTCCAACAACTGCTGCCGCAGCGAATCCGGCAGATAGGCATTGTCGATACGGACGGTGTTGTTACCCAAGCGGCGATTTGGATTGGCAGTATTCGTGGTACGCGTCTGCGAATATTGGCCTTCGATGTATGCATTGACGTTGTCCGTCAAGTCATAGCTGGTGCGCAGATAGCCGACGTTGCGATCGACGCTACCCGCAATGTCGATGCCGTCTTCGATGCGCGAGTAGCGCCAATCGCCGCCTTGTTGAAAGTTATTGCCGACATTGGTGCCGAAGTCATAGCCGCTATGAATGGTGCCGTTCGGTCCAAAATAAGTTCCTCTGAGAGCCCCGGTGGTGATGATGCCACCCGGCGTACCGGCGACCAGACCGACATCGCGTCGCACGAGGTACTGCGGAACATTGGTACTCTGCCCGGCACCCGTGCCGTAATTCGGATTCACAATGACGGCTGCGGGCAATTTGGCCCACGGCCGATCGTTGGTACCCTCGATGCCGTCGCTGTGCGTGTGTTCGCCCGAGATAAGAAAATGTCCACGGCCGCCGGCGAACGGCGTGCCGTAGGTGAGCTGAGCACTGATGCTCTTATCGTCTTCGTACTTGGTCATGCCGGTTTGGACTTCGCCCTTGAAGCCGGTGAAGTCGTGGTCGATCACAAAGTTGACGACGCCCGACAGAGCATCCGAGCCATAAGCCGCCGAGGCACCGCCAGTCACAACGTCAACGCGCTCGATCAATGCGTTTGGGAAGGAGTTGACGTCCGGGGCGCTGTTGCCCGAGGTGATCGCCGCGTTGATGTAACGTTTACCATCCAGCAGGACCAGCGTGCGGTTCGTCCCCATGCCGCGCAAATTGAGCTGGCTCACGCCGGTTGCGCCACTGGAGAGATTTCCGTTCGCCGAACGCGGGTTCGCCGAGCCTGAGAAAGCCGGCAGAACATTCACTGCATCGGCGACATTCACCACGTTCAATGCATTGAGCTCATCTGCCCCCAGCACCGAGACGGGCGTCGGCGCTTCGTAGCCATCGCGTGTGATTCTCGAACCGGTGACGACGACCTGATCGAGCGGCGCAGATTCGATGTTTTGCGCCTGCGTGTTGGTGACAGCAACGGTTGCCAGTGCGGTGGCACTGACCGTCGACAGCGCCAAAACCTTCGCGCGGCGACGAGCCATACCGGATAGAGTCATCGAAAGTTCCCCTCGTCAGTTCGGCGCGACTGCCGATGATGCGGCCGGCGCGCACATCATTGATTTGTTTATTGGGCCCGCAAACTGCGGCTGGCCTCCAACCTGAGTCCTCCTCGGCCCAGCTGGCTGCGTTCGTCTGTGCCCGACGAGCGAGGGTGCAATCCGCATGCCACGTATGTGAAAGCGCACGCACCGAAGTCGGGAGCATGAAACTCGGCAGAAACTTGCCGATTCTCAGCCTGCCCATCGGCGGAAAGTAGCCGTTGAAGCGTCCTGCACCTCCGTCCTATGATTCGCGCATGCGACGCTCCACTGATCGAATGCTCACCGTGCACCAATCAGTTGCGCCCTCCCTCGTGCGCGGCGAGATGAGCTATTGGCTGTTACAGCCACACGCATCGCTGCGCTCTGATGTGAAGTCGTATTTCGTCACCGACGTGACGGAGCGCAGCATCGACAAGCTTGAATTGCACATGCCCGACGGCTACGCGGAGATTGTGTTCGTCTTCGGCGCCGGCTATGAGCGTCACCCACTCGATACATCTTCCTCTGTAGCGAACATGCGGCACAGCTACGTGATTGGAGGACGCAGCCGTTCCATCGTGACCCGCGACAAGGGTCGTATCAGAGTGATCGGCGTAAAGCTCGAACCTGGCTGTCTGCGAGGAATGATCGGCGTGCCATTGACGGATCTGCGCGACCGCACGGTGGACTTGCGCGATGTGAACGATCGCGGGTTGCTCGCGCTGGAAGATGAGTTGGCCGTCTGCTCTGGGGCTCGAGAGATCGGCGCACGGCTGGATCGTTTCCTGCTCGGCAGGCGGGAGGCGATGCGCGCTCGAAACTCACTCGTGGAGCGTTTGATAAACCGGATTCGTATCGACCGCGGATGCACGTCACTAACGCGCACCGCTGAGGAATACGGTGTCGATCCCCGCACGATGGAGCGCCACTTCATCGCATGGTCGGGCATGTCCGCGAAAGCCTACTGCCGGATCGTACGATTCAAGCTTGCATATCGAGCATTCCTGCAACGCTGCACGGCCGAGCCAGATAGTCAAAGCAATGCGACGGGCGGCGCAGACCCATTCCAAGGGTACTATGACCAGTCGCATTTCATCCGCGAGTTTCGTTTCTTCACCGGATCATCGCCGAGACAGGTGGCCGCGCAACGCCTCTCTACGTCGACGGACGTGACGAATCTACTGTTGGCGCGGGACGTATCGGCCGCGTGATTCGCAAGATCCGCCCGGAGTGCGGCCGGTCGCCGATCGACTCGACCACGACATAGAGCGCACCGTCGCGGCCGATTTCAACCTGGCGGAAACGCGCTTGCAAATCTTCCAACAGCCGCTCCTGCTTGACCACCTCGGCGCCGGCCACATCGATGCGGCGCAGATGCCTGCCACCCAGGGCGGTGATGAAAATGTCGCCGTCCCACTCTGGAAACATTTCCCCGCGATAGACAGCGACGCCGCCCACGCCGATGGATGGCGTCCAGTACACTAGCGGCTCGCGCATTCCGGGGTATGAGTCGAACGGCGAGATACGCGAGCCGGGATAGTCGATGCCGTGAGTGGCGATCGGCCATCCGTAGTTGGCCTGTCTCTCGATGAAATTCACTTCGTCGCCGCCGCGTGGACCGTGTTCGGCGACATATACGGATCCCGTTTTCGCATCGACGCACAAGCCTTGCGGGTTACGGTGTCCGTACGACCAGATGGCCGGCTGGGCCTGGTCACGACCGACGAACGGATTGTCCTGGGGAATGGTGCCGTCGTCATTCAGACGGATCACTTTACCCAGCAGACTGTCCAAACGCTGCGCGTGTTCGCGATAGTCCGCGCCCTCACCCGTTGTCACCAGCAGCGTGCCGTCGAGCATGAACGCGAGTCGCCCTCCGTAGTGCACGGCCGTACCCTTCGGCGTGGAGTCGAAGATGACGGTGACATCGACCAGAGCGTTGTCCCGTAGCACCGCGCGAACCACTCGAGTGGTGTTGTGCTTCTGGGTGCCATGCGCGAGCGAGAGATACAGCGTCGAATTCGTCGCGAACTGCGGATGCGCGACCACATCGAACAGGCCGCCCTGCAATTTGACGAACGATGGCGGCACATTTTCGATTGTCGCGAGGCGCGCGCCATCGGCAGCCAGGAGAGTCAGTCCCGCAGTACGTTCGGTGACCAATGCACGACCGTCCGGCAACAGTTCGAATCCCCACGGTGCGTCGAAGCCCTGCGAGAACACTTCGACTTGCATGTCGTGGGCAACATCACTGGCGGCAGCGCCGGTCGCGACGGCCACACTTGCCAAGGCAGCAAGTGACAACGAACAAGGTGGAATCAAGGACGTGCCTCCGATGGCGAACCGAGGAGATGAAACAGATAACCGGCGCATGCGCCCGCGAAACATTGAGCGAGGTTTCCCAACCAGCCGCGTGCTCCAGCGAACGCGTAAACCTCATATTCCTGGAAACTGAGCACCAGAATCGCGACCATCGCCGTGGCACCTGCGAGCGGATAAAGGAATGGCGCAATCGTGGTGACGTTGGCGCGGATCGCCAGACGTTGCAGCAACGCGGCGACCGGGAATGCAATCGCCAGCCCGATGAAGATCAGGCTGCCGTACTGAGTCCATAGCAAGGAAGGCGCCAGGCCGCGAAGATCGAACCAAACGGTGCGCATGGCGTCCGCCAGGGAAATCTCCGCGCCGACTTCGCTCAGACGGATCAGATTCGCCGCAGTGAACGCAATCGACGCAAGCAGATAGCCAACGCCTGCCGCCACGAAGAAGGCGAAGACGATACGGCTGAAGCGGTTGACTGGCATTGCGGCTCCCCGAGCAATGCCTGCAATCATTGCCCGCACCGCGGCCGGCGTATTGGATTTTTCCGGCAGCAGCCGCGATCAGCGGCCTACGCAGCTACGGCGGGCTCCGGCGCTTGGATGTTATTTCCCGCCGGAGAACTGCCCTGCCATCGCGACAATGCGCTTGAACTCAGGGTTGTCCTGAAGCGCTGCGAAGAACGGATCCGTGATGGCCTGGCGGGCCAGATTGGGGTGCAGGCGGATGGCTTCGCGAAGTGGTACGAGCGCTTGCAGCGGCCGCTGAGCCTGTGCATAGCGCTGTGCCAGCGCATAGTGAAAGACATCGCTGTTCGGCTGAATCTCCAGCGCCTTCTTTTGTGCTTCGATGGCCTGGTCGAATTTGCCGGCCTTGGCGAGCTCAGCGGAACTGTCGGTGAGCTTGCGGGGTGTTCCCAGACTGATGTTCAGCAGCCGGCGCAGTTCCTTGAAGGGATCGACAGCATCATCGACTCTGAGATCCACGATGCGCTCGTTGACCTCGTTCGAACCGGGCTTCACCGGACGCACCACCAGCAAGCCGGCCGACTGCATCCCCCGCGTATCTCCTCCGGCAGCCTGGCCCGCGTCGAGCGCATCCATCAGCCGCTCGCCCATCGTTCCTTTGCTCTGTTCGTAGGCGCGAGCCATGCTCTTCACCACATCCTCGCTGGCCAGCGTGTTTCCTTGCACGGAGAAAGTCTTGCCGGTCACACTGCCTGCATAGCCGCCCAGATGGAGGGGATCTGCTTTGTCGGAGTTGCGATCGAGGACCCGCTTGCCCGTATAGACGGCAGACTCGCCCTTCGCATTGATGACCGCGAGCTGCCGCGTGTCTCGGCCTGGATCCTCGTCGGTGAGACGCTTGACGACTTCTGCCGGGCTTAGCCCCTGCTTCAGCAGCTCGATCGCCTTGGGGCCATAGAGCCGGTTTGCCGCCGCCTGCGTGGCAACGGCACCGACATCGGCAACGGCATAAGGTACAGCGGCGCCGGCGCCGAACGCGCGTGACTGCACGCCGACGCCCAACTCCTGAGTCTCGGGATCGTAGGCGATGATCGAGAACGTCGAGAACCAGCGATCTGGATTCGACGGCGCCTCATCCCACGGCACATTGATGGTCTGTGCCAGCGCCTGCCCTGACGCCCCCATCCCTGCCGCCGCAGCCAGCAGCAGGGCCAACTCGAACACGCGCGATCTCACTCTCATTCAACTATCCGCCCGTGTTCGATGTACCGGCATGTCACATTGGTGCAAGGCTTAGCTGCTGGCCTGCAGCGCCTTGATCTGCTTCACCGCCGTCTCGACCTTGTGATCGAAGAACCGCTTGCCGATCTCCGCACTCGAGCGACGGGCGTCGCCGGTAATGCCGTTGTTCAACGGCTTGTAGCCGGGATCGGGCTTCTGACCGCGCGGGCGCACAGGATCGCCCAACGAATTGGCGATCTGATCGCGGCGCACGTATTTATTCTCAGTATCGAGATACATCATCAACGAAGTGTCGAGGATGCCGGCGTGCGCACCAGCCGGATAGCCTTCCTTGACCAGGATGTCGCTGAACTCGCGATTGGCTTTGGTGTAGCTCTCGTCCGCGTAGAACACGCGCACGCCGCTGGCCTTGTGCTTCTCGTCCAGCTTCTTCGCGACGGCCGCGTAGACACCGTCCGGTCCCTGACCGCCACCGCTGTCGCCCATCAAAATGACAGTCTTGAAGCCGTTGACGATGGCGTCCTCGGCGAGACGCTCCAGCACGGTGCCGAGCAATTCCGCTGGCAGATCGAGGCTGCCGGGCAAGTCGGCCGACATGCCCGTTGGCGAGAACGGCAACACTGGCATCGCGATGGCGTTGCCGAGCTTCTCGGCGATGGCCTTCACAATGGGACGCGCCATCATGTTGTGGCCGCCGGTGGCGTTCTGCGGGCCACGCTGCTCAACGCCACCGGTATAGAAAAGCGCCGTGGTCTTGCCGGCCGCGAGGGCCGCTTTGATTTCCGGCCACGTCATGTATTCGAGCTCAACCGAGGTGCTGGCCGCGGCCGCGCGTGCAGGCTCTGCCTGCATGACGGCAACACCGGACAACAAAGTCAAAGCAACGAGCGCACTACGATAACGATGCATGTTTCAGAAATTCCTCGTGTCAATCAACTTCAACGTCTTGCATCCGTCATCTTCTGGTCGCCTGCCGTGGCGTCGGGGTGCGAAATGAATGCCTGGACCATATTGACCTCGAGCGCCGAGGAAATGGCAGTCATCTCGCCTTTCTCGTTCGGGTAGGCATCGGCCATCTTGCGCAACGCCCAGTAGAACTCCGCCGGATCCAGACGCCCGTAAGACAGGTGGTGCGTGGACCAGGCGATCAGCCACGTATAGTAGCTCTCCACGTCCATGTAGCCGGCAATCAGACCATCTGCCCGCTCGGGGGTAAGGGTCAGCTTCAGACGCATGTCGCGCCAGTTCAGCAGCGTCGGCACGTCATTATAGATCGCCCAAGGATAGATACCTTGCTTGATCGGCTCGGTGGTCAGCACGCCATCGACAATCTTGCCCTTCAGGTGCTGAATGATCGGCTTGCCCCAGCGCATATCGATGCGCTGAGTGCCGCCCGGAGCCACACCTTCACCCGTGGCGTCCAGCAATACCGGATCGCGGCCTCGATAGATGGTCACTGCAACGTTGTCCGACCTGGCCAGACTGTCGACGTTGGTGATCTCGATCAGCGTGCGATTCCAGGTCGAGGTGCGCACGAACTTGTTCCCGAACAGTTGCAGCTGGCCCTCGGGCCGGCGGAACTGCGCGTTGCAGCCGAGCACCTTCTGCAGCGCGTTATCGATGCCCTGCTCGCCCGAGGCGCTGACATAGTCGTTCGGTCCGACCTTGCCATCGAGGTTCACGCCCTCACCGAGCGTTCCCTTGGCAAAGATGTAGGGGAACTGCATTTCCTTGTCGTTGGGGAAGAACTTCAGGCTCTCCCGGGCGAGCTGGGTCTTTTCGACCGGGCCACCGTTGGGATAGAGCTCCTTGAACGTTTCGCGCGGCCCATAGCCGGCCAACCCTTCCGGGCAGTCCTTGTCCACATCCTGGGTGTGGTGAAACGCCCAGTGCAGGTCCGTGGTGACGTAGCCGATGGTGCGCGTGTCTGCGATCGACCCGCTGCCATCTGCCAAGGCCAGGTTGGCTGCCAGGCTCGTCGCCGCCAGCGCCGCGAACATTCCGCACGTCTTGTTCATAACGAGCCTCATATCAGATCACCCGTAGCCAAAATGCCCGGAAACCGTTGCGGCGCCCCTGCCACTCGCCCATCGAGTGACCGCGGAATTCGCCGGGTTGCTGGTCGCCCGAATAGGTGTACACCGGCCGGCCGCGGAAGGCCCAGACACGCACCGAACCCGCCTGCCCGGCAGACACTTGACGCTCGGTTGTGGGATCAACCGAGATGATCGACCATACCCGGCTGTCGCTTTTCTCGCCGGCTGCAGCCTGCACGAAATGCCACAGTTCATGGCAACGTGCCCGATCGCCGCCGCCGCAGATGGCCATGCGGTATTGCTGTGGACTGTCCAAGGTATCGCAGGACAACTGGTCTGCCGAGTCATCCCCGCAGGTGTAGAAATACACCGTCTTGCCGTTACGATCGGCAAGCACATCACCATAGGTCGTGTTCTGAACGGTAAATGACTTTGGAGACCGAGGTCCCGACTGCGCGTACACGTTGTGCCAGCCCGGCTCGTCACTGCCGTCATAGCTCATGACGCGAGTGTCGCGGATGTGGGTGTACAGCGGCTGTTTACGGAACGCCCACTGCCGCACGCCCGGCGAGCGCTCGACCACCGACCACTCTCCCTGCGGCTGCGCCGTTTCGGGAGCCAGAATGGGCAGCCAGCGCTGCAAACAAATCTCAGTGGTGCAGTTGGACTTGTTCGGTCCATCCGCGTCGGAGACATACACCGAGTAACGTTTGTCATTCACCAGCAGCCGGCCGTTCAGCGTGCCCTCGACGCGAAAGCCCGGCGGCATGGCCGTCGGCGGGCCGACTGGCATCCGCTCGGCTGGAGTATCGCCGCCCCTGCGGAACAGGCCGGTGCCGCCCAGCGTGTCCCCAGAAGATTGGTCGAGGTGCGAGGTGTACAGAGGCTGATGGTCATAGGCCCATTGCAGCTTGCCATCGCTGCGCTTGATGATGGTCCAATCGCCCACCGGCTTGGCCTTCGCATCCGCGACTACCGGCGGCCACAGCGCCACACAGCTCTTGCGCGTATCGAGATCCGGAAGGTCCAAGCCGCCTGGATAAGGGCTCATGTAACCGCCCGTCTTGGTGGTGACCACATCCTCACAAGCCGACTTGTCCTTGGGATCGCCTGCATACCCGTTACGCAACGAGGCAATGGGCCACTTATACAAAGTGCGGCCCCGCGAGTCGGCGAACACCGGCCCTTCCAGCTCGGTGGCAACCACCTTGAATCCCGGTGGCATTGGCACATCGACATACGGTTCGCGGGCGGACGATTCCGCCGCCGACGCGCTGCCGATGCCCAACGCCAGGAGGATTCCTGTCACTGCAACTGTCAGTCTCATGTGCTCATCCCTTCGAAGTCAGACCAGAATCTCGCTGATTTCCTTCGAGGTGTTGTTCGACTGCGTCCCCCAGGAGGGAATGTCGACGCCCAATGTCTTCATCATGGTGTACCCCAAGCGCGTGCCGGGCGTGCCGCCGCCGTCGATGTGCAGGCCGGTCTTGATTCTGCCGCCGGCCCTGCCGGCAGAGAACATCGGCAGCCCGTCGATGGAGTGAATCTTGGCGAATGACTGATCCGTGGACGCATAAATCAGCATGTTGTCCAACAGGGTTCCGTCGCCTTCCTTGACCTTCGAGAACGCTTCGATGAAGTACACCCACTCCTCGAAGCCACGCCGCAGGAACCAGGACACCATGGGCTGATAACCCAGCTTCGGATCCACCGGCTCTTCGTGCGAGGCCGTGTGGTGCGGCTTCTCATAGCCCGACTTGGTCGTGGACGAGAACGACTTCGAGTAGGTCGCGTTGAACACGCGGGTCTGATCGCAGGCCACGGCCATGACCAGCAGGTCGGTGAACAAGCGATGCCGTTGCGACACCAACTGATGGTCCACACCGGTGGCCAGCTCCGGCGGGAGCTTGGGCTTGACGCAGGCTTCCCGCGGCTCGGGCTTCTCCAACTGCCGATCCAACTGACGCTCGAGCTCCCGCAGATTGGTGAAGTACTGATCGATGCGAGCCTTATCTTCAGCACCCACCTGATTCATCAGCTTCCTGGCGTCTTCGCTGACGCTGGAGAGCACGCTCTTGCGCACCAGAATATTCGGGCTGGGCGTGAAGTCCTTGGCGTTGGGATCCTGATAATCGGCACCGAACAGGCTCGAATACAACGCCAGCGGCGAGCCTTCGGCGTTGTTCACCGAAGTGGCGCTCTCATAGCTTTGCGTATCGCGCGGATCGCCCGTGGCCGTCACGGTGAGCATCGGGAAGCGTGTGGTCGTACCGATCTTCTTGGCGACGGTGACGTCGAGGGTCTCGCCGGGTTTTGCATTCTGATTCAACGGCGCGCTGCCGCTGCGAAGAATGACCCAACCGGTGGTGTGACAGAGGTTGGGCGCAGCGTCGCGATAAGCGTTGTAGTTGGTGTACAGGTTCATCTTGTCCCGGATCGGCGCGAACATTTCGATCTCCTCGGGCAGATCGAAACCGGGACCGGTCTTCTTCGGGACGAAAATGGACTTGCTCATGCCCAAGCCCCAGCTCCAGGTGCCGAAGCGCTGTGGGATGGGCGCACCGCTGGCCAGCGCGGTGCCGTTATCGTTCAGGAAACAATTCAACAGCGGCAGGCCGACGGCCACCGCCGTGCCATTGAACATGCCACGCAGTACACGGCGTCGAGTGATATGTGTCATTCGAGTATCTCCTGAAGCTTACTGAGCGACAGAACCGGGGGCCGCGAGACCCTGGCTGTTGATGAGATGGGTTGTCTTGATCGCCGGCAGCGGCTTGGCGGGTCGTTCGGCAACATTTCCAAAGGCAGGACTCAACGCGATGGCCCGCAGCAGATCGGGAACCCGATAGCCGGACGCTGCGAAACGTTCGTTGAGATAGGCCAGTTGCGGTTTATCGACGTCGGTGGTCAGAGCCCCCACCCCGTAGCCGTACATGCGCTTGACCAGGCAGGTGGGCAATCCCGGATGATCGTGCAGGGCATCCGCAAGACCTTGCGGAGTGTTGAATTCCTTACCGTCCAGGCTGCCGCTGGCATCGATCGTCACACCGCTTTCGCTGGTCCGATACTGTCCTGCTCCGTCGAAGTTCTCCATCGCCAGGCCGATGGGATCGGTGATCTTGTGGCAGCCCGCGCACACGGGATTGGCGCGATGGGCCGTCAGACGCTCACGTGCAGTGTGCAAGTTCGCATCCGGATCTTCGACCGCCGAGAAATCGACATTTGGCGGCGGTGGCGGCACCACCTGACACAGCAACGTCTCGCGCAGTGCCTTGCCACGCAGGGTTGGCGAGCTGCGACCGGGATGCGAATTCAGCGCCAGGAAGCTGATCTGATTCAAGATGCCCTTCCGAGGGCTGTTCTCAGGGAAGGAATAAGGCGCCCAGCCCGGAACTGCGGGGACGTTGTAGACCGACGCCAGTGCCGGCGACATGAAGGTGTCGCGGGTGGTGAACAAAGCTCGATAGTCGCGATTGCGCACCACCAGGTGGTCGTACGCCGTGCGCAATGTTTGCTCGCGAGCGTCCTTCAACACGGCGCCGCTTTCCCTGGAGTAGACCATGCCGTCCTTCGCCAGAGAGTCGAACTGGTCGTAGTGGAGCATATCGTCGAAGAACGCGCGCACGCCGTGTTCCAGGCGTGGGCTGGCCAGCATCATCTCGACCACGCGGGCACGACCGGCGGGCGTTTGAATCTCACCGCTTTCGGCTGCCTTCAATACCGCATCGTTGGGCACGGAATTCCAAAGGAAGAAGGACAGGCGCGAGGCCAGTGAGTACGCATCGAGACGGCGCTGTCCGGGACGCGCCGGATCCGGCTCGGTGGTATCCACAACCAACAGCACCATCGGATCGATCAGCATGCCCTCGAGCACGCTCGCCAGGCCGGCGTAGAAATCTTTCAGATGCCCGGTGCCTTCACGCGCCTTGCCGACCCAATCGGCCACCTCCGCATCGTCCAACGAACGACGGAACAGCAGCCGGCCGGTAGAACGAATGAACTTCGCCGCGCAGGCGTCATCAGGCGCGTTTTCCGCCTTCGGCTTGCACGGTACGAGATAGGAACGGTGTGCCGGCAGCTCCTTACCGATGTCGCCTTTGTCGACGACCTGATGCGCGATGGAGGTGGCCGTACGCTGCAATTGCATCAACTGGCCACCGGGGATGCCCACCGAGCCAGCCGTGGTAGCCAGCAGGCCGTCTGGAGAGCGCATCAGCGGCGGGATGGGCGTGCCGATCTGAATATCACTACCGAACACATCGCTGATCATGTTGGCGTACTGCTGCGCTGTCATGAAACGCGCGCGAGGTACGCTGGCGGCATCCATCGGTCCCAAGTCCGCAGCCGGCTGGGTATCGGCGGAGCCCTGCTCCGTCATGTAGTTGGCACATCCCGCGACGCCGAGGACGAGCGCACTCGTCATCCCCATCCAGAACACACCGCCCAACAACCGCGAAAATCGGGTCCGTCGAGTTTGATTCGATTGCACCTACGCCCCTCCGCCGTGCTCGACAGCACGACTCCAAATTATCAATGACACTGCTCGGCATCCCTCGCAGACGCCCCGCGCTGGTTCGCAGCGCGGGGACGTTTGAACTACATCATTACATCACGCTTCAGAACTGCACACGGAAGCCTGCGCGGTAGAAGCGGCCAAGCACGTCGTACAGCGCGCTGTTCGACGGCGAGAAGTCCCAGCCGGTTCCGGACTGCTGACGCGCGGCGATGGCCGGATCCTTGTCGAACAGGTTGCGGACGTTGAAGAACAACTCCGTCTCACTCTTCTCGAAGCCGAGCTTGTAGTTCACGCCCAAGTCCCACCAGATCGCACCGGCAATGTGATTTCTGGTGGTGGTGACGTAGTTTGCCGCATCGACCGCCGCCTGCGATCCCGCCGGACCGCCTGGGAATGTCGGGCAGTTCGTCTGGCACTCGATCCACAGGTTGTTGTAAACGCCGGAGCTCACACCGCGCATGGTGAGCGTCGTGCTGAAGCGATCCAGCGAGTACATACCCTGGAGCTGGTACTTCCAGTGCGGCAGACCACCGCTG
Organism: Steroidobacter cummioxidans; assembly: GCF_003104955.1. NCBI lineage: Bacteria > Pseudomonadati > Pseudomonadota > Gammaproteobacteria > Steroidobacterales > Steroidobacteraceae > Steroidobacter > Steroidobacter cummioxidans. The sequence goes on along the minus strand of NZ_LSRW01000067.1, from coordinate 7,801 downwards.
AAGTTGTTACCAATCCGGTCGTTGGGCAGCACGTACGGGATGCCACCGTCTTCGATGTCCTTGATGTAATTCGTTGCCGAACCCCGGAAGGCCAGGTTGCCGTTCCAGCCGCTGATGATGGAGTCCGCCGACATCCGGTAGCTGGCTGCGATCTCCATGCGCTCGGCTTTGCGGCCGTTCGAATTGTGCGGCACCAGTCTCATGCCAGTGATCTGGTCCGGGACCTGGTACACGACTCCGTCGGCACCCGTGACAGGGTGATAACCACTCACGGTGAACGCGTCGCAAGCCGCCTGAACCCCTGCCATCACACAGGAATCGTAGGTCTGTTGCGCCGACAGGGTGTTCACGCCCCGCTCGATCTCGATCCAGTAATAGTCGACGGAGAAGTTGAACCGCGGCAACCAGGACGGTTGATACACGAACCCGACGATCGAGTTGGTCGCACGCTCAGGCTGCAGATCCGGGTTGCCTGTGTTGGTGGACTGGAAGGTGATGTTCGAGGTGTTGACGCGCTTATCGGTGATGTTGTTCGACGTGGTGGTACCGCCCTGGTACATGTCGATCAGCGTCGGCTCGCGAATATCCAGCGAGCGCACCATGCGGATACGCAGATCGTCGAACGGATTCCAGTTCAAGCCCAGCTTCCAGGTGCCGGTCGAACCGAACGTATCGTAGTAGGTCCCGCGCCCGGCCACACTCAAGTCCAGCGCCCGGGCGAACGGCAGCTCCTTGACCAGCGGCACATTGGTCTCCAGATACACATCCGTCACAGCGAACGAACCCGAATACGGCAAGCCCGCGGCCAGGAACCAGCAACTGCCATCGGACTTGGTCGAACCGGGGGCGCATACGCCTGGCGCCGCGCGCTCCAAGTCATTGGCGGAGGCATCGGTCTCCTCACGGCGGTGTTCCACGCCAAAGGCCAGCGAAATGGGACCGGCCCATCCCTGCCAGGGCGTACCCTGGAAGTTGACGGCTCCCACGAGCTGCCGCAGCTCCGCCGCGCTCCATGGATTGCCACCGACGTAGGCAAGCGCTTCCGGACTCGCCACGCCGATGCCGAACAAGTTCAGCGGCACGCAGCCATTGCCCGGATTGGTCAGCGTCGAACGGCACACGATGTTCCCATTCGTATCGCGGACCGCATCGATGGCCATGTCGTACTTGACCTGGTTGATGGTGTTGCCCGAGATCACGTGCTGCGTACTGCGGCCGTAGGAAACGTAGGCGTCCCAGGTCCAATCGGTCTGCATCAGATTGAAGCCGCCATCGATGCCGGTCAGAAAGCGATACACCGAACGCTCGGTGATGGGATGCTGGCCGCCGATATCGCCATTGATGGTACCGAAGTTGAAACACGCCGCGCTGCTGCTGGTATTGCAGCCGGCGGCCGTGGCGATATTTGCCGGAATGAAGGCGTTGTCGCCGGGAACGTTCCAGCTCAGCTTGTAAAACACCGGCACGCTGGCCGAGAACGACTCCAGGTGGCCGTAGGAAGCCTGAAAAAGTAAAAACCTGGCCGCCGCCTTCCAGATCGTAGCTGGTGCGTAGAAACAGATTCTGGCGTTGCTGATCGGGCGTCAGGCCAGCGCCACCTTTCTGGTTGCCAACCTGCAGCAGCGGATTGTTCCAGTCCCCGCCCGACATCACCGCGCCACTGATGAGCGATCCGTACTCGACCGGAATCTGCTGCCCGCTGGGCCCGAACATGATGGTGTGTCCCGGCTGGAAACTGCCGATCTGACCGCGGGTGTTGTTGATGATGCCGCCCCAGGACGCCGTGGCCAGGCTGAACTGATCTTTGTAGATCAGCCGCGGCTCACCGTTGGTCGCGGTAAAGGCCGGGTTGTTGACGAAGCCATAGCCGTAATTGTTCCAGGGCCGCTTGGCGACCAGCAGGCCTTCATCGTCGCTGGCTTCGCCGCTGACGATGAGATGAACCCGCCCATCGGCGAAGGTCGTGCCGTAGGTGAGCGATGCCTTCCAGTTGTCGTTGTCGCTGTAGTTGGTCGTGCCGGCAGACGCTTCGGCCTTGAAGCCAGTGAACTTGGTGTCGAGCACGAAATTGACGACGCCGGTCAACGCATCCGAACCGTAGCTGGCGGAGGCGCCGCCAGTCACCACATCGACGCGCGTAATGAGCTGCTGTGGCAATTCACTCACGTCGACCGTGCCTTCCAGGGTCGAGCCAACGGTACGCTGGCCGTTGACCAATGTCAGCGTACGGGTCACGCCCAGGCCACCGATGTTCAGGCCGTTGACGGCCTGAGTGCCGGAAGTCACCGTGACCACCGAAGACTGCGGGGTCGCGCTGCCCTGGAAATTCGGCATGGTGTTGAGCGTGTCGGCGAGGTTCGATGTAGCGTTGGCCTGCAACGCCTCGGTGCTGATCACCGCCACGGGCGTCGGCGCCTCGAAACCTTCCCGCTTGATGCGCGAACCTGTCACCGTCACTTCCTGGAGCGACTGGGCCGCCAAATCGTTAGTCGAGCCCCGCTCCTGCGCGTACGCGCCACCCGCCATCAGCGGGGTGCTGCAGACCGCAGCCAAGGTCGTGCGAATCGCCGCCCTTACCAAGCCATTGACTGCAACGCCGTTAGTGGCAAACCGGTTTACCGTCGAACTCATACGTTCAAATCCCCCTCGATTCTTTTCTTTTCTCAATCGAACAAAGACGAGCCTCAGCATCGTCTGATGACATGGGAACGAGCGGCGGTCGTTAGATTTTCACCGTTTTACGCAGGCCTGTAGCCGCCAGCCGCATCGTTCGAAAACGCAATCCCCAAGCAGCGAACTAGGCTTTCCTCCAAGCCAGGAGATGACCAGTTAGTCGACTCTAACAAGCGCGCGGTGTGACTTTCTCCGAAAAAAAGTGTCCGCCGAGCATCGTTTCATCAGCTCAGGTTCATCTTTTACGAATTGCCAGTCGAGCGGCGGTGGCAAGCCCATACAGCCCGCGGCGGAAAGAGTGCGGCGGGCCTGGCCGCCATGGGGTGGCGGCCCGATCTTTATAAAATTCTGCCGGCTGACGCTTCGATTTTGTTAGCTACGATGGAATAGATGCTGGGCCGATTTCTCAAAGCGCCAGCAGGCGCTCGTAGTAGTCGCTGAAGCGGAAGCTGCCCTCGATGCGGCTCAGATATACCAGGAAATCTTCGCACTGGCGCCGTTGCCCGTCCGGTCCGGTCGCCTTGCCAACCAATTCGGCCGTGCGCAGCTTGATATCCGTATCGAGCCGCAGCCGCATATCGGCGAGCTGGCGGTCGGGATCGGCGCCGTTATTGGCGAGTGCGATTTTGAGCAGTTGCTCCAGCTTGCCGGCCTTGGCATCCGCCTCCGCGTTGAGTTTTTGATTGACCGCACGCGCCGCCGCGGTACTCACGCCGAGCGCTTCACATTTCTCCAGGAACGCCTGATTGAAGCCCTGGTAGCGGTGATACGCCATCCAGATCATGCCCAAACGACCCGCTTCGGTGGTCGCGGTGTACTCGCTCAGCGCAGTGTTGGGCGTAATCTTGGCGTCGGTAAGCTTGAATGTGACTGGCACGGCAACGCTGCCGGCGATCGGCTTGCCATCCTCGCCGGTGGCCGGTTCGAAACGCCAGGCGCGCACGGCATCCACCCCCGCCTGGTCGAGTATGGGCGAGCCGGATGACGTAACGACAGTCGTGGTTCCAACGGAACCGTCAGTGAGCACCTCCACCGAGACAGTGACAGTGCCTTCGTGACCGGCCCGCCGCGCGGACGGCGGATATTCAACCGAGCTGCGCTCGATAATTGTCGGCTCGCGAGCAGCGGCCAAGGCCGAATGCGCGAGCAGGAGCGCCAGCAATCCTGCGAGCAATCTTGATGCCGTTCTCATTATTTTCTCCCTGATCGTTGCAGCATTGCATAGTAGCGGCTGCGGCGGCCGAAATTTGTGACATAAACATCGCCGCCATCAACAGGGACCTGCTGTATGCGTGCTTTGTTTCGAATGTTGGCGCTGTGGCTGTTGACCATGGCCGGTCCATCGGCGCACGCGCAATTTTATGTTCCGCCGCAGGAGCTGCGAGACGCCGTGCCGGTCATCGCAGTGCTGCCAAGCCTGGTGGCACCGAGCATCGAGGGTGCCGAGTCGATCGCGACGAGCATCGACACCGAGCTCGCCGCGGCGTTGACCAAGGCGGGATTCAAGGTCCACGGCGTGGATGTCTATCAGTCGGTCGAGAACGAATACCGCGGCATCGTCGGCGGCTGGTTCGATCCACTGACCGGTGACGTAAAGGAGCCGGTTCGGGAGGTGATCATCGGCCGGACGATTGAGGCATTGCAGGAGCGCCTGCAGGTGCGAGGATTCATTCGCGCCCATCTAGAGCCGCGGCAGGTGCCTTTCAAGGACGCCAAGCGCGTTACCTGGGATGGGGTGGTCGAAGATGTGATCGCCAAAGAAGGCTTGTTCTCGGGCCTCGACCGAGCTTTCGGCATCCACGACAGCGGGCGCCTCGGCGTCATCTCGCTCAAAATCGGGGTCTTCAATGTCGAGGGCCAACCCATCTACGAGGCATACGGCGGCATCGCCGCGACCGTTGCGCTGGTCAACAAGAAGTTTGTCGATGTCGATGTGCCCGCGACGCTCCAGGATGTCGGCCGGCTGCAGCGTGCGGTCGATGTCATCGTCTGGCCGCTGACTCAGAAAGGCTCGCGCGAGCCGATACGACAGTTCTCCGGCACAGCTACCAGCAAGCGCCCTTCCCGCAGCACTTTGCCCATGGCGGAGCAGGAAGCGTTGCCCGCGTCCGCGTCCGGCGCACAAATCAAAGAACAGGTCATGACCGTCGCGCTCAAGCCGGTCGACGCCACGGGACACCCGCTCGACTCACTGGTCAAGGCGCGCTATGAGAAACAACTGAGCGAGCGATTGGCACAGCTGGGTTTCCGCGTGATTGCGCCCAGCGTCTATACACGCGCCGCCCAGGCGGCCGCCACCGAGGTCGGCGGCATCTACGACCCGATCACCGGCAAGACCCTCTCCGACAAAGCCAAAGCGGCCGATGCAATCCTGAGCCAGCAACTGAAAGAAACACATGCGGTGGATGCCATCATGACCGCGGAGTTCACCCGCGTCGGCGCATCGTACGATCTGCAGGGCAACGCAACCTGGGATGGAACCTCACAAAGCGTGTTCGCGACGGCCGCTGGCTGGAACGGCAAACCCTATACCGGCGTGCAAAGAGCGCTGTCGCTGCTGGTCCGCATGGATGATGTCTCGGGGCAGCATCTGTATTCCAAGCGCGGCGGCATTGAGTTGACTGCACTGTTCATCAACGGCGATTTCGACCGAATCCCGCCCGAGAAGCTGCTGCTCGACGAAACGAAGATCTCGCACGCAGTCTCCGTTGCCTTGGACGGTCTGGGCAACGGTGCACAGTGATCGCCGACCTGCGCTCTCTTCGTTACTTCCAGTCCAGCCACTCACCTGGCTCCAGCGACTGGACTTCGATCGACTTCCTGTCGGCGGCTTCGCGCAACCGGCCGACCGGATCGTGAACCTCCTCATATTCGGGGATGCCCGAGACTCCGTAGTGAATGGGCACCAGCCGGCGCGCGCCCAGGATGGTTGCTGCCGCCACTGCCTGCTCCGGAGTTAGCACGCCGGGCTGGCCGCTGACCGGCTGACGCCAGCCGAAACGCGCGCCGTTGACCGGCAGAAATGCAGCGTCGAATGGACCGAACTGGCGACCGATGCGCCACCAGTGACCGTGCCACAGCGTATCGCCGCCATGAAAGATGCGGCGGTCGCCCGCAGACACGACCCAGGACGACTGCGGGTCGCCGTAGCCATCGGATGCGGGGACCGCGGTGGCAGTGAAGTCGCCAAGCAGTTGCGGCTCCCACGGCGCACTCGGTCGAACGCGCGCACCTTGCGGAATCGGCAGCGGATTCGTTCCTGCCGGGTGTACGAGGACACCCCCCTTAGAGAGCGCAGCTGCGGCGGCCTTCGCGTCGAAATGATCGCCGTGAGTGTGAGTGATCAGAACATACGTATCGCCGATCGCATCGTCGACGGGAATCAGCGGATCCTTGAGCGCGGCTCCCCACTCGTCGGGATTGATCAATGGATCGATGAACAAGGTCGCCTGCGGAAGCTGCAAACGAATCCCCGCCCACGCCAACCGTTGGATGCGCAAGCCCCCTGAATTGCCTGCCGCGACAGCGCGACTGCCAGGAAACATCACCGTGCCCGCCAGACCTGCGCAAGCCGACAGGAATTCCCGCCGCCGGATGTGCTTGTTCATGCGTTGCCTGCTTGCGAGGCGAAAGCGTCGAGCGCGAAGACCGACTGCTCGACGATGACCTTCAGATTGTTCTGATGCCATTGGCGCTCGAACGACGCCGGCTCGACCGATGGCGCCACACAGGTTTCGATGGCAATCGAGGCAATACGATCGGCGACCTCGTGCAGCGGCGCGCCGACACGGATGCGGATAACGGCCTCCCGCAACCGGTCCAGATAATGGATCGCGTTGTCGAGGACAGCGGCAGAGAACCTGCCCATGTGCCCGCCGATGATCGTGCTTCTACCGAGTTGCCGTATCCGACCGATGGCTGTCCGAATCAGCACTGGATCTGCTTTCGACAGATAGACTATGTTGCCGACGATGTTGTCGCCCACACAGACCAGGTCGGCCGTGGGCACGTCCACGCTGACGTGGTCCATGGTCTTGCCGGGATTGTGCAGAAAGTGCAGCTCGTGCTGACCCCAACGGAGCTTCATGGTGCTGTCGAAGACCACTTGCGGCTCGCGGTAGAGCTCATCGACCCGCTGATTCTGCGACAGGAAAGTCTGGCGATAGTGTCGGTGTGCGATCGTCAGTGCATCCGGGAACAGTGTCATGCCGGCGATGTGGTCGCTCATGAAGTGAGTCGCCGCGATTGCACGCACAGTCTTGCCCATTTGCCCGCACAGGACGCCATGCAACCAGCGCGCATCTGCCACGCTGGCGAGCGAGTCGACCAGCAGTACGTCACTGCCGTCGAGAAATGCCGTGGCGACCGACTCGTAGTCGTCGCCGACGAACATCAGTACGTTCGGACCCAGCTCTTCGAATCTCATGATGACTGCCCTCGCTGTCGATGGGCTCATCATTGCCAATGCCGCGCGGCGCCGACAAACGAGATATTTTTCGCAGCTACGTTAGGAAAACTAACTTGACAGGCAAGCTCCAACGACCGTGAAGCCCCGTCACCCTGCCCCGCTCAACGCTCTGCGGGCTTTCGAAGCAGCCGGGCGCAGCTTGAGTTTCCAAGCAGCTGCCGCGGAACTGTTCGTCACTCCGGCGGCAGTCAGCCAACAGGTGAAACGTCTCGAGGCCTATCTCGGGGTGCAGCTGTTTCGTCGTGCCTTCCGCTCGGTCGAACTGACCGCCGAAGGCGAAAGGCTGGCTGCGTCGCTGCGCGAGTTGTTTGGGCAGCTCGATCTGGCATTGGAAAAGGCGACAGCGCCGATCGCAGCCGATCTGCGCATCAGCACCATGGAATCCTTCGCCGCCAAATGGCTCGCGCCCAGACTGCATCGGTTTCACCAAGACTGCCGCGACGTCAAGTTACGCATCGAGACCGGCAACGAGCTCACCGATTTCGTCCGCAACCGCATCGATGTCAGCATCCGCTACGGGCCCGGTGGCTACACGGACGTCTTGGCTGAGCGACTCATGGATGCGCCGGTATTTCCGGTCTGCGCGCCTTCACTAATGAGCGACGCACGCCGGCCGCTGGCCGAACCCAACGACCTGTCTCTTATACACATCTCCGAGCC